>JAIDJW010000025.1 GCA_029052015.1 Paramuribaculum sp. | reverse complement strand
GGAACTCGACAAGCGAGATTTTCCGGATTTCGTTGATATTCATAGGCGCATCTGCCGTTTGGGTTTGGCAGTTTCCTGCTCCTGTTTGGGAGGTTCCACCTTCTGCTCCTGTCGCTCGTTCTTTCTATCGAAGTAACCCATCTGCCCTGCGATGTATAGGTTCAACTCCGACATATTGCATGAGCCTGTTAGCTCATAGGCGAGGTCATAGATTCCGCCATACGCGCCCGACTTGGTATCTCGCCATAGGTTTGTCTCGGTGTTGATTACCATAGTCGGCTCGTGCTTGTCATCGTATGGAGCATTGTATATCCGAAGATTGCCGTTGGCTGCCACCGGATGTTCCTGACCGAGAGCCTTCATAAAGTCTGTGAGCTTCACCTTCTTTATATCGAGGCTGATAACCATAGGCTCCAGCGGGCGACGAGCCATTGCCGAAAGTTCCTTGCCCTGCTCGTACTCGTTCATATATTTCAGAATGAAGTCCCGCGGATCCATATAGAGATTGGGGTTCATCTTCAGGGCGGCAAGGTCGATAATGTCACCGCTTTGGTCGGTGGCGTGGTCATACCATCGGTTTGTGTTGGTATTGACTACCAGCATCGGCTCAGAGTCGTCGCGCTGTGGCGCATAGTAGAGCTTCATATCCTCGAAAGCCTTGACCGGCTTTTCGCCGAGAGCCGCCATGAACTCTGTAAGCAGGATATTGCGGATGTCATTCTTGGTGTATCGCATAGGCTAAAACTGATATTTGAGGTGTAAGCCATAGGCAAAGAGGAAATGCCCCGTGTCATTGCCGAATACAAACCGCTCCTTGATGTGCGCACCGAGAGCCACATGGTCAGAGAGATAGAAATCTGCTGACAATGTTACTGCACCACCATAGATGAAGGCGTCTTCTGCCTGAATGGTAGAGCCGTCGGGCAAAAGCCGTTTGCCCCAGTTGACTGTCTCATATCCGGCAAGTGCCGATAAACCTCCGTAGAGATGGAAAGTCTGCGAATAGTCGCTGACGATATGGAGATTATAGCCGACCTCACCTGTGAACTGCGCAACAGGGATGCGGCCTTTCTCGCCGTATGGCTTATAGGTTTGGAGATACTCTCCGCCGAAAGACCATGTATTGGCGTTGTTGCCCTTGATGACGGAGTAGAACACTCCGATATTATAGCCGCAGTTGCGGGAGCTGCCGGTATAGAAACCGTTTACCATATCGGCGCGTACTTCAACCGCAGACATCCCGGGGAGGCATCGCTGGGCAAATGCCTTCCCTCCGCAGAGAGAAAGCACCGCCACAGCGAAGATTGTCAGAATCTTCTTCATAGGCTTTTGTTTACTGGATTGAAAGTTCGTCAATTACGTTTGCTCTCACGATGTCCTCATTATCGACCACAAAGGACTGATGGCGGCCGCCCTCTTTCTCGGCGACCTCAATAACGAGCTGCTTGTCGTCGGGGATTGTGAATTTCTCCAGAGCGAACACCGTTCTTTCAGAGGTCTTTCCATGTACCACCGTCACATAGTTCTGGGCACGGAGCGGTTCAAGTACCTGCTCCTGCATGGCAGTACGCTTGATAACCTTCTTGTCCACAATCTTGAAACTCACATAGTCGATGTCGAAAGCGATGTTGCTTGTGTTCTTCAACTCGGTGTGGAAATAGAGAAGTCCATTGTTGGTATAGATGGATTTCAGAAGAAACTGGACCCCGAAGCGTTTTGAGCCGATATGCTTTATCTCGCGCTTGTTCTGCTTGTGGATTGATTTCATGATCAGCTTGACAAGCATCGGCGACTCCTGCCCGAGTTTCACCAGATATACCTCCTGTGCGTTGTTTGGGCGGTTGACAGCTTCGCCGTCATGGAGGAAGTCGGTCATCTCAATACTCAGAAGCAGAGGCTCTTTCGCAAATTTGACGTTAAACGTGTAATATGATCCATCTTCGGTGATTACCGACAGGTTGGTCTCCTGCTTGAACGACTTGAAGGCGGACTTTACGCGCAGCACGTTCTTTGCTCCGTCGGCGAGACCGGCCACCAG
>JAIDJW010000024.1 GCA_029052015.1 Paramuribaculum sp. | reverse complement strand
CTTGTAGCACGGCTACGCGACATAGAATGGGACGATTTCGAGGTCAAGGCCGCGAAGTCTGACCTGCCGAAGAACATTTGGGAGACTGTCAGTGCTTTCTCAAATTGCTCCGGCGGTTGGATTGTGCTTGGAGTGAAGCAGTCCGGTCGCCTGTTTGAGATTGTGGGTGTCGATAACATTGAGAAACTTGAACAGGACTTTTTCGGCACTCTGCGTTCCAAGAAATTCAATGTACCACTCTTTGCCGCGCTCCATCGCTACGAGATTGACGGCAAGAATGTCATCGCTTTCTATCTTCCGTCATCGGAGGTCAAGCCTGTTTATTTCGGATCACTCGAGAACACCTTTATCCGCATGGGTAGCGGTGACCAACGTGCCACTCAACAGGAAATAATGTCGATGATTCGCGACCAGTCATTTGGCATCCAGTCACAGAAATCCATTCCAGATACCAACATTGATATGCTCAATCGTGATGCATTGACCGATTTCCGAGGTGAAGTGCGTCATTGGGGTTTGGTCTCACATCTTGACAGCGTGAGTGATGAGGATTTTTGTAAAGGTGTCGGAATCACCGATCATTTTGGTCAACTGACCTACGGCGGACTGATTATGCTTGGAAAAAGCCCTTACACCTTCAACTTTGTCCCTACCTTCTGTGCTGATTACGTCGAGATACCGGGCACTGGCGTGGAGGCAATAACGAACAATTATAACTATCGCATCCCGGAACAACAGAATCTCTGGGAAGCGAGCCGTGTTATTCTCCGCCGCCTCCGCACACTCGTCAACACTCCGATGATTGGCATCAATGAGCGGGGACAGTCGGTTGAAGATTTATCAGAGTATGACATATTACGTGAGGCAATGGCAAACCAGATGGCGCACGCCGACCATTTCAGTCCTCGACGCAGTTGCATCCACGTTTTCGACGATCGCATTGAGTTTCTTAATCCCGGTGGTATGCCGATGCCGTTGGATGTAATGGAAAGCTCATTTGAATCTCAGCCGCGCAATCCGGTAATCGCAAAACTGTTCCGTCTTGCACATCTGTCAGAGAATCTCGGATATGGACTCCGCAAACTTAAGCGTTGGCAAGCTGTAACCGGTCGTCCAATGCATATTGAGACAACAATCAATTCCGTAAAAGTAACCTTTGACTTACAAACCCGTGAAGCGGAAAAAGCTGATGTCGCTAAAAATGTCGTTAAAAATGTCGCTAAAAATGTCGCTAAAAACTTAACCGAGCGGCAACAGCGAATCATAGCCCTTATCAGTGAGGACCCGCAGACAACAAGAGCGGATATAGCCACAGCAATCGGTGTCGCCACAAAAACAATAGAGCGCGAACTATTTGCCCTCTCAGGTATCGTCCGCTATGTCGGTCCCAAGAAAGGCGGTCATTGGGAAATTGTTGATAATAATTAGTTCAACCTAAGAATAATGTTATGAGAATAATATCAAGTGTATTTGTCACAGCCGCTTTGTTGACAGGCATATTCGATGCACGGAGTGAGAAAATAGTGATTCTTCACACCAATGATACCCACAGCACGATTGATCCGGCTCACGACGGCCTGGGCGGTATCCTGAGGCGCAAAGTTGTAGTTGACAGCGTGAGAGCCGTTCACCCTGAAATGACACTGATAGATGCCGGCGATGCGGTGCAGGGCACTCTCTATTTCACGCTTTTCGGTGGAGAGGTTGAGCGGGTGATGATGGATGACATGGGCTACGACATCCGCATTCTCGGCAATCATGAGTTTGACTCAGGCATGGAGCCGCTGGCAAAACAGGTGGCCGAGAGCAAAGCGCAGTGGCTCGCCACCAACTATGATATGAGCGCCACTGTGCTCGACACTCTTTTTACTCCTTATATAATAAAGGAGGTGGCTGGGAAGAAACTGGCGTTTATCGGCATAAATCTCAATCCTGACGGCATGATTTCCGCTGCAAACTGTGAGGGAGTGAAATACCTTGACGGCATTAAGGCTGCAAATGCCACTGCCTGGCATCTGAAGCATAATGAGCGCGCCGATATGGTGATTGCTGTGACGCATATAGGGTATGACGTGAGCCAGAAGCCCGGCGATGTCGACATTGCCGCGGCATCGGAAGATATTGATATAATAATAGGGGGGCACAGCCACACACTGATAGACCCTGCCAAGGAGAACACTCCGGCATGGAAAGTTGTCAATGCTGCCGGAGACTCGGTTCTGGTAGTGCAGACCGGCGCTCACGGACGCTTTGTCGGGGAAATTGATATTAATCCGTCTACTCTTTGTGCCAGATACAGTCTTATAAGAATAGATTCCCGTCTTGATGACAGGATTGACCCGCACGCCGCCGCATTGCTGCAGCCCTACCGCCATGATGTGGATTCCATACTTGGCATCAGGATTGGTAAGGCGTCGACAATTATAGCAAAGGCGGACAACAGCCTGGTAAATCTTATTACCGATATAGTGAAATCGGTAGGAGATGAGATAAATGGCGCGCCGGTTGACCTTGCGATAATGAACAAGGGCGGCATACGCTGCGATATGCCGGCAGGGGATGTTACCCGAGGGCTGATAATGCAGATGTTGCCGTTTGACAACCGCGTGGTAGTCATGGATATAAAGGGCCGCGACCTTGCCGCCGGCCTTGATGTGATGGCGAGCAGGGGAGGCGACGGTGTGAGCGGTGCGACAGCGGTGTTTGATTCGCGCACCTCGCGATGCACAGAGATAAAGATTGGCGGCAAACCACTCGATTATGACAAAACATACCGCATAGCGACAATAGATTATCTCGCCACGGGCGGCGATTATATGAGGTCGTTTAAGAATGGAGTCGAAATATCGAGGAGTCCCGAGATACTTTACGAAGATATTATCCGTTACATAGAGAAAGGACCGCTTCGCGGCAAAAGAATCAAACCGGACACCACCGCGCGCATGAAGGCCGCAGAATAAATTCAATAAAATGAGAATCAACACTATAATACGCAATGCTCTGCTCATTCTTTCAATATCAGTTCCATCTTTGTTTGCCACGGCTCTTGCCGGACCGCGGGCGGAAAAGAAAGAGGCTGCGCTCGTCAGCGGTGCTGACGCATACGCCTGGGCAGACTCGGTGATGTCGGGGCTTACTCTGCGCCAGCGCGTTGCCCAGCTGTTTATCCCCCGCATAGATGCTTTTGACACTCCTGCCGGCCATGCGCAGTTGAAGCAGATGGTAACAAAGGGCGAGCTCGGCGGCTTTTTGCTGGGCAAAGGCACGGTAAGCGGCTACGCCTCGCTGATCAAGGACGCACAGTCGGTAGCAAAAGTGCCTCTGCTGGTGACGCTTGACGGCGAGTGGGGGCTTGCCATGAGGGTGAGCGACGCGCCCCGCTTTCCATATAATATGGGGCTCGGGGCTATAACCGATCCGGAAGTGCTGTATCTTTACGGCAAGGAAGTGGCGCGCGAGTGTCGCGAAACCGGCATTCATGTCAATTTCGCCCCTGTGCTCGATGTCAATTCCAATCCGGCGAATCCAGTCATAGGCTATCGCTCTTTTGGCGAGAATCCGCAGCGAGTCGCGGAGCTTGGTGCGGCATATTCCCGCGGACTTGAGGATGGCGGAGTAATGGCGGTAGGAAAGCATTTTCCCGGTCATGGCGACACATCGGTGGACAGTCATAAGGCTTTGCCCACCGTAGATCATTCCGAAGCGACTCTCAACAGTGTTGACCTGTTGCCATTCCAGCGCTTTATCGACGAGGGGCTGTCTGGCATAATGGTAGGTCATCTCAGGGTGCCCGCCCTTGATGCGAGCGGCACTCCCGCGTCTCTTTCAAATAAAATAACAACGGGCCTGCTACGCAGGCGTATGGGATTTGAGGGGCTGATATTTACCGATGCTCTTGCCATGAAGGGCGCGGTGGCTAAACCGGGCGAAAATAATTGCATTGCCGCTCTCAATGCCGGCGCTGACGTTATTTTGAGTAGCGCCTCGCCGCTGACGGATATTGACGCGGTTGTCGGGGCTGTAAAGGCGGGCGCAGTCAGCAAGGAGAGGGTTGATGAGAGCTGCCGGCGACTTCTTGCCGCGAAATATCGTCTCGGTCTCGGCAAACCGGCGGAAATATCGCCAGCAGCGGCGAAAAAGAGGGTGACTTCCCCGCTCGCTGAATCGGTTAATATGCGTCTTGCCGCGGCAAGCATCACGGCGCTCAGAAATAATGACGGCCTGCTGCCGCTGGGTGAGCTTGGCAAGCGCGATATAGCGGTTGTGAGCATAGGGGCTTCAGCAGGCAACGGCTTTGCCCGTGTTTGTGCCAAGTACACAAAAACGACAGCATATTCCGCCGACAAGCAGGCGCTTACCGCGGCTCAGGTCAAAGAGATAGCCAAAGCCGATGTTGTTGTTGTCGGTGTGTTCAGCAATTCCTCCTGGGCGGTGAGCAGTTTGTCTTCTCTTGTGGCTTCGTGTCGCAATGTTGTGCCAGTTTTCTTCGTCAATCCGTACAAAATGTCGGCGTTCAGGAGCGTTTTTGCAAAGTTGCCGACTGTCGTTGTTGCTTACGACAACACTTCCGCGCTTCGTTCTGCCGCGGCGCAGGCATTGTTTGGTGGAAGTGCGGTGAGCGGGCGTTTCCCGGTCAATGTTGCCGGGATAGCGAAAGAGGGCGATGGAATCAGTTACGGCAAGAGCAGGCTGGGATATACCGTGCCCGAGGGTTGCGGCTTTGACGGCGAGCTTGAGCGGCGGATTGATTCAATAGCAAAAGCTTGCCTTGCCGCAGGCGCATTTCCGGGATGTCAGGTTGTTGTGGCCCGCAAAGGTGACGTGGTGATAGACCGCAGCTATGGCAAACTTGAGAGCGGAGGCACTGCGGCTGTTACCGGCGAAACAATGTATGATATCGCTTCAATGACAAAAGCCACGGCGACAGTCGGCGGTCTTATGGCTGCATACGATGAGGGGCTTTTTGGGCTGGATGACAAGGTCAGTGCGTATGTGCCCGGGCTTCAGGGCACAGACAAAAGCGATTTGACAGTGAGGCAGCTCTTGTTTCATGAGAGCGGCATACCAGCCACGCTTAATATGTGGAAAGTCATAATGGACCCTGCAAGCTACACCGGTCCGCTTACGCGCAGTCGCGCAAAGGCACCGTACACAGTCAAGATAGGTCCGGGGGTGTATGCCCAGGCGTCGGCTCGCAGGCGCACCGACATCTTGTCGGCATCGGCAACAAAGGACAATGATATTGAGGCCGCCAAAGGGATGTTTGTGGGATATGCTACCCGCGACACCATTATGAACCGGATTTATAACGCTGATCTGAGGGCGTCAAAGTCATATCACTACAGTTGCCTGAATTTCTGCCTGCTCATGGAGATGGAGGAGAATATCACCGGAGTTGACCATGACCAGTGGGTTGATACCGAAATTTTTGCACCCCTCGGCGCATGGCGCACCTGCTTCCGGCCTCTTGAAAGCCATAGCGCGTCAGAGATAGCTCCAACAGAGCGCGATGACTATCTTCGCAAGCAGACCGTCCGCGGGTATGTTCATGACGAAATCGCGGCTTTCAGCGGGGGAGTGCAGGGAAATGCCGGACTGTTTTCGACGGCAGGTGATATGGCAAAATACTCCCAGATGCTCCTCCAGGGAGGGGTTTACGGACCGGAGCGGATTCTTGACGATAAAACCGTGAAGCTGTTTACTACTACAAAAAGCCGCGGTGGGCGTCGGACCCTTGGTTTTGATATGGCTGCGGGGCTAAAGAGCCTTGACGAGAGCGGCGTCGGGAGCGCTACATACGGTCATACCGGATTTACCGGCACCTGCTTCTGGATTGACCCGCAGGAAGAGATAGTGTTTGTGTTTCTGAGCAACCGCATCAATCCGTCGCGCAGCAACAGCGCCTTTTCGCGCTGCAATCCCCGAGGCGAGATGCTCCGCGCCGTCTACACCAGCCTCCGCCACTAACAATGCTATGGAGCGGCACTATTTTAAGCGCCGTTAATTGAGGCGTTCACGGAAAACCGCCGTTTCATAATTTGCGTGGATTGCCGGGAGATGAAAATTTTGGGCGGTTGCGGGTGTCGGGAAAAATTGTTATCTTTGCAGATAGCGGGGAGTGTTTGCCTTAGACTACTCGCGGCAATGGATTTTTAGACCAATCACCCAGTACTATATGAGCGACGAATATACACCGGAAGAAGAACCGGAAGAGAGTGCCGAAGCTGGCGAAGGCGGTTTCGGTTCAATGCTTGTTGACCTTACGGACGATACTGTGCGCCATCAGCTCAGAGGCATGTTCCAGAGCTGGTATCTCGACTATGCGTCCTATACCATTCTTGACCGTGCGATTCCTCATGGCGACGACGGCCTGAAACCGGTGCAGCGCCGATTGCTGCACACTATGAAGAAGCTCGATGACGAGCGTTTCATAAAGGTTGCCAACATCGTGGGCGCGACAATGGCTTATCACCCGCATGGAGATGCGTCGATTTACGGGGCGCTGGTGCAGCTCGGACAGAAAGGGCTGCTCGTGGAGACCCAGGGTAATTGGGGCAATGTGCTCACAGGTGCAAGCGCTGCTGCAGGCCGTTACATCGAGGCGCGTCTGAGCGAATTTGCCGGCGAAGTGCTGTTCAACGCCAAGGTGACCCAGTGGACCCCGAGCTATGACGGTCGCAGCAAGGAGCCGGTGACTCTTCCCGCAAAATTTCCGCTGCTGCTCGCGCAGGGTGTCGGCGGTATAGCCGCAGGCCTGTCAAGCCTTATTCTTCCTCATAATTTCAATGAGATTATAGACGCCGCCATAGCTTACTTGCGCGGTGAGGAGTTTACTCTTTATCCCGACTTTGCTACCGGCGGCATGATAGATGTGAGCCGTTACAATGACGGAGCCCGTGGCGGCAGGGTAAGGGTGAGAGCTAAAATCGAGAAGGTCGACAACCGCACTCTTGCAATAACCGAACTACCCTTCGGAGTGACGAGCGGCGCTCTAATCGAGTCAATAGTCAAGGCCAACGAAAAGGGTAAAATCAAAATTCGTCAGGTTGATGACAATACGTCTGCTACCGCGCTGGTGATGGTGTATCTCCAGCCCAATGTGTCGAGTGACAAGACTATTGACGCGCTGTATGCTTTCACTGATTGCGAGCTCGCAATTTCGCCGAACTGCTGTGTGATTTATGACGACAAGCCTCATTTCCTCGGGGTGAGTGATGTGCTGCGGCGAAATGTCGACCGCACCCGCTCTATCCTCAAGGCGGAGCTTGAGATAGAGCTTGGTGAAGCCCGCGAGGCGCTGCATTTTGCAAGCCTGGAGCGCATATTCATAGAGGAACGCATATATAAGGACACCGGCTTTGAGAATGCCGAGAGCAAGCAGGCTGCAATACGCCACATCGCTACCCGCATCGACGAGTTTGCCGACAGGCTTGTGCGCGCCGTTACCGACGACGACCTGCTCAAACTGCTGGAGATAAAGATGGGCCGCATACTGCGGTTTAACTCCAAGGCGGCCGACGAGGCGATTGTGGCGCTCAACAAAAAGATTGACGGCATCAATGCCAAGCTCTCCAAGCTCACCGCCTACACAATCAAGTGGTTTGAGAAGCTGAAGGAGAAATATGGCGCCGACTATCCGCGCATGACCCAGATACGCAGCTTCGAGACAATCGCCGCCGCGCGGGTTGCTGAAGCCAACCAGAAGCTGTATGTCAACCGCAAGGAGGGATTTGTCGGCACAGGTCTCAAGGGGCCGGACATAGAGTGCATAGGCAACTGCTCTGAGCTTGACGACGTGATTATTTTCTACAACGACGGCAAATACAAGGTTATCCGAGTGGCAGACAAGGTGTTTGTCGGCGAGGACCTGCGCCATGTGGCCGTGTTCAAGGACAAGGACGAGCGCACCACCTATAATGTCATCTATCAGGATGGCAAAGGCGGCACATATTTCATGAAGCGCTTCCATGTCACCGGAGTTACCCGCGATAAAGTCTATGACCTCACCCAGGGCAAGCCCGGCAGCAAAATCAAATATTTCACCGCCAACCCCAACGGCGAGGCTGAGACGGTGAGGGTGATTCTCAAGCCGAAGCCGAAGCTCAAGACCCTCCAGTTTGATATTAATTTTGCCGATTTGCGTCCCAAAGGCAAAGCGGCGATGGGAAACATCGTTACCAAAAACGAGGTTCATGCCATCAAGCTCAAAGAGGCGGGACAGTCCACTCTCGGCGGCAGAAAAGTATGGTTTGACCGCGATGTGCTTCGCCTCAACTACGAGGGCAGGGGAGAATACCTCGGCGAGTTCAACGGCGCTGATCAGGTGCTTGTAGTGCTCAGCGATGGCGAATACTACACCACTAATTTTGACAGCACCAACCACTATGACGAGAATATACTGCGCATAGAGCTGTTTAATCCACAGAAGGTATGGACAGCAGTGCTGTTTGATGCCGGGCAGGGATTCTACTATCTCAAACGCTTCACCTTTGAATGTACTGCAAAAAAGCAGCGCTTTATCGGCGAGAACGCCAAATCGGCCCTTACTGTCCTGAGCGATGCTCCGGGGGCGAGATTCGAGGTGACTTTTGGCGGCATAGATGCAGTGAGAGGTTCCATGCTTGTAGACGCTATGGATTTTGTCGGCGTCAAGTCATACCGTGCAAAAGGCAAGCGGCTCACGGCATATCAGGTGGAGTCTATTGCCGAAACCGAGCCTCGTGAGGTGGAGGTTGCCGAGCCGGAGGAAACCGAGCCGGCTGAAGGAGGCGATGAAGCTCCAAACGAAACTATAGAACCGGACCGCACTGATGATGAGGTGCGTGACGAGATAAACGGACAGCTGAGAATCTTCTGATGAGAAAAATATATGCTCTGTTTTTAGCCGCGCTTCTATTTGGCGTTAATGCATCGGCTGAGGATGAGCCCGAAGTGCTCCGGCCTGTGACCGCGGCATATACTATAGAAGGCGGCACATCCCACATCGCCGACACATATCTGTCGCCCATAAAGTATTCGGGCTGGACCACCTCGCTGCGCTACGAGCGCATGCAGGCCATGAAATTCAGTCCCGACAGATGGGTGATGCAGCTTGCGGCCTCCGTCAGCCTTCAGCGTGCGCTCAATTATGTCGGCAATTCCACAATGTGGTATGCAGGAGTTGATTTTTCATGGGGCATGATGCGCCGCTGGCAAGTGACCCCCGGACTAACTCTTGCGATAGGCGGCGAAGCGGCTGCCGATCTGGGCGGCCTCTATGCGATGCGCAACGGCAACAACCCGGTGTCGGCAAAAGCAGCTGTGACGATAGGAGCTACCGGCTATGCCGCATACAATATGAAAATCGGACGCCTGCCTGTGACGCTCTGCTGGCAGCCGTCGCTTCCGGTCACCGGTGTGTTTTTCTCACCTGATTATGGCGAGCTGTACTACGAGATATATCTCGGCGACCACGACAACTTGGTTCACTGTGCGTGGTGGGGCAACTATTTCCGGCTTGACAATGCGCTTACCGCCGACCTGCATTTCGGAGCCACATCCCTCAGAGTCGGCTACCGGGGAATGATACTCTCCACCAAAGTCAACAATCTGGTGTCGCGCCACTTCACCCACAGCGCGGTCATCGGTGTTTCGGGCGAATGGCTGTCGCTAAATCCACGCAGGCGTATGAGCCCTAAAGCCCGGATTGTCAACGCTCTCTTTCAAAATCAATGGAAATGAAAAAATATTGCCTTATATCTGCAATAGTGACCGTTTTGTTGTCGGCTGTGCTGACGGCATGCCACGAGGTGCCGCAATATGACAACGATGCGGCAGGCAACTTTGACCTGCTTTGGAAAACAGTCGACGAGCACTATTGCTTTTTTGAGGAAAAAGGCGTTGACTGGGAGGCTGTCGGCCAGAAGTATCGCGCGCAGATTACACCCGGCACCGGTCAGAGAGCCTTGTTTCGCATAATGTCAGATATGCTTGACGAGCTGCGCGACGGTCATGTCAATCTCTCATCGCCGTTTGAAACCTCATATTACCGCAAATGGTGGAGTGACTATCCACAGAACTATAACGAGCGCATCGTTCAGGAGCATTATCTATACTTCAATTATGCCTCTCTCGGGGGAATAGACTATTACCTGCTGCCATGCAATGTAGGCTATATACGCTGGCCCTCGTTTGACTACTCGCTCGGTGCGGGAAATATCGACAATATTCTCGTTCAGTTCACTTCTGCCACAGCGCTTATCATTGACATCCGCGACAATGGCGGCGGCAACATGACTAACGCAGACAATTTCATTGCCCACTTCATCGCAAGTCCGATTTGCGGGGGATATATATCGCACAAAACCGGTCCCGGACACCGGGATTTCTCCGAGCCGCGCAAAATAACCATAAATCCTGTAACCAAAGGTCATCTGATATGGGGTAAGCCGGTGATAGTGCTCACAAACCGTTCAACATTCTCTGCCGCAAACTATTTTGCCGCGGTGATGAAATCGCTCCCCCATGTAAAGATTGCAGGCGCTACCACCGGCGGCGGAGCTGGAATGCCCTTCTCGTCAGAGCTTACCTGCGGCTGGGGAGTGCGCTTCTCGGCATGTCCTATACTTGACCCCGCCGGAAACCTTACTGAATTCGGAGTTGAGCCAAGCGAAGGCTACGCGGTAGACATGACGCCTGAGGACGAAGCCAATGGCCGCGACACTATCCTCGACTTCGCCATCGCCAAACTCACTAATCTGCTGTAATCCTTGTGGATATGGCTGATGCCCCAAGCTGCACGCAGCTCTGCCGCCCTCACCTCTCGCGACCCCAGGGGGTCTTTTGAGTGGAAAGCGCCCTATCGCGTAGTCTCGCTGACGCTCCACTACGCGCTATTTTCTGCGACCCGCAAGGGGTCTTGATATAATTGTAGTGTCGGCAAATATGGGGCGGCGCTTTTCAAGCGCCGGAACTCCCCATCTTCCCGCAACCATTAAAGGAAAGGCTGCAGCGCAGCAGAGAGGTGCGTCAGCACCGTTTCAGTTGTAGCCACATGCAAGCTGTGCAGCGCACCGCGCAGCTTGTGGTAAAATGTTAATATAAGGGGAAGTTGCTACAGCGTAGCAAATCTGCCGGGGAATTGATTTGTTGTACTGCTCCTCTCCCTGCACTCACCCTGCCGGGCATCGTACAAGGTTTTCGGATAATTGGCTCACCCGCCGGTGTCCCATTTCCCGTTATCCGCTCCTGCGACCACTTTTCTGGCACAAAAAAGACAATAAAAGCAGAGGGAAATGAGTGCCGGTCTGCCTTTATTGTCTTTGCCACACAAATTTTATCAATTCAAGAAAATCAAATGTCTACGTGAATTATCAGAATCTCATTTGAGGGAGTAGCGGTACATGAGTGTTTCACCTGTTTCGAGGTCTTCGGTCTTCAGTAAGAATCACTTTATATACCATTGAGCGGTATCAGATGAATATTATCATCGTCAACCGACAGACATATAAGTCTGTTTCTACGCTCGTCTATTAGTATTTTTCGTGGTATGAATTCAGGTGTGAGTTTTGCGATAGGATTGCCATCGTAATCATAAACCTCAATAACACTGTTTCCACTCATTTCTCCGTTTTCGGAAAAACTCATATTCTTGAGGGATACAGCATAAAATCTGTCTTTACCGCACGTGACATCCACATAACATGGCTGCATAGCCGTAGGTGCAGCGCTTCCCTTGAATAATCGGAGGAGTTTAATCTTTTCACCCTCTGATAGCTCGGCAATCCTTATTTCGTCAACAAACTGGCTAACCAGCACCACCTTATTGTCTTTTGCTGACACTTTTATATCCACAGGCACATCTTTAGGGATTCCATCGTGCGTTAACATTATGGAATCAATCAGTTCCCCGGTTTCGATATTGGCTATAAGCCATTTCCGGTCATCGCGAGTCAGCTCGGTAAAACCCAGAACCGGAAACTTCAAATCAACAGGGCGATTCAAATTCCTGCCTTTAACTGCATTGGTTATTTTGCGCTGCACCGAGTCGTCAAGTGTAATAAAAACATCCTTGGCAAGATCCGCCACTATCGTCCGAGCCTCGGGAGAGTATATAAGCCGAGGAGTTACATACTCTCCCGGTCCCTGACCTATGTTGCCGAAAGAGTCGGTTGTAGCAAATGTTTCGAGATTGAAAGTGTAAAACACCTTGTCGGCATCTTTTGTACGACACAATAGCCTGCCGTCGTCAATAGTCCACTCTTCGATGTTTATTATTGACGGTAATTCTATCTGAGTATCCGGCACATCTACCGTTACCGGAAAATCATCGCTCTTTGCCGATTGAATGATTTCGGAATTGCGACCGCCGCAGGAACACAACAGAACCAATAGGCTCGGCAGGATATGTCTATACATAATCTTCGTATTTTTTGATTAATTAGGCCTCGAAGAATCTGAACTTACGCATGCGCCTTCCGGTGAAAAGCCAGTACGCAAAACACTACAGCAGTCGCGGAAAGCTTCTTCATCAGACCAAAACCAAGGCCGTTCTGTTTTCCATTTTTTGTAACCATTCGAATCATCGCATGGATTATCAAATTCCGAACTAGAAAGGGCTTCGGCGTTGGTGAGCAGGAGATCGCTGACGCGTTGAGCGGGTTTGAATGAGCGGTAGCTGAACACGGTGCC
>JAIDJW010000023.1 GCA_029052015.1 Paramuribaculum sp. | reverse complement strand
TCTGCAAAGTGGATGTTTGTTTGATGTAGAGTTTTTTCTATGCAGATTTCTCCCACTAATTCCCCAAATTCTCAGAATAAATGATTACCTTCGCAAATTACATCAAAGAATTATCGCATGTCGGCACACAATATAGCGGCTCCATCAGAACGAATAAATAGACTAAAAGTAGTTATAGTTGAGCAAAATAGAGCAGGCAAATGGCTCGCAGAGCAATTTGGCAAAAACGAAGCCACCGTTTCCCGATGGTGCTCCAATTCGGCACAGCCATCACTCTAAATGCTTATTCAAGATAGCCTCAATATTGAATGTTGACCCCTATTGAACTTATAACCGGCAGACAATGAATCAAGCTCAATATAATAAACTGTTCTCCTTTTTGTGGAACATCGCTAATGATGTCCTCGTTCACGCCTTCAACAAAGGCGACTACAAAGACATCATTATGCCTATGCTTGTTAATTGGGAAACGGGGTCTTACAGTGGCCCGGAAAATTTTTTTACAGGGTTTCCCCTTTCGAGATTGTTGTGGTTACTCCATTGACGCGCCTGCGATTCTGCTACGGCTTTATCGTTTTGCTGAAGTAGTTTTAGCAGAAGCCTTTCTCTTGCAAGGGCCTTATTCTGCGACTGCGATCGTTCGTCAGAACACTTCACCGAAAGGCCCGTTGGACTGTGGATTGCCCGTACCGATGTCTCCACTTTGTTGACATTCTGGCCACCTTTGCCTCCTGAACGGCAGGTTTCATAAATGATGTCTGAGTCATCAATCTGCGGCAGTTCAACCTCGTCGAAGAAGTTGACCCCGACAAACCAGTTGCTGCGCTTGTGTCCCGGTCGAAACGTGTTCCCGGTCGACCGCCAAAGTATCGTGCCTTGCCACTCTTCAATAATAGATGATGTGATTACTTCGTCGGTGGCGAATGTCATCGACATAAAGCAACCATCCTCCTGATTATGGGGTTCGCAATCAGTGAGTTGCATAGATGGGATTGCCTTTAGCAGTTCGCGGGCCACGAGTGTGACGACTCTGGCACACTCCACCGGACCTCGACCGGCTGTGATTTGTATATAGTGTTTCATTCTCCGTTGTCTTTGATGTTGAGTTTGGATTTTATCATAGCAATTACATCAACCGTCGGGCGGATAAGTTCGAGAATCTCCTCGGTTGGTTTGTAGGCCATCGGAGATTCATCAAGTGTGCCGGTGCAGACAGATGATGAATAGATGCCGGTCATTGAAGCCTGAAACTCGTCCATCGAGATTTGCTTTTTGGCTTGGGCCCGGCTCAAGATGCGTCCGGCCCCATGCGGAGCGGTATTGAGCCACTGCTCGTTACCCTGTCCTATACAAATAGCAATGCCATCGCGCATATTAAACGGGATTGCCACTTTTCGACCCTCGGAAGCGTCAATCGCTCCTTTTCGCAACATCGGTACATCATCGCAGACAGATATATAATTATGAGTAGTAAAGATAGACTCGGTGCATTTGGCCTTGCATAACTTTTTTATAATAGCAAAAATGCGGTCACGGATAACCTGATGGTTATACAAGGCGTATGCCTGCGCTATAATCATATCCGACAGATAGCCGCGCAGAGCATCTCCCCAAAGGTAGCCGATGTATTTCGCCCGTTTGGGATTTTGCGCAATATTACGCCAATGATTGGCTACTTTGACTCCGAGATTTCGTGACCCACAGTGAATAGTAAGCCAACCGGCACCAGATTCTGTGTCTTCGCCGTATTCTATGAAATGATTGCCGCCGCCGAGTGTGCCGAGGCTTTTGTAGAAGATACCTTCCTGAAGTTTGATGCGACGGCAGAAGTCAGTGATGAAACGTGCATCTATGCGAGGAGCTTCATTGACAAGGTCAGGAGCAGCGGAGCGGGCCTTCTGATACTGTGTATTGAGAAAGCGGAACAACTCTTTTTCATTGAGTGAGTTCTTCGGACAAATCTCCGTTCCCGTCGGGATGGCCTCGCGGATGCGATGGTCGAGCAGCGGAAAGTCCTCGGCACTGACTGCGCACGAAAGTCGGTGCATGGAAATCGTGCAGCCGATATCAACCCCTACGTGGTCGGGATTGACATACATTCCTATCGGATAGGCCGTGCCTACATTGCATGAACTACCGGCGTGAACATCGGGCATTTGCACGATGGGCACACCTTCCATTGCCGGATGGTCGCACAGTTCAGTTATCCATTCGAGAGCTGACTGCTCTATATTATCGGTGAAAATTTCAGCCGATGTTGAGTGTCCTTTAATAATCATGATGCAAAGTTGAGATGTGCGTGCGCAATGGATTTGCGCACTACTGAAAAATTTGCTATTTTTGTAAAAAATATCCGACTATGCCTATCAATCGCGCCACTCTCATACGAATTTCCACCATCGACAAATGTCTTCAGAACCATTATCGTCGCTGGACTATCAATGATTTGATTGACGCCTGCACCGATGCGCTGGCGGAATTTGAAGGACGAAGCAATCCTGTCAGTCGCCGGACGTTTCAGAACGACCTTGCATTGATGCGCAGCGACCGTTTGGGCTATAATGCCCCGATAGTGG
>JAIDJW010000022.1 GCA_029052015.1 Paramuribaculum sp. | reverse complement strand
CATTTGGGACAGTATCCTGAGGTGCACCAACAGAATCAATCACAGCATCAAGTTGAACAGCCTGTGTGTTCCTCTGCTCAGTTTCCTCCAGATGAGCCTGAGCCTCATAAGCGGCAATCTTATTGCCTTCGATTCCTTCAGTAGAACCATCGGGAAGCTCGGTATTTGCACCGCCGTTGTTCCTTTTGTCATCCTCACCGGGAGCAAAGATTAACCCGATGCAGGCGATACAAGATATGAACATCAGGGGGAACACCACGAGATACTTCTTCATGTTCTCCCGCTCAGCCGTATTCTTGGGCTTCAAGCGGGCTTTCAGATCATCGAGCCACTTCATTGGGTAACAGGATTAACCGGGTTTGACTTACTGACATCAAGATGGTGGACGTGCTCGACTTGCAATTCGGATCGGTGTCCGAGTCCCATTTTATAGCAAGCGTGTCCGAAAACAAAGAATGCTATGAAAATAAATGCAGTAAGCATGACCGTCACCACTGTCAAGCGTTGTTTGTGGGGCAATTCGTCGCATTTCCGTTTTACGAAACAGGAAAGACGAGTTTTTGGGGAGAGCCATACCTTATTATATATGGCTCCCTTGATTCTTGATATATTCACGGGATTGTTGTTAGCGTTTTACGGTCTGAATATCTTTATTTTCAAGAATTGTCAGACCTTCGATTATGAAACCATTTGGATTATCATCCGATCGCGATGCGTTAGTCAGACGGCAAATCGTTATGAGGCTGCGCTCTGTCACATTGCTTTGGCGGATAATCATCTCTTTCGCATATGTCTTTGCAGAGTAAGGATAATTGTTGAAATCACAGACCACACTGTCAACCTTGACTACCTGAGTGATGTTGCCGGCTATAATGCGGTTGTAATATCCTTTCTCTACAAAGTCTGAGTAGTAATTGTAGACACTCTTGTCGGCGAGAATCAGCGCACGGTCAATATTATGCTGTATTGCTGACTTATCGGGGGACAGAGTGAAGAACAGTTCATGAAATCGGCGTACATGTTCACGGGCCTCAGCCGGGCGGTTCTGATTCATGTCCTGCGACAAGGCAAGCATAAGAGACTTGCCATTGTCAAGGACATAAATCTTTTCTCGCTGTTTTTCTGCAAATCTCAGCGACATACATACCGCTGAGATGGCGACAACCGCGCAGAGGCTCACAACCACTATGTCGAAACGACGTCTCGATATTTTTAAGTGATTTGAATTCCACAGTCTGATTTATTTTAAGAGTTTACCGGCTCTGCCGACAACATTTCCGGCTACGCCTCCAGCAATACTTCCGGCCCACGATCCGCCTGTCATGGCGGTGTTGTTGATAGAGCGGTTGTAGCTGCCCATGCCTCCAGCCTGAATAATCCAGCCTGCCACGGTGGGAATCGTGAAGTATCCGATTATACCAATTATCATAAAAATCGTGTAAGCGGTATTTGAACCGTCGAGGTCAACATTCGGATTATTAGTCAGTTCCGAAATGTCATTCTGGAGCATCAGTACCTGAATCTTGGCTAATATGGTAGAGAACAGGTCTGCGACCGGAAGCCATAGATAGGTCTGAATGTATCTGCAAATCCATTGGACAAGAGTATTGTGGAATCCATCCCAGACGGATAAAGCAAACGAAATCGGACCGAGTATAGCCAATACAATCAGGAAGAAGGTGCGGATTGTATCAATGGTAAGAGATGCAGCTTGAAAAAGCATTTCCAATAATTCCCGGAAGAAATTTTGAATTGCTTTCTTGACCTTATACATTCCTCGCTCGATATACATTCCGGCGGCAGTTCCTATTTCAGTCACGCCCAGCTCGTCAATCTGACGGTCGAACTCTGCGTCATCTACAAGGTAGGCGGTTGACGGGTCATTCATCATCTGCTCATACTCCAGTCGGTCTTTTTCTTCCCGGTATTTTTGCATATCCAGTGTCTGACCTTCGAGCATAGATGCTGTCCCCTGAACAATAGGCGACATCACCGAGTTAATCGTGCCGAGAACAACCGTTGGAAAGAACATGATACAGAATCCAATAACGAAAGGACGAAGCAGGGGGAATACGTCAATAGGAGAAGCATTCGCCAATGACTGCCAAATCCGGTAAGCGACATAGAAAAGGGCACCGAGTCCGGCTATGCCCTGAGCCACGCCAGCCATATCGCTGCACAACGGCATCATCTCATCGTAGAGGGAGCGTAGTATGGAGTGAAGATTCGTAAAATCTATCGCACACAGCATAGGCATCACCAATATTTTTCAGAGCCATCGCCATAAAGATTCACGACTCTTTGCGTGTCGGCTTTCTTCTTGGCTCTGAGATATGAAACCGAAATATTCTTATTGGTAAAGTATGCAGTCAGACTTTTCAATCGCTTCATTTCCTTGTAGCAGTCATCCACTACATCCATACGATCTTTGTCTGTCATTGACAGCGTTGTGATATTTACCACTTGCTTCAGGTCATTCAGAACACCACCGGCATCTTCGAGAATTCGGGTATATCCCGATGCTATGGCAGATAATTCAGCACTGGTAAAGTTCGGGTCGGTCAACATCTTCTTGAAGTTGTTGACGTAATAGCCGGAGATGTCGCCAAGCATCAGAACCGTCTGCTGAACTTTTCGGGCATCACGGACGAGGTTATTTACTTGCTGGAGAGCATCATAATATTTCTTCGCCTGCTGGTAGATTTTTACAGTTTTCTGAAAATTCTTGACCATGTGGGTCGCCGTCTGCGACTCCTGAACAAGTGATTTTGAAGAGTTTACGATACTCTGGGCGATATTGGACGGGTCAATAACCGTCCACTGGG
>JAIDJW010000210.1 GCA_029052015.1 Paramuribaculum sp. | reverse complement strand
CGGAAGGCAACATCGTGAGCCGAGACAAGCAGGACGCAGAGCTGGTTGCCGACGGCGATGCAGCAATGCAGACCATTCCCTGAAAAAAATCCACATTCCCTGAACCTTCTCTATAATCCTGATGTTATATTGACAAGAGAAGGCATTTTGCTGACGTTATTAAAAAGTCACACCGTATCAATTCACGATAACCTTCTCAGCCCGCTTCCGCCACCCGGAACCGGGCTTTTTTTACGCGCCTGCTTTGTCACAAGATTGGCACGAATGTCACAAAACAGTTAATTAGACCCCAAAAAGGAACAAGAATAAAGCAAGGGTGCGTATATTTGCATATATGAAGAAAAGAATCATAATTGCATCTGCACTTCTCATTATTGTCTTCGGGGCAGCATATGCCTCTCTGACCATGCTCACATCACAAAAGAGCATGAAACCCGACCATAGCGGAGGCCTCATAGGCATAATGCCCCTGAGAAACGATCTGCTCGAGGTTGAGGTTGTGCCCGGTCTGCGCTTCAAATTAGACACCGGCAGCGACATGAGCACCATCACATGTGAGGACCTGCATCTGCTCGACTCACTTGGTTTTACGGCGACAAAATCGTTTTATCCCGTCATCGGCCGCGACGGCAACGGTGACCTGCATCTCGAAACCGACCGCTACACCGTTGCCCTGCCGATGATGAACTACAAGTTCACCACCGACACAGCCGGCGTCAAGACCGCATACTGCAGCCGGAACGATGTCAACATACTGCACAATGTCGACTTCACCCTGTCGCGCACCGGACAAAGCGTGCTCGGCATAGATTTTCTTGAAAAATTTCAGGTAGAATATCAGCACCTCAACCGCGCGATAGCTCTCCATGACAAGCAGCCCGACAACTATCAGAAATGCTCTGACATAACCTATTCGCGCTCCATCGCCCACGGACTGTGGCTCGGAAAACGCTACTACATGACACTGGACGTGAATGTAAACGGTGTTGTCGACAACTTTTTTCTCGACACAGGACTGCGCACCGGCAATCTGAAGCTACCAAAAAAAATGGCGTCAAACACTCCGGGCAAACTGCGCACAGACACCGTTTATTCGGCACGCGGCATATATCCTGCATTGTCAGCCGACAATGTGCTTGTTGGCATCGGAGACAGAATAGGCAGAGCCACTGTCATTTACTACAATAACGACGAGGAAGACAAGGCTTTCAACCCAATCAGGATGATAAACCAGGATTTTCTTCTGGATTTCGCCGAAGGAGTACTGTATCTGCATCCCATCTACGATATTCCCGACAAAGCCCCCGACACAGTTGGCAGAATAGTGGTAACAGACTGACGACCTCCTTTTTCTCTCTATCTCCATTAAAAATAGTGCGCATACGACGCTTTTTTATTATCTTTGCAAAATTGTGTCAAACAGCATTGTTTTAGAATACATAAAATGATAAAAGCCGCACTTGAAAAGGTAATGAGCCACGATATGTCCGAAATATGGACAATCCTCAATTCTGATGAAAAGCGACGCATCACCGATAATTTCAAGATACATAATTTCAACAAAAACCAGATTATCTATGCCGAGCAGGAGGATCCGGACTGTCTGTGGTGTCTCCTCAAAGGCAAAGCCAAGCTCTACAAGGACGGAGTAGGCGGGCGCCAGCAGATAACCAGGCTCATACGCCCTGTGCAGTATTTCGGCTACCGCGCATATTTCGCTCAGGAAAAATATGTTCATACTGCGGCGACTATGGAGCCGAGCGTGCTCGGGTGCCTGCCGATGAATGTGGTCGAGGACATGATAGACCAGAACAGGGCACTCGCCTGGTTTTTCATCCATGAGCTGTCGCGCAATCTCGGCAGCGCGGACACCCGCATAGTCAACCTCACCCAGAAACACATCCGCGGTCGCCTCGCCGAAGCGCTGATTGTGCTGAAGGACAACTACGGCTACGAGGACGACGGCACAACCCTGCGCATATACATGGGTCGCGAGGACCTCGCCAACCTCTCCAACATGACAACAAGCAATGCCATACGCACACTCACCAGCTTTGTAAACGAAAAGATACTCATTGTCGACGGCCGTCAGATAAAAATCCTTGACGAAACCACACTGCGCAAAATCAGCAAATACGGCTAATCACCCACCTCTCTTCCACAAGTCTTGAAGGAATGGGAGCTCAAGGGAGAACCGCGCAGCGGCAGAGCCGCAACGAGCCGCATAGCGGCGTGTCGATAATAGCCCCATGCAAGCGCGGCAGGGCTGCGCGCAGCTTGGGGTAGAGCGCTAATCCCTATATGATTGCTGCAGAGCAGCAAATCTTACACCCACAGATTTGCTACGCTGTAGCAAACCCACTTAAACGAACATTTGACCACAAGCTGCGCAGTGCTCTGCACCGCTTGCATGTGGCTACAGATGAAACGGTGCTACGCACCTTTTGGCTGCGCTGCAGCTAATCATATTCCGCTGCGCATACACTTGATTAGGCAACTTTGGTGTTTAAAATTTGGGAGCTAAAAGGTGATTTTATTAATTTTGCAGGTGGCGAGAGATATTCTGCTCGCCACAAGTTGTATACAGATTTTAATAAACCATTCATAATACAGGACTGTGTATGAGAAAATTACTACTCACCCTATTGACGGCGCTGCTTGTAGTGCCACTCGGCAAAGCCGCAAATGAAGACTTTTTTATACGTGTAGGAACAACATCCGTGGGGTCCGGTTATGCCCCGACAGGCGGCGAGTGGACGCTGTGGCAGTCAACCTACGGCACCGCGGAGGTGACATATCCTCAACAAGGATCTACAGTAAAGCACTTCATATACAAGCACAGCAACGGGTTGGATTTTATAAAAATATCCTTCTCTTCGACTATCAAAACCACACACAAAACGAATGCTAGCTACGGCTTATATTTTGGAACAGAAAACACCAAAATAACCATAGAGACCTCAAGCCCTCAGCTTAAGGTCAACTCCATAGGTCTTTCCAGCGTATACCAAGCGGGGTCAAGCTACAATAAGCCACTGACCTCTAATCCATTTGAAGAAGAAGCAGTGTATTCTGGCGCTAATAACGGGACTTACACGCACTATTTCGATGACCAGGAAGAGTCCAAGGAAGTCACGGTAATATATAGCAGATATTTTGGTCGATTGACCCTGAATGTAACTACTCCGCTTTCAGCACCGGTCCTGACTCCGCCAAACAACTCATATCAGCAGTATTACCCGATATACGACACCGAAAACAACACCTTCGAGTATATTGCCGAAGAATCTGTCCTTTATGGCATCACACCTCCTGAAGGCACCGCTACAGACACCGACAACAATGCCATCATGTACTACACCACAGACGGCAGTGAGCCCACGCCGGACAATGGCAGCCGGGTGTCAAGCACCATCACTTCACCTCGTGCATATTACGTCAATCTGCCGTCTATAAAACCCGGAGAGGGCCAGACACTAAAGGTGGCTGCATTTGACAATGACGGCAACAGCAGCAAGACGCTTGAAGTCAAATGTACCAGAGCGGTCATCCCCAAGCCGGAATTCGAGATAATCTCTCCCAATTACAAAGAGGAGGACGAGACTTTCAAATTTGTCGACCGGATTAGAATCCGCATGAAGAGAAATTCTGAGGCTGCAAGACCCACACAAAAAATAGCATGGCAGATTTTTGCCACAGGCGAGGGAACCGAATATAGTAAAGGACAATTCCGTAGCGGCTACTATTTCGAGGGCGACAGCAAAGACATTGAATTCAACGGCAACACTACCCTTGAAAATTATCTGAAAATCGAGGCTGACAAGGATTTCTATGTCCACTTCTACACATACGACTTTCAGTACAATCCCCTGCTCAACAAAGCTGCGGCTAATTTCGGAGACGAGGTTGTGATTCCCCTCCGCATGATCAGCACTGAAAAATACAACTCCATAAGCGAGCTGACCGGAAATGGCGATGACGCCATAAGCCAAAGCAATAACGGCAGGCTTGTGGCATTCAAGACTCCGCTGACTATTCAGGGAGCATACTCTACTGCCTTGACCAATACAGACTATCTTTATATCACCGACAGCAAGGGCGATGCCATAAAGGTTGTGAGCCACGGCAACATCCGCAAGGCATTTCCCGAAAGCTACAAGGCGAGCGAGATTGGCGACGGCACCACATCAGGCACCCTCTACACTATCCCCATGTACGGACTGATCGGACGCTACCGCCACAACGACGGCTTCCCTGAAATCGAGGTGCGCAACGCCGATGCCGACTTCATGCCCTATCTCGACAATCCGAATTCCAATCCGACAAAAGACAACACCACCGCCCTATATACACGCACAACTGTGACGCAGGCCGATTTCAACAGCCACCGCATACTCACCGGCATGACCAAAGTTGAAGGTATGGCTGTTGCCGACAGTGACGGAAAAGTGTTCCGCCTCGCCGACCGCCTGCAGAGCGGCGCCATGGACGGATGGACATCGACCGACAACGGCAAACGCTACACCATTGAGTGCTTCATAGGTCAGATTGAAGGTGAACTCACTATCTTCCCGATAAAAATCACCCTCGACACTCCTCGCCCTGTTGCCAGCTTTGCCGGAGGCAATCTCATTGACGAGGCAGACGGCGAAGTGCACATAATCAACAGCGCTGTGACTCTGAATCTCACTCCGGAGTACAAAGGCGTGGATGTGACATACGAGATATCTGAAGGCGGAGGCACATGGACCCCCTGCGGCAATAACCTGAGCTTCAATGTGCCCGAGGGAGGAGTGTACACCCTGAAAGTGCGCTCCACTGATGCCGACGGCAACGTGTGCGCAAATCCGCTGCAGCTCACATTCCACCACCACAAGGCCACCCCTCTGCAGTCTATCGCCGATTTCAAGAATGAATATCTCGATTCTGAAGGCTACCTTCCCAACGGTCAGGTGCGCGAGGGCTATTACAGAATGACCGGCGAAGCAGTAGTTGAGCAGGTCACACCCTATTATCTGTATGTTCGCGACAATATCGAAAATCCGGGGTCGTACAACCACCTGCTGATATACAACGACAATGGCTGGAACAATGCTCCGCGTGTAAGCGACAGCTCATCTCCCGAAGGATGGCGCCAGCTCCAAGCCGGCGACATCATCACCGATTTCGCGCTCATAGCATCCGCGACCCCGCAAGGCAACCTCCGCTCCGACGCCACAGGCTATGCACGTACATTTACCGTGAAGCGGGAAGTCTCAGCCAAGCCTGACTACGATGACCTGCGCAAGGTGCAGTATGAAACCGCCGATGCCGAGGGGTATTTTGAAAATTACTCCTTCGGCAAGGAGGACCGCATGATGCACTACCGGTTTGAAAATGTGCTCGTGCACCGCCGTCCGAATCCCGACTATACGGCAGAGGGTCTCATTGTCGTTGACAACGAGGACGGCTCTGTGACAAAATACAATGACCCGCGTATGCGCCTGGAGGATATAGTTGACGAATATGTCTATACACTCAAGCTCGGCAAGCAGACAAATCCTGACGAGACCAAAGGTCTTGACATACGCTTCAATGTGTTTACCGGCAAGAGAGGCGGCTGGCAGACATCATACGATCCCAATCGCCAGAATGAGGTCTACTACACAATCACCGGCGTGGTTGTACGCGACCTCAAACGCTCCGCTTCGGGCTACTCCATAGCCATGCTCGACTATGACCTTGCGGCACATGCCAAGGCTCCCGCTGCCATATACATTACCGGCAACAAAGACGCTACTGCCGACGAGGACGGCACCTTCACCTATATCCATAAAGGCATGGTGACTATCGAAAAAGCTCCGGATGCCGACCCTGCGGCTGTGATATATTACACTCTTGACGGCACCGACCCCAAGAGCAACCGACTGCGCAAAACGTACACAGGAGAGATAACCCTGCCTGACGGGGAAAGGACTGTGACCGTGCGCGCATTCGCATCATGGCCCGGAGCGGCTCCGAGCGATGAGGTGAGCGCCACATTCCGCCGCCTTGCAGAAGAGCGCACATACATCCTCAACTTCATCAATGACGCACAGGAGGGCACTCCGTACCACTTCAACGGCACTGTGAGAGTGGCGGCTGTTGGCGGCGACTATATGTTTGTCCGTGGAGTGGCTGGCCACTACCTGCCCATTCACCGCAACTCACAGTCCGGCGCAGCTGCTCCCTGGGCCAAGAGCTGGGAGGGTCAGTATATCACCGACTTCGTTATCGGAGCAGAGAGAGTGGGCGGCATAATGCGTGGAGCCAGAATCACCGATGATTACGCACTGTTCCTTTCATCTCCGCTCGGCGCTACCCGACCTGAAGGTCTTGCCCACGACATAGAGATTGTGCCGGATATGGTTACGGAAATAACTGTAGCAAACGCGCGCCGCCTCGTCACGATAAACAATGTGACTCTTGACGGAGCAGAATTTGAAGCCGGTTCCACCGCTCTCGCCACAGAGTGGACACTCACCCCCAACAAGGGACACGACAAGGACAAGACAGTGAAGGTTAATCATACCGTGCTTGAATACACCATGCCTGAGAAAGGCACCAACGGGCACTACTATAATGTGACCGGATTTGTGATGCTTGACGCAAGCGGTGTGCCGGAGCTATGGCCTACGGCCATAGAGCGTGTGGAGTCCGCCAAGTCAGTAAAAGCGTCGTTTAGCTCCGGCGCTGAAGTAAGCGAGCTGCCTGTCGAGGACGATTTCTCGCTCCGCACCTACAGCGTGGAGTTCTATCCCCAGACCATGGTCACCCTCTCATACGAAGGCAGCCATGCCGCAAGCGCCACCATATATTATATATTCACCCCCGACGAGCAGGCTCCTGCAGCCGACGCGAAGTGGAATGTGTACGGTCAGCCGTTTGCAGTAATCAGCAGCGGTTATGTCCATGCCTACGTGAGCGTGCCCGGCATGGAAGAGAGCGTCCACACTCATATCGAGCTGACAAAGGCCGACAAGTCCTCCAAGGTAAGCGGCAAGGTTGTGTTCCGCACAGAGGCTCAGCCGGACAAGGTTATCGTGTATATCGAACCTGCCGAACAGCCCGCCGGCAAGTACAGCATCTACTACACTACCGATGAGAGTGTGACACTCACTCCCGAAACAGGCACTCTTTACACCGGCAAGGTGGAGCTTACCGAAAGCGCATGGCTCACCGCTATTCTTGTGGAGAAAGACAAGGATGCCGGCGAAGTGTGCGGCACCAACATTTGGGTCAGCCCGTCTGTAACTGGCATTGACGGCATTGATGGCGAAGGAGGAGAGAGCGCTGTCAGAGTTGACGGCAGCGACATCATAGCGCCCGAAGGAAGCGAAATCTATGACCTCAGCGGCAGAAAGGTTTCTACCGCAAACCTTGCTCCGGGCATCTATCTTGTACGCCTGCCGGACGGCAAAGCCGTGAAGGTGAGAGTTTAATAGTTTAGAAGTTTAGAAGTTTATGGCGGGTGGCCCGGTCGGACCACCCGCCCTTTATTTATGGATGATATTTGTCAGATTTCGTCCGTCACACCTCATCAAATCGCGGTTTTTACCTATTTTTGCAGCGTGAATATCTATAGGTTACTGAAGATAGCTGCAAGCGGCAAAGTGCCGCGGTTTGTCAAGCTTATATGTCTGTGGAGTATGCATATTAGCGGCCGCAGACACATCGGCATATTTCTTGACCCGGTGCTGGGGTGCAACCTGCGGTGCCGTATGTGCTACTTCAGCAACGAGAGGCGCCGCAGGGAGATGAGCGGAGTGATAGCCTCAGGTCAGCTCGACTGTGTTGAGCGGACTTTTTTCCCTCGCGCCCTTAAACTCCAGATAGGCTGCGGGGCTGAGCCGACTCTGTATCCGCATCTTGCCGACATTGTCAGCAGGGCGCGCAAATCGGGTGTGCCCGACATATCACTTGTCACCAACGGCCAACTTCTTGCCGACAGAGCGGAGATTCTCGCCGACCTTGTCAAGGCAGGTCTTAATGAAATCACGGTTTCGCTTCACGGCACACGACCCGAAACTTACGAATACCTGATGCCGGGAGCCGAATATGCCCGGCTCACGGCCCTCCTCAATGCTCTGCATAATATAAAACAGAGTATCTGCCCGCAGCTAAAAGTACGCCTGAATTTCACGGTAAATACCATGAATATGCATGACCTTGAAGGCAATCTCTTCCGGAATCCCTGGCCGGAAGGCTTTCGTCCCGACGTTGTGCAACTGCGGCCTGTTCAGAATATGGGATCCACAGCCTGGACCGACTATGACAGCGGCGCGCTGAAATCGCACTATGAAGCTACCTTCGGCAATGTTGCGGCATACTGCAGGGCACACGGCATAACCTGCATCGCCCCGACTCTTGAGCAGATTGATGAGGTGGTCACTCCGCAGGACAGTGTCAGCGCGCTCATCGAGGATATCACATACTGTTATATTTCTCCGAAATCCGCCTATAAGCAGGATTTCAATCTCGGCTCTGACTCCTTCGAGGCTTATCACCGTCGCCATCACACCGCGCGGCGACTGCTTATGGCCGCATTTTTCAACCGAGACAACTCACGCCGCCGCAACGCCTCCAAAAAGCTCAACTACAACATCAAATAACCGACCGGCCCGGCCACAAGCACAAGCAGGGGGTGCGCGGTGTGCGCACCCCCTGCGGTATTGTTTCCCGGCGTGCCGGGTGAAATTACTTGAATACGTACTGCGAGGATATAGATTCGTTGTTGTGAACGCGGCGGATGGTGTCGGCTATGAGTTTGGCAACACTAAGTATCGTCGCTTTCTTGCACTCCTTGTTAAAGGGAATCGAGTTTGTGAATATCATCTCGGTCATGCCGCAGGCATCTACGCGCTCGCTTGCAGGATCGCTCATGATTGCGTGCGAGGCAAGTGCTCTTACTGATTTAGCGCCGTTGGCAATCATGAGGTCGGCAGCTTTTGTGATAGTGCCGGCGGTGTCGACCATATCGTCGATAAGAATCACATTCTTATCCTTTACATCGCCGATAACGGTCATAGACTCCACAACATTTGCCTTTGCGCGCTGCTTGTGGCAGAGCACCAGGGGCACATCAAGGAATTTAGCATATGAGTTCGCACGCTTGGCGCCTCCGACATCGGGAGTGGCGATAGCCATGTTCTCAAGCTTGAGACTCTGGATATAGGGGATGAACACAGATGAAGCATAGAGGTGATCGACCGGCACATCGAAGAAGCCCTGAATCTGGTCGGCGTGGAGGTCCATGGTTATGACACGGTTTACACCGGCTGCGCTCAGAAGGTCTGCCACAAGTTTGGCTGCTATGCTCACACGCGGCTTGTCCTTGCGGTCCTGACGCGCCCAGCCGAAGTAAGGGATAACTGCGATGACGCTGTGGGCCGACGCTCTCTTGGCGGCATCGATCATGAGCAGAAGCTCCATGAGGTTGTCAGTGTTCGGGAAAGTGGACTGTACAAGATAGACCTCACATCCGCGCACTGTTTCTTCAAACGACACCTCAAACTCACCGTCGGCGAAGTGCTGGATATTCATCTTGCCGAGCTCCATGCCGAGGTGTTTGCAAATTTCTTCTCCCATGTATCGCGACTTTGTGCCTGCGAATATCTTGATGGGGTGGTTCACTGAGTTCATAAAACTGCTAATTAGTGACTAAAGGTATAATAATGTTGCAAAATTACTAAATTCTCAATTTTTTTCATCGAGAGGCTTTATGTTTTTGTGGCATACTTTCCATATCGCGGCTCCCCAGGGTTCTACAAATGTGTCAAACGGATGACCGTCAGCGATATGTTTCAATGCTTTGCGTCCACTGAGCAGCTCTGTCATCATGGCTTTGCCCTGAGGAATCTGGAGCATCTCAAACGCATGGCGCGGCAGGTTTATGGCGAGGTCACATGAGTCGGGGCTGAAGTTTACGGCTATGACTATTGTCTCGTCGGCATAATTACGCATGAACACATACTGACGGTGGGGGTTTAGCGTCGGATTCTCGTAATTGACATACATCAGGTCATAGAATCGTCCGTGGGCTATTGCCGGCTCGCTGTTGCAGAGTCCGAGTATCACGGAATATTTGGTTCGGAGCCATCGCTCGCGGTCTGTAAGCCTGTCGGCTGTCGGCGCTCCGCCGTCAAGCCATCTGCGCAGTGTGTCCATGCTCCAGTAGTCGTAGATGGTGGTGCGTCCGTCATGCCCGCTGTAGCCCTCGGCATCGAGTGCACGCTCTCCGAGTTCCTGCCCCATGTATATCATCATGGCTCCGGTGCCGATCATCGAGCTTACTACGAGTGAGGGTATCACCTTTGCGGGGTCTCCGGCATAAAACTTGGAGCCGAAGCGCTGCTCGTCATGGTTTTCGAGGAAATTGAGCATGTGGTCGCCTATTCCCTCCACAGTCTGCCAGCATCCGGTGAGCTGCGCCGCGGAATAGTTGGCGGTCTGTATGCCACGCAGGGTGTCGTAGAGATTGACTTTATCATACAGGTAGTCAAAACCGCCAACCTTAATGAAGTCGCGATAGAGACCGGTATCATACAGCTCGGCGATAAATTTGACATGTGGATGGTGCTGCTTGACGGCGGCTATAGCCCACTGCCAGAACTCGATGGGCACCATGTGGGCCATATCGCATCTAAATCCGTCGACTCCTTTAGCCGCCCAGTAGCGGAGGATGTCGAGCATCTTGTGCCAGGTGTCGGGAATCGGCGAAAAATGGTGGCTGCCGTTGGAATAGTCCACTCCATAATTGAGCTTCACGGTATCGTACCAGTCGCATTGACCCGGGAATGCGGTAAAACAGTCATTTCCGGTAGCTTTTGCAGGAAACTCCACGTATGCCTCCTTGCCGCTTCCCATATCGACGTATGGCGCGAACAACTGGCGGGTGATGTAGTAGAAATTATTGGAGGGGCTGAAGTGTTTGGAGTTGTCGTCATGCGCGCCAAAATCCTCCGCTCCCGCCGGAGCCGCATCCGAATGATAGCGGCGCGCCACATGGTTGGGCACAAAATCGATTATCACATTCATGCCGGCATCATGAGTCCGCGCCCTGTCTCTTTTACACAACTGACCCTGCCG
>JAIDJW010000021.1 GCA_029052015.1 Paramuribaculum sp. | reverse complement strand
TCCTCTCATTCTACGACATGAACCTCTCCAAACTCCAGTCCATGCCGATTATAGGCCGCGAGTGGGAATACCGCTTCTACGTAGACCTCACTTTCGACTCATTCGTGCGCTACCGCCAGGCGGTCGATGCCGTGCGTCCTCTCCTCAACGATTTTAAGATACTTGGAGAATATAAGGAATGCAACAATGAAATCTGAACTGAATATACAGCCCGCCGACCGCGTGGCATCCGTAAAGGAATATTATTTTTCGCGCAAACTCCGCGAGGTTGCGCAGATGAACGCGCAGGGACTCGATGTGATATCCCTCGGTATCGGCGGCCCCGACCGCATACCTGCGCACGATGTCATAGAAACCCTTGCCGCCGAGGCTGCCAGAGAGGGCAACCACAGCTATCAGCCATACGTCGGACTGCCGGCGCTGCGCAGCGCCTTCGCCGACTGGTACCGCAAATATTACGGAGTGGAGCTTGACCCTGACTCGGAGATACAGCCCCTCATCGGCAGCAAGGAGGGAATACTGCACATATCGCTCGCATTTCTCAATCCCGGCGACGGTGTACTCGTGCCCAATCCAGGCTATCCGACCTACACCTCAGTGAGCAATCTCGCCCAGGCAACCATCTACAGCTATGACCTCAGGGAGGAAAACGGATGGGTGCCTGACTTTGACGAGCTTGAAAAACTGCCGCTCGACAAAATAAAACTTATGTGGGTCAACTATCCCCACATGCCTACAGGAACCCCTGCCACAAAGGCACTTCTTGAAAAAATCGTAGCTTTCGGCAGAAAACACAATATCGTAATTGCCCACGACAACCCCTACAGCTTTATCCTCAATTCCGAGCCGATGAGCATACTGTCAGTGCCTGGAGCCAAGGATATTGCGATAGAGCTCAACTCGCTAAGCAAGAGCCACAACATGGCAGGCTGGCGAGTGGCTATGCTTGCCAGCAATCCGCAGTTTGTGGGCTGGATACTCAAAGTGAAGTCAAATATCGACTCCGGGCAGTTCAAGCCGGTGATGCTCGCCGCCGTCAAAGCCCTGCAGTGCGGCGACGACTGGTACACAAGCCTCAACGAGGTTTACTCGGAGCGCAGGAAAGTAGCAGAAGAAATCGCTTCTTCACTCGGCTGCACCTTCGACCCCGCGCAGCGCGGTCTATTCCTGTGGGCGCGTGTGCCTGACGGCTGCTCCTCGGGCGAGGAGCTTGCCGACAAAGCGCTGTACCAGGCCCGCGTGTTCATTACCCCCGGTTTTATTTTCGGCTCTAACGGCGAAAAATTCATCAGAATATCGCTCTGCGCCACCGAAGCCAATATGCACCGCGCCCTCGACCGCCTTAAAGAAGCCGGACTTACAAAAGAAAATTCAAATAAATCTACACATAATTCTTGACAACAATGGAAGACTTACTGCCTATCCTCCCAGAAGGATTCGACCCCAACAAACCACTGATTATAGCAGGTCCCTGCAGCGCCGAGACAGAAGAACAGGTGCTCTGCACCGCAAATGAACTCGCGGCAAACGGCATACGCATTTTCCGCGCCGGAATATGGAAACCGCGCACCAAACCGGGCGGTTTTGAAGGCGTGGGAGCTCCCGGACTCGAATGGATGAAGAAGGTGAAGGAAACCACCGGAATGCTCACCGCCACCGAAGTGGCAACCCGTCAGCACATAGAGGAAGCCCTTGATGCAGGCATCGACATTCTATGGATAGGCGCCCGCACTTCGGCAAATCCCTTTGCCATGCAGGAAATCGCAGACACACTCCAGGAGCGCGGAGCCGATGTGACCGTTCTTGTAAAAAATCCGGTGAATCCAGACCTGGAGCTCTGGATCGGAGCCATGCAGCGCATCTACAACGCCGGCATACGCCGCATCGGTGCTATTCACCGCGGATTCAGCACCTACGGCAAGCACCTCTACCGCAATATGCCCAACTGGCACATTCCCACCGAACTGCGCCTGCGCCTGCCCAATCTGCCAATCATCTGCGACCCGTCGCATATCGGCGGCAAGCGCGAACTTATAGCTCCACTGAGCCAGCAGGCACTCGACATGGGCTTCAACGGCCTCATAATCGAAAGGCACTGCGACCCGGACAAAGCATGGAGCGACGCATCAC
>JAIDJW010000209.1 GCA_029052015.1 Paramuribaculum sp. | reverse complement strand
CACGTCAGTTTATGAAATGTTCCTAAAAAACGACACATCATGATAAAATTTCCATATTTTTGAAATTTCTGTGAGGATTAATTCGTATCTTCGCGCAAAATACATACACCAATCTAAATAGATTACTGATTTATGAGTAAGGAAAAGAAATTCTTGACCTGTGACGGTAACCAGGCCGCTGCGCATATCTCGTATATGTTCACAGAGGTTGCCGCAATCTACCCCATCACCCCGTCGTCGACAATGGCAGAATATGTTGACGAATGGGCTGCTGCCGGACGTAAAAACATCTTCGACGAGACAGTTCTCGTGCAGGAAATGCAGAGTGAGGGCGGTGCCGCTGGTGCTGTGCACGGTTCACTTCAGGCCGGTGCTCTCACCACTACATATACCGCATCCCAGGGTCTGTTGCTGATGATTCCCAACATGTACAAAATCGCAGGCGAGCTTCTCCCCTGCGTTTTCCATGTTTCAGCACGTACCATCGCCAGCCATGCGCTCAGCATCTTCGGTGACCATCAGGACGTTATGGCCGCACGCCAGACCGGCTGCGCAATGCTCGCCGAGGGCAGTGTGCAGGAGGTTATGGATCTCGCTGCCGTAGCTCACCTCGCCACCATCAAGAGCCGTGTGCCTTTCGTAAACTTCTTTGACGGATTCCGCACATCTCACGAAATCCAGAAAATCGAGATGCTCGAACAGGAAGAGCTCGAACCGCTGCTCGACCGTCAGGCTGTGGCAGAATTCCGTGAAAGAGCCCTCAACCCCGACGCTCCCGTTGCACGCGGTATGGCTGAGAACGGCGACGTATTCTTCCAGCATCGCGAGGCTTGCAACCGCCACTACGAGGCTGTGCCCGAAATCGTAGAGTACTACATGGGCAAGATTTCCGAAATCACCGGCAGAGAATACCACTTATTTAATTATTATGGCGCACCCGATGCCGACCGCGTTATCATCGCTATGGGTTCAGGCACACAGGCTGCCCAGGAAGCTATCGACTACCTCCGCGCCAAGGGCGAGAAGGTCGGCTTGATCAGCGTTCACCTCTACCGTCCCTTCTCTGCGAAGCACCTTCTCGCAGCTATCCCCGCAACCGCGAAGAAAATCGCCGTGCTTGACCGCACAAAAGAGCCCGGAGCTCCCGGCGAACCCCTCTATCTCGACGTTTGCGAGGCATACAACGGAGTTGCCGGCGCTCCCACTATCGTTGCAGGACGCTTCGGTCTCGCATCAAAGGACACCACACCCGCCGAAATCGTCGCTGTGTTCGACAACCTCGCTCTTCCCGAGCCCAAAAACCACTTCACACTCGGCATCGTGGACGATGTGACATTCACATCACTTCCCCCGGTTGCTCCCATCGTTGTCAGCGACAAGACCTTCGAGGCTAAATTCTACGGACTCGGCGCTGACGGCACTGTAGGAGCAAACAAAAACTCCGTGAAGATTATCGGCGACAACACCGACAAGTACTGCCAGGCATACTTCGCTTACGACTCGAAGAAGAGCGGCGGCTTCACCTGCTCGCACCTCCGCTTCGGCGACGAGCCCATCCGCTCGACATATCTCGTAACGACACCTAACTTCGTTGCCTGCCACGTTCAGGCATATCTCCACCTCTATGATGTGACAAGAGGTCTCCGCGACGGCGGCACATTCCTCCTCAACACCATCTGGAAAGGCGAGGAGCTTGCCAAGAACCTGCCCGCAAAGGTCAAGAAATACTTCGCTGACCACAATATCACCGTTTATTATATAGACGCTACCAAGATCGCTCAGGAAATCGGCCTCGGCAACCGCACCAACACCATTCTCCAGAGCGCATTCTTCCGCATCACCGAGGTTATCCCCGTAGACCTCGCCGTTGAGCAGATGAAGAAATTCATCGTCAAGAGCTACGGCAAGAAGGGTCAGGACGTTGTTGACAAGAACTACGCAGCCGTTGACCGCGGCAACGAGTATGCAAAACTCGAAATCGACCCCGCTTGGAAGAACCTTACAGTTGAAGAAGAGGACCAGCACCCCAACGACACCGAGTTCATCAAAAAGCTCGTGCGCCCCATCAACGCTCAGGACGGCGACCTCCTCAAAGTCAGCGACTTCAAGGATATACCCGACGGCACATGGCAGCAGAGCACAGCCCGCAGCGAAAAGCGCGGCGTTGCCACCTTCGTTCCCGAATGGATAGAAGAGAACTGCATACAGTGCAACAAGTGTGCATACGTCTGCCCTCACGCCGCTATCCGTCCCTTCGTGCTTGATGCCGACGAAATGGCCAAGGCACCGTTCGGCGAAGACGGCACTATCCCCGCTATCGGCAAAACATTCACCGGCATGCGCTTCATCCAGGCTGTCGATGTTCTCGACTGTCTCGGCTGCGGCAACTGCGCCGATGTCTGCCCGGGCAAGAAGGGTGAGAAGGCTCTCGTGATGAAGCCCCTCGAAACCCAGCTCGACGTGCAGAAAGACTGGGACTACTGCGTTGAATCTGTCAAGAGCAAGCAGGACCTCGTAGACATCAAGGCAAATGTCAAGAACAGCCAGTTCGCAACCCCGCTCTTTGAATTCTCGGGCGCTTGCTCAGGCTGCGGCGAAACTCCGTATGTGAAACTCATCTCACAGCTCTACGGCGACCACGAAATGGTCGCTAACGCCACCGGCTGCTCATCCATCTACTCAGGCTCAGTGCCCTCGACACCTTATACTGTCAACGACAAGGGTCATGGTCCCGCATGGGGCAACTCACTCTTCGAGGACTTCGCTGAATTCGGTCTCGGTATGTTCATCGCCAACGAGCAGCTCCGCAACCGTCTCACCGACACCCTGAAGAAAGCTCTCGACTGCCCGACTTGCTCAGCAGAAATCAAGGCTCTCGCACAGGAATGGCTCGACAATGCCAACGATGCCGTCAAGACACGCGAAATCGCTGACAAACTCGTGCCCCTCGCCGAGAAATGCGGCTGCGACATCTGCAAGAACATAATTGACCTCAAGCACTACCTCGTTAAGCGATCACACTGGATTATCGCTGGCGACGGCGCAAGCTACGACATAGGCTTCGGCGGTCTTGACCATGTGCTCGCATGCGGCAAGAACATCAATGTGCTCGTTGTCGACACCGAGGTTTACTCCAACACCGGCGGCCAGGCATCCAAGGCTACTCCGCTCGGCGCTATCGCCAAGTTCGCTGCCAGCGGCAAGCGCATCCGCAAGAAAGACCTCGGTCTTATCGCATCGACCTACGGCTACGTTTATGTTGCGCAGATAGCAATGGGCGCCGACCAGGCCCAGACCCTCAAGGCAATCCGCGAGGCTGAGGCATACGACGGACCGTCGCTCATCATCGCCTACGCTCCCTGTATCAACCACGGCATCAAGGCCGGCATGGGTCGCTCACAGCAGGAGGAGGCCAACGCAGTTGCATGCGGCTACTGGTCACTCTGGCGCTACAACCCCGATGCAGAGCTTCAGGGCCAGAACCCCTTCACCCTCGACAGCAAGGCTCCGGACTGGGACAAGTTCGAAGACTTCCTCAAAGGCGAGGTGCGCTACGCATCGCTGCTCAAGCAGTATCCCGCAGAAGCCGCAGAGCTCTTCGCTGCCGCCAAGGCAAATGCACAGTGGCGCTACAACAACTACCGCCGTCTCGCCCAGCAGCAGTGGGGCGTTGATCCGGAGGTAGGCAAGCTCCCCGAATAATTTTTTCATAAGTATATTTGTTAATGCCGTGCGGCTCAGTGAGTCGCACGGCATTCTTTTTGTATCTTTGCACTCATGATGGAATGGAACAGACTTATATGCGACACCCGCTTCGGACTTGAGGACTATCACGACAGCCGCACGGGGCAGCGCTCCGACTTTACGCGCGACTATGACCGCCTTGTATTCTCCTCCCCTTTCAGGCGTCTGCAAAACAAAACCCAGGTATTCCCCCTGCCGGGCAGCATCTTTGTGCACAACAGGCTCACCCACAGCATCGAGGTTGCCTGCGTGGGGCGTTCGCTCGCCAACGAATCGGCGATAGTGCTCAAGGAGCGCCACAGCAGCGAGCCGTGGGCGCCCAGACTGGACGCCATGGGCGAAATCGTAGCAGCCGCATGCCTTGCCCACGACCTCGGCAATCCCCCCTTCGGACACTCCGGCGAAAAAGCCATCTCCACCTTCTTCAGCGAAGGCGCCGGCAAAAGCCTGCAACCGGAGCTGCAGCCGCAGCAGTGGGCCGACCTCACACGCTTTGACGGCAACGCCAACGCATTCCGCCTCCTCACCCACCGCTTCAACGGCAGGCGACCCGGCGGATTCGCCATGACATACTCCACCCTCGCCTCAATAGTCAAATACCCCTACTCCAGCACTCTCGCCGGCAGCAAAAACAAATTCGGATTCTTCGCCAGCGAGGAGGAGAGCTTCATTAGAGTCGCCGACACTCTCGGCATGAAGCGCATCGAAAGCGCAGGCGGAGTGCGCTACGCCCGCCATCCGCTCGTTTACCTCGTGGAAGCCGCCGACGACATCTGCTACGAGGTGATGGACATTGAGGACGCCCACAAGCTCGGCATAATCGACACAGCCACCGTCATCGACCTGCTGCTCGCATTCTTTCCGCCAGAGCGCGTTGACCGGATGAACCGCACGATGAGCCGGCTCGACGACCCCAACGAAAAAATAGGCTACCTGCGCTCATGTGTAATCGGCGCATTGGTTCAGGAATGCTCCCGAGCCTTTGTCGACAACGAGCGCACCATACTCGACGGCGCATTCACCGGCTGCCTCATCGACAGCATCTCCCCCCGCGAGCGCGACGCCTACCGCAGCTGCTCCGCCCTGTCGTGGGACAAAATATACCGCGCGCCTGACGTTGTCGACATCGAACTCGCCGGCACAAGCATCATCACCTTCCTCATGGAGAAGCTTATCCATGCCGTGAGAGAGCCGCAGCTCAACTACTCGCATCTGCTCCTGAGCAAAGTGCCACAGCAGTACGAAGTCAACTCCCCCGACCTCTACGGCAAGATACAGGCAGTGATAGACCACGTAAGCGGCATGACCGACATCTACGCCCTCGACCTCTTCCGCCGCCTCAACGGCATGAGTCTCAAAATCAACAACTGACCCTTATGGAGCGGCAGCATGCTCAATGCTCAAGCTCCAGATCAGCGAATTTTCAAAGTGGGAATAAGCGGCAGCGCCGCAGATAGCTGCATGGCGGCGTGTCAATTGTAGCCCCACGGAGATTGTTGCAGCGCAACAAATCAAATCCGACGACCACTCAATAGTGAAATGTCTGCGACCTTTCTACGGACTCACCATCCTCTGCCCCAGCTAACTCGCTATCGCTCGTAAAGCCGGGGTTACTGAAATCACGGCATCTGCGATGCCTCATACGACAACAGGACATACATTTACTCTCTATCCGGTCTGCGTCGAAGACGCTGCTACATTACTAACCCCAGCTTTACGAGCTTCAGCGAGTTAGCTGGGGTGAAGGGTGAATATGCACGATAAATGTCGCAGACCTTTCACTACAACATCTTACAAAGACACACGAATGCCGCAGCGGGGAGAGTGTCCCGGCTGCGGCATTGCGCGTATATTATTAATTCAAAAGGTTATTTTCCGGTCCATTTATCGCGGAAGAACTGAAGCTGGGGATATATTGACTTGCTCCAGTAAGCGCCGTTGTGGGCACCGGGCGAGGTGATGAACACATGGGGAATCTTGCGGGCATTGAGCGCGGCGTCAAGGTCGCAGTTCACCTTGTAGAAGAAATCCTCCGTGCCGCAGTCAAATATGATGTTAATCTGCCCTGGCTTGAGGCTGTCAACAAGGTTTTTCACGGTGTGAGCTTCCCAGCGCTCCTTGTTGCTCTCGTAGGCGCCGAGCATATTGGGCATATTCCACCGCGTGGGGAAGGGAATGATATTGACGCCGCCGCTTGTAGAGCCCGCGCTGCCGAAGATGTCGCTGTGGCGTATGCCGAGCCACAGACCGCCGTGACCGCCCATGCTGAAGCCGGTGATGGCTCTGCCCATGCGGTCGGCGCGGGTGCGGTAGTTTGAATCAATATATGGTATCAGCTCCTTGATTATGAAGCTTTCCATCTGCATGCCTGGATTGACAGGCGAATCCCAATACCAGCTGTTCATTCCCGAGGGGCAAACGATTATGCAGCCGAACTCGTTGGCGAAACTGTCGAGCGACACTATGCGTCCCCAGTTGCGGTAATTGCCTCCGTGACCGTTAAGAAGATACACCACCGGGTAGTGGGCGGTGTCGCCGGGGGCGAAATATGATGTGGGCGCCACAACAGTGACCTTCATCGGGTCGGCGAGATATTTGCCGGTAACAGTTATGGTGTCGGACTGCTTCACCGCCTCCACAGCGGCAGAGCCTTTTGCTCCGGCACAGGCTGACACAGCAAGCGCCGCCGCAAGAATGAGTATTTGCTTTGCTTTCATGATGAATAAAAAATGGTTATACGCGCAAAAGTAGCAAAAAACTGTCGTTTTGCTTAATTTTGCACCTATATTTATTAATGCATAAATCAATATGACTACAGGCATAATAGTGGCTATGGACAAGGAGCTGAGCCTCCTGAAGCCACTGATAGAAAACCGGCAGACCGAGAGCGCCGGAGGCTATGAATTCATAACCGGCACAGTAGGCGGCAAGCCGGTGTGCGTGATGAAGTGCGGAATAGGCAAGGTCAACGCCGCGCTCGGAGCTGCCACGATGATAAACGCATACCACCCCGGGCTGATTGTCAACACCGGAGTTGCCGGCGGCGCCGGCGGTGCGGCATCAATACTCGATGTGGTGGCAGCCGACAGGATTGCCTACCACGATGTGTGGTGCGGCCCCGGCACCGAGGAGGGAGACGCGGCAGGATGCCCGCGCTACTTCACCCCTCCCCGCGAAGTTCTTGAGCTTGAATGCCTGAACGCTGAGGGAGTAAAAAAGGGACTCGTTTGCTCCGGCGACCGCTTCATCTGCTCGGCTGAAGAGGTTAAACGAATCAAAAGCATTTATCCGGACGCAATGGCTGTTGACATGGAGAGCGCGGCGATAGCCCACGCCTGCCACCTTGCGGGAGTGCCCTTTCTCTGCCTGCGAGTCATCAGCGACACTCCCGGAGCGGCCGACAACATCGCCCAGTACGAAAACTTCTGGGATGACGCCCCCCGCCACACTTTCGAGACCCTCACAGCGCTATTGCGCCAGCTTCCGCAATCACTCTGACACACACCGACATGAAAAAGATAGCAAGCTTTACAATCGACCACAACCGCCTGAAGCGCGGCATATTCGTGTCGCGACGCGACACCACACCCTCCGGCGACACCATCACCACCTTTGATATCCGCATGACCGAGCCCAACCGCCAGACACCGCTGAACGGCGCGACAATCCACACCATCGAGCACCTCGCCGCCACATATCTGCGCAACCGCGAGGACTGGGCGGACAAAATAGTATACTGGGGACCGATGGGATGCCTCACAGGCAACTATCTTATCATGCAAGACGACCTCTCACCTGCCGACATTCTCGACCTGGTGCGCGACACCTTTATATATATACGCGACTTCGAGGGAGACATCCCCGGCGCTACGCCACGCGACTGCGGCAACTACTCGTTCATGGACGCCGCCGGAGCCAAAGCCGCGGCAAAGACATTTGTCGACGAAGTGCTTGCCAATCCGGCAGAAGAGAACCTGAATTACCCCGCCTGATACCTAATAATCGGTAACAGCATCACTTAGCCGAGGATGCAAATACCAATATTTAAGTATTGCCGGAGCATTGCAGCATGAGTAATTTTGTATCGGATAATTATACGAACAAAATGCCACATAAGCCTGCTCACACGGCCACATCCGCCCGGACAGCAAGCATAAGGTAATCTATTTGGAAACACTATCGTTGCGACATTCACGCACACAACGCACAACACGGCAGCCCGGGAGGGCTGCCGCAGTGTTTTTTATTGCACACACATATCCCTGTCCATCAACTCATTGCAAAATACCCCTAAAATTTTTACCCCAAAAAGTTTGGAGATAAAAAAAATAGTCGTAACTTTGCATCGCTTTCGCAGCAAACAGGGCGCTTAGCTCAGCTGGTTCAGAGCATCTGCCTTACAAGCAGAGGGTCGGGGGTTCGAATCCCTCAGCGCCC
>JAIDJW010000208.1 GCA_029052015.1 Paramuribaculum sp. | reverse complement strand
CGAAAAATCACTAACCCCCGTTCGGCGCCGACTGCAGCCCGCTCTGTGTCCGACACACCGGGCCCCCCCCCGAAATGGCGCCCATAACGCTTATGTGTGCCTCATCCCTGTATAACATAAGTGGTAGTTGTTGTTAATCACATTCCTATGCCACAAAATTATACATTATTTGAATTTCTACAAAAAAAATTTAATCGAGCAGGTCGGGGCGCAGTCGTCGCGTGCGTTCGAGCGCCTGCTCATGGCGCCACTCTTCTATGCGTGCCTGGTGGCCGGAGAGTAGCACGGGGGGCACTTCCCAGCCTTTGTAAACTGCGGGGCGGCTGTAGACCGGTGGGGCGAGAAGGTTGTCCTGAAACGAATCGCTGAGCGCGCTCTGCTCGTCGCCGATAGCTCCGGGGATAAGGCGCACTATGGCGTCGGTGATGGCGACAGCGGGGAGCTCGCCTCCGGTAAGCACGTAGTCGCCGATAGATATTTCTTTGGTGATGAGGTGCTCGCGTATGCGGTAGTCAACTCCCTTGTAGTGACCGCAAAGTATTATGATATTGTTGAGAAGCGACAGTGAGTTTGCCATCGGCTGGTCGAATTTCTCTCCGTCGGGCGATGTGAATATGACTTCGTCGTAGGCGCGCTGCTCTTTCAGAAATGATATGGCGCGGTCAACCGGCTCTATCTGCATCACCATGCCGGCCTCGCCGCCAAAGGGGTAGTCGTCCACCTTGCGGTGCTTGTTGGTGGTGAATTCACGGAGGTTGTGCACCTGTATGTCAACAATGCCTTTGTCGCGGGCGCGTTTGATGATTGAGCATCCGAGTGGCGACTCGAGCATTTCCGGCAGCACAGTTATAATGTCTATTCTCATTGCAGCATGAATTTTGTGCAAAGTTAGCGATAGTTTGCGAGAGATTCCTCAAGGCTGGTTATCATCATGGCGCGAAGCTCGGGTGGTGATATTACCGTGACTCTGGGCCCGTGTGACAGGAGTTCCTGCACAAAGTCAGGGGTGAGTTTGAGCCTGAAGGTGAATATGGAGTAGGTGTCGTGGACCATCTCCTGCTGGCTGTGGTGGAGTGGCAGGGCCCTGAAGTACTTGGCCTGGCGGGCGTCGGTGCGTATGGCAATCTGTTTTGCCTCGCCGTGAGAGAACACTATGCCGAATGAGTCCCTGAAATAGTTTTCGGCGTCAAAGTCGTCGGGAATCTCGTAGCCGGCGGTGTCAACAAGCACATCGCTCATTCGGTCGAGTGCGTAGGTCTTTATGGTGTCCTCGCGTATGTTTCGCCCGGTGACATACCAGCGCTGGCGAAACAGCTTCATGAAGTACGGCTCGATGATGACATCGCGCGTAGGATTGGTGCGGGTGTACGGGCTGTAAGTGAAATGAATCTGTTTAAGGCTCTTGAGCGCTCCGAGCACAGATGCGAGATGATAGCGGGCGGATGGCACATCCTCCAGAAAAATCCTTTCTGAAATCTCCCGGGCGTCGGTGAGCACATTGCTCATCGCCGCGGAGTTGAGCATCCATTCCGTCACGCTTTCGTTGTGTGAGTCGCCGCCGTCGTCGATAGAGTACTCGAATGTTGTGGGATTACACTCGATGTTGATTTTAAACAGCTCCTCGATGGCGTTGCGGTAGTTGTAGAATGTGCGTCGCGGCAGCGGCTCGCCGTTTGAAAATTCGCTGCGTTTCCATAGCGAATTCAGCTCCTCGCGGGTGATGTTGCCGTGGCGACGTATGGTGTCGATGAGCCAGATGTATCTGCTAAAGAGGTTTCGTGACATATTCTCCGGATTTTTCAGGTTTGACGGAAGTAAGGCGAAGTGCGATCATGGTAATGGCTGCGTTGATGAGCAGTAGTTCGAATCCGGTCTCGTAATTGCAGTAGCGCGCCAGAGCAGCCTGTGTGAGCCATGCCGCAAAGGGGGCGGCTATGCAGATAGCGGGCACGAGGGAGTCGCGCACGCTGTGGCGCGTGAGCAGTCCGAATGCAAAGAGACCGAGTATGGGGCCGTAGGTGTAGGAGGCGAGGGTGTAGACGGCGCTTATGGCGTCGGAGTCGCTGATATGATAGAACGCGATGATTACGGCGGCCATAATCACCGACATCATTATGTGGACGCGTGTGCGGGTCTTTTTCAGCGCGCGCTCATCCTGTTGAGTGCCGGCGGCGTCGAGAATATCGACGGTAAATGAGGTCGTTAGCGAGGTGAGGGCAGAGCCGGCGGCGCTGTATGCCGAGGCTATGAGCCCGATTATGAACACTATGCCGACAACAACCGGCATGGACGGATGGGTGGCAACCATGCCGAAAAGCTCGTCGCTCTTTGCGGGCATCTCTATGCCGGCGGCTGAGGCGTAGATGACAATGAGGGTGCCGAGGACGAGAAACAGGGCTATGACGAAAAACTGCATGACGCCGCTGAGTATCATGTTTTTGCGCGATGACAGGGAGTCGCGGCAGGCAAGATGGCGCTGCATCATGTCCTGGTCGAGACCGTTGGTGGCGATGGCCATGAACACTCCCGCTATAAACTGTTTCCAGAAATATGAGCCGCTCATGGGGTCGTCGAAGAAAAACACGCGCGATGTGTCGTGGGCGCTGACCGCCGAGGCTATCTCGCCGAATCCCATGCCCATATTCGCTGCCACAAACACTATGCAGAGAATCACCGAGCCGATGAGGCAGAGGCTCTTGAGGGTGTCGGTCCAGATAAGGGTCTTTACGCCGCCGTTTACTGTGTACAGCCATATAAGCGCCACGGTTATGGCTACGTTGAGCTCAAAGGGGATGCCGAGTGGACGGAACACGAGGGTCTGAAGCACGGCGCACACAACGAAGAAGCGCACCGATGCGCCGAGCATCTTCGACACGAAAAATATCCACGCGCCGCTGCGATAGCTCCTGGTGCCGAAGCGCTGACCCAGATAGCCGTAAATCGACACGAGTTTACGTTTATAGAATACCGGGACGAGCACAAAGGCTATGACAATGTAGCCGGCAATGAAGCCGAGCACCATCTGCAGGTAGGCGTGGCCTTTGGCAACAACCATGCCCGGCACGGAGATGAATGTGACGCCCGAAATCGCCGCGCCAATCATGGCGAAAGCCACCACGGGCCAGGGCGTGCGGCGGTTGCCGGTAAAGAATGTTGCGTTGTTGCTTCCGCGCGAGGCTATCGCGGAAATAATCATCAGCAGCGCGAAATATGCCGCTATTGTGATTATGACAGAAACTGGTGTCATTGCTCTGGATATAAAAGGTAAGGGCGGCGCTGATTCTTGAATTTTCTGACATCCTCGCTCCAGGATGCCTTGATTTCATCGGCTGAAGCACCACGCATTATCATTGCGCGGATATTGGAGTTGCCGGCGAGAAGTTCGAAAAACGAGGTGAAAAATTTGGCGGGCCTGTCCATAGAGTTGTATGCCTCGATGACAAAGCTGAAATCTACCCCCCGGGCAATCATCTCTTCTTCTGTCATAGGGCGCAGGTTGTGTCCGCGGCATTTCTTGCCGAGCTGCGGGGGATTTTTTGCTCCGGGGCGGCTTCGCGGCGTGAAATAGTAGTCGCCGGTAGTCATTGAGGGGTGGCCGTAGATAGTGAAAGGCGTGTCGGTGCCTCTGCCGAGGCTCACCGGAGTTGCCTCGAAATAGCAGGTCGAGGGATACAGGTATATAGCTTTCATGTCGGGCAGGTTTGGCGACGGCGGTATGGGCAGGCGATAGCGTGTGGCGTGGGTGTAGCCGGTGCAGGGTATAACCGTCAGGCTGACTTTTTTGCCGTCTTTGAGCCACCCCTCGCCGTTTGCCATCAGCGCGAGTTCGCCGAGGGTCATGCCGTGGAGGGTTGGAATCGGCAGGCGGCCTACGCCGCTGGCATATTTCATGTCAAGAATAGGCCCGTCAACCGTCATGCCGTTTGGATTCGGACGGTCAAGCACCATGAACTCCTTGCCGTAGACTGTAGCCGCGTTCATAAGGTCGATCATAGTGCAGTAGTAAGTGTAGAATCTCAGCCCCACATCCTGAATGTCGGTGACTATGATGTCGATATTGTCCATCACCGCCTTTGAGGGCATGCGGGTGCGCCCGTCGTAGAGCGAGGCGATGGGAATTCCGGTTTTGGCATCCTTGCCGCTGCCCACATGCTCTCCGGCGTCGGCGTTGCCTCTGAATCCGTGCTCCGGCGAGAATATGGTGGTGACATTTATGCCGTTGCGCAGCATCAGGTCGAGGGTATGCTCGTTGCCGACCATACCTGTGTGGTTGCTGAGCAGCGCCACCCTCTTGCCTTTTAGCCGCGTGGCATATTCAGAGGTGCGCGCTGCGCCTACAGTTACCTCGGCTGAGGCTTCAGACGGCAGACCAGCGGCAGCAATCAATATGATAAACAGGGTTAAAAAGTGTCGCATCTGATAATATGTGTGATAATGAGCTTGTAAAGATAGTCAGAAAAATCCGTATGTGGTGCAATTTTTGCGCCAAACCGATTAATTAATGTTAACTGATAGGCTTGGGATATGAGATTGGTATAATTTTGTTGTCTGAAATCTTTCATTCTATGACACTTCTTGAAGAAATCAAATATAAAGCGTTGCAGGGGATTCCTGCAACAGTGGATGAGGCAATGGCGCTATGCGACAGTTGCTCTACCGATGAACTGTGTGATGCCGCCGATGAGGTGAGGCAGGCGATGTGCGGCAACGAGATTGACACCTGCTCGATTGTCAACGCCCGCAGCGGCCGCTGCCCGGAGGACTGCAAGTGGTGCGCGCAGAGCGCCCATCATCACACCGGCATCAGCGAGTACGATATAATAGCCGAAGGTGATTTGATGTGCGCGGCGAGAGAAAACACGCGCCACGGAGTGAAGCGCTTTTCGATGGTGACGAGCGGACGCACGGTCAGTTCTGCCAAAATCGACCGTTTCTGCGAGCTATACCGCAAAGTTGCCGCCGAGTCAGGGATATATCTCTGCGCGTCCATGGGTCTGCTCGGCAAGGAGGAGCTTGCAAAGCTGAAAGAGGCGGGAGTGAAGCGCTATCACTGCAATCTCGAGACTTCCGCCGGATATTTTCCGGAACTCTGCACCACCCACACCCATGAGGACAAGCTGCGCACTATTCGCGCGGCACTTGAGGTGGGGATGGAAATATGCTGCGGAGGCATCATAGGCATGGGCGAGACAATGCGCCAGCGCCTCGAACTTGCTGAGGAGGCACGCCTGGCGGGAGCGACATCTATACCGGTAAACATTCTTCAGCCTATCAAGGGCACGCCTCTCGGCAATCAGCCGCTCATCGAGGAGGAAGAGGTGGTGCGCACCGCCGCCCTTATGAGATTTGTCGCTCCGAAGTGCACGCTCCGTTTTGCAGGCGGCAGGGCACGCCTGTCGGCAAAATCAGTAGAGCGGATGCTCCGCGGGGGCATCAACGGAGCTCTTGTAGGCGATATGCTCACTACCATAGGCAATAATCTCGCGCAGGACTACGACCTCTTCAGCCGCACCGGCTACACCAACTCCGGCAGCATAGCCTCCTCGGGCGAATGACAACGATTTTAATAGCCTGAATGTTTGTATATTGAAAAGAATGGTTATCTTTGCACATATAGCATACAGTCATGAAGTTAATCGAACTCAATCTGCAAAAAATCATAGAGCTTTGCCGAAAACATAAGGTGAAGACTCTGGCTGTGTTTGGCTCTATCCTCACAGATAGATTCAATGACCAAAGCGATGTGGATATGCTTGTGGATTTCGAGCCGATTGATCATAAGAAGTTCGATTACGTTACAAATTACTTTGATTTTCGTGATTCATTAGAGTCGCTTTTTGGTAGAAAAGTGGATTTGATAGAAGAGGGCGGTCTGCGAAATAAGTACTTTATAACCAATGTCAACCGCACGAAAAAAATGATATATGGTTATTGAAGAGGTACTTACATATCTTCAAGATGTGCTTGACGCAATCAATGACATGCAGAGTTGTTTTGTTGACTTTCCGGACAGGTATGATTTGTTTGAGAAAGACATTATGCGGAAGTGTGTCGTTGAACGTAAAACGGAAATAATGGGTGAGGCTATAAACAGGATAAGGAAGGCTGACCCATCTGTGGATATTCCCAATGCCAGAGCAATAATTGACACACGCAACCGGATTATACATGCGTACGACAATGTGCAGCCCGCTTTTCTGTGGAGTTTGGTTGTGCGTCATATTCCTGAACTTAAAAAAGATATCGAGCGAATAATATCCGAGTACGAAGATCGATACAATAGCGAGTCACAGGCGGGTGCTATAACTGATGACTGAGAGAGTGTTTGGCACCGGCTACACCAACTCCGGCAGCATAGCATAAACATCAATTGTAATTATATATATTATGTGTGGGTGCGGGGTGTCGGGCATCCGCACAGTGCGCTGTATGGCTGCCGCTAAGATAAAAAGGGATGTTGTGTCGCTCTATCGTTTTCCAAACGTAAGCCTTATGCCCATATTAAGATTGAAATTCAACGGTTTTTCTTTATAAATGGTCTGTATGTCAGTTCCGTCATTGAAGTAGTAGCTGATTCCGGGTTCAACAAATATGCTCATTGAGCTTATAAGGTTGCATTGCACGCCGACTGAGGCATTGACAGACCATTGCAGGGGCTTGTCGGACAGATTGTCCGATTCCTTATTATTCTTCCTGTTATCGAAAATGAATTCTTTATCAATTTTTGCTGAAACGCATTTTTCGGCAAGCGCTCCGGTGGAGGCGTACAAGTCAAGTCTTTTCCATGAAAGCACGTTGTATTTCAGATTGAGCGGTATGCCGATATAATGGAGTTGTTGTTCGCCGGTGTAATAGGTGCTTTTGCTGCCTTCCTTGATATCAGAGACAAGATTGGTATAACTCAGTCCGGTTTCAATGCCGAATCTTTTGCTGATATTGTAAGCAAATGAAATGCCGGCTCTGATGGGGAGACGATGTTTGATTTCGGTTTCGGTGTCTTTGCCTTGATTAAACGCGAGCAAGCCTAACAGGGTATTGCTTTCCCAGTCTGAAACGTCCTTGCCGACAGCCATAAATGAAATACCTTTTGATTTGTAATTCAGGGCGGAGCCGGTGCCTCCGGAACTATATACGGACACAGAGAGATTATTTGATGCAGACGCTTTGGGATGATGTGTTGAAGCGAAAGTGCGGCTGTCGGTTATATGAGGCAGTCTATTCTTTTCAACACGTTTGTCTGTTACCGGTGTGTCATCAGTCTTGGCGCGGTGGTTTTCATCCACATTCTGGCTGTCCGGTTCAGTTCCGGCATTATTGGCTGTAGGCGGTTGTATATGTGTATCCCGATATTGATTTGGCGAAGCGCCCTCGTTATTGTGTGCAGGAATTATGCTTTGGGCAATAAGATTATCAGGCGACAGTTTTGGCGCGGTGTTGTGTGTTGTGTGTTGTAGCGGAAGGTTTTCCGGACCGGAGACAGGATTGTCTGTTGTTTTTGTCAACAGTTGCGTTTCCGATATATCCTGATTCACATAGGTGAAATATACACCTGCGGATATTATGACAGCTATCATTGCCGCGACAGCTATGCTCCGTTTCACCCATATCATCACAGGCCCTTTCATAGAGCGGGGAGTCGATGGCGCTTCAGCCCTTTTCGACTCTATGGCATCCCATAGATTTTCCGGCTCGTCAATTTCGTAGCCGGTCATCCGGTCATGGATTTTATGTAGCCAATCTTCATTCATAGTAAAAATGGGTGTTAAGAATTATATTGCCTGATTTTTGCAGCCAGTAAGGATTTAGCTCTGTGCAACTGTGATGCGGAGGTGCTTTCTTTTATGTCAAGCAATTTTGCGATTTCCTTATGGCTTTTGTTTTCAATGACAAAAAGGTTGAATATCGTTCTGTATCCATCGGGTAGCTCACGTATAAGGTTGAACAAAACTGATGAAGGCAGTGAGTCAATGTCAGGCTCTTCATCCGGACAGTCATGCTCTTTCTCCGATATTTCAACAAATTCAAAACGATTGTTTTTTTGAAGGAATTTCAGAGTTTCGTTGACTGTGATTTTTGTTATCCATCCTTTCAGAGAGCCTTTTCCCCGGTATTCAAATGAACTGATGCCGGAAAATATCTTTAGGAAACTGTCCTGCAAAACGTCTTTTACGTCCTCATTGTTAAGGATATAACGAGAGCATATAGCGGCAAGATACCGGATGTGTGTGGAGTACACCATCTTCATGGCCATAGGGTCGCCTTTTTTGATAAGGCAAAGAAGCTGTAGCTCGTTGTCAGTTTCTATCGATACCACCGGACCTTTGGTTTTATAATAGCGGCAAAGGAGAAACAGGTGTGTGGTTTCTCCTAGGCCAGTGAGTGGTTTGCGGAATGATTACTATATCGTAACGGAGATAGTGTCCGTTTTCTTGTTTTTGTATGTTACTGTGTTCTCTAAATTATGCTTTGTGCCGTGACAAGGTTGTCTTACTCTATGCTTTTGGAGTAAAGGATGTTGTTTGCATCGATGTCCTGCTTGCGAGGTCTGAGCTCAATGTCAAATTGAGCTGATTTGTCACCTGTAAACGATTTCCATTTCAGTTTGATTTTTTCAGAATCGGAGTCAGTCCGAGGCAGGTTGTTAAGATTGAATGCAATCAATGCATCTCCCCAGCGTCCGTTGATGTCACCTCTTGCATCGTGTCTTAGCTCAAGTTCGTAAGGGTCTTCGGGGTTGGTGCCAGTCACGAGGTTGATAATGTGGATGGCGTTTGGTGCTCCCCAGAGAGTGCGGACGCGCAGGGTAAGATATCCGTCCTCCGCCACAGTGACCCAATCAGGCACAATTTCAACAGGGTCATTTCCAAATCTGATGTCTTGCTCTCCAAGAGTTTCGACCGGCAATTTGGTGCGGATGCTGTCAATCCAGTTGAGCTCTACATTCAGTATGTTTTTGTCCTGCTGAGAAGCGACAGTCTCTGTATAGTTTACAAGTGCCCTGACTTCTTTAGTGCCGAAAGGAGATGTGGTCAGGTTGGTGGGCACTAACTGTGTGGTGTTGTCAAGCTGCATAATAAAGCTGCCGTCGGCATTAGGGCATACGGTTACAAGTGCCGTAGGCCTCAGCAGGTTGGATGAGCTGTTGTCGTCGTTGCATGATGGAAGCGTTGCTAACAGTACAACTCCGAGGGCTGAGAATAGAAGGTGGTGTTTTGCCATATTGTGTTTTTTTGATTGGTTATTCTATCATATCAAATCCGAAGGTTTCGAAAACATTGCATCCCGGGCAATAATTTTTTTGCTTTTATTTCTGCGTTTGTTTGCCGGTGGCTGAATTTCAGGTATATGGCGACATTTTCCGGATATGGACAGAATGCTCAACAAAGTAAATATGGCCGGAAGCTTTACGCGAGGAGTGATAGCGCGCGGGCTATAGCCATGTCGGCGGCGGGAGCTACGGCTGCTGCGACGGCGGGGGAGAGCTCGGTGCCGAGCGAGGTGTATTTTTTGACGCTTGCCACCACCAGCTCTACCATCGGGCAAAAGCCTGTGACGCTCAGAGCTTCGATAACATCTTTCAGTCCTATCTCGTGGGCGGTTACGAGGGGCGGAAATTCCTTGAACCGCGGCGGCAGATGGCGCAGCGTGCCCTCCGGATATGAGTCAAGTGCGGCGTCTATAACTATTACATTGTCATAGCGCTGCAGGTAGCCCATCAGATGAAGGCCTGCTGTGCCTCCGTCAAGCAGGTCGATTCGTGAGTCTATACCGCGCCGCTGCAACTCCTGGATTACATGGACGCCAAATCCTTCGTCCTGCAGAACGAGGTTGCCGATGCCCATTATCAGCACCGGTTTGCGGGGTGCGTTGTCATCGTCAAAGAGGGTCATACTCGTCGTGTTTGCATTGCTCGGAGCTGTGGTGACGCTCACACTCTTTTCTTATCTCTATCTCATAGTCCCTATAAACCCATTCCGGAATGAATTTCCAGCCGCCAATCATGGACGAGGCAATGCCGTTTCGCTCAATATAGTCGTGGTAGAATACCAGATAAACGTGGATAATCATGAACAGCACGAATGCCCACATGAGGAAGTGGTGGATATAGCGCACAACAAAGAAGCCGTTCATACTGAAAAGCATCCATGTTGTGGCAGGTGCTCCGACATTGTTGGTGGTGACAAACATCATCATAAAGCCTGTGAGCGCCTGAATGACTGACAGCACGAAAAGCCCGAAGTATGTTGTGGCGGCGAGAGAGTTGTGGCCGATGTCATACACCGGCTTGTCAGTGAGCAGGAAAATGTCGACTTTCAGCGTGGCGAATATGCTTTTCCACTGCTCGCGGGTGAGCGGTATGAAATTGAACCATCTGGCGAATCTGTTGCCGGCAAAAGCCCAGTAGACTCTCATGAGTATATTGACGACAAATATCATGCCGGTGGCGAGATGGGCCAGACGCACCCATCCGAACCAGTAGTTTTCGCTCGCTGGTGTGGCGTGCTGCACAGCGGGAGGGTCGCCGATGATATAGCCAGTGATGCACAGCACAATGATGCAGGCTGCATTGATCCAGTGGAAAAAGCGGACCGGGAGCTGCCACACATATACTTCGCGCAGGTTTTTACGTACACTTCTCATGGCGCGGATAGATTATTGAGGAGTATTTATGTCTATTTTGTGCACTACGGTGCCGTTTTCGTCATAGAGATGCACCGCGCAAGCCATGCAGGGGTCGAATGAGTGGAGGGTGCGCACTATGCTCAGCGCCATCTCTGGACTGTCCGGCGCAAATCCGGCAACAGGAGTGCCGATGACGGATTCTTCAAATGCCGAGCGCTTGCTGTTGGGGTCGCGCGGCGAAGCGTTCCAGGTTGTTGGCACCACCATCTGGTAGTTGGATATTTTTTTGTTGGTGATGTGGGCATAGTGTGCGAGAGCTCCGCGCGGCGCTTCGTTGAGGCTGAATCCCATGCAGTCCTGAGGCCAGGTGTCAGGCTGCCATTTCGAGCCGTTAAACATTGATTCGTCACCGGCTTTGATGTTGTCGATGAGTTTGTTGTAGCATAATCCGAGATATTCCGCGGCTTCTGCGGCATCGGTGGCGCGTGCTATAATACGTCCGGCAGTGGAGAAAAAGCTGTTGCGGGTGATGCCGCATGGCTTGCCGTTGAATTTGTCGGCAAGTGAGCTCCATGTCGCAACCGCCTTGTCTGTCAGCTCTACAGTCAGTTCGTGTCCGGACGCATAGTTGACCGCAAGGCGCGCAAGGGGCCCGACCTCCATCGGCTCGCCTTTGTAGCGCGGAGTCTTGATCCAGCTGTAGGGCTTGTCTCCTCCCAGCCAGTCGAATCTCTCCGTAGGTCCGGTATAATCGAGAATGGTTTCTCCCACCGATGGGTGGAGTCCTCGGTTTTTGCCTGCGGAATACTTGTACCAGGCGTTGTTGACAAATTCCTGTAGTCCGTCAAGTGCAATGGGGTCGAAAGGCTCAACATGGGTGAGGTCGCGGTTCATGACAATGCCTTGCTTCTGCAGGCAGTAGTCGAAGTCGCCGTAGGATGTCATGGGATAGTCACCGTAGCTGAGATAATTGTGAAGGCCGCCTCCGATATGCGCCCATTCGGGATAGAATGCCATGATGGCGATGGCGTCGGGTAGAAAGACTTCGTTGGCGAATGACTGTATTTTGCCGATGAGTTCGCTTACAAACGAAAGGCGCTCCATGTTGATGGCGTTGGGGTCCTGCATGTTGACCGCGCAGGCCATGCCGCCGACAAGGTAGTTGGGATGAGGGCTTTTGCCGCCGAAAATCGTCTGTATCTTACAGATTTCTTTCTGGAATTCAAGTGCCTGCAGATAGTGGGCGAGTCCTATGAGGCTCACTGCAGGCGGAAGCTTGTAGAGCGAGCTGCCCCAGCACCAGCGGTTGGTGGAGAATAGGTTGTTTTTCGGGTTTGCTTCCACAAACTTCTTGACCCGTTTCTGCACATCTGCGAAATAGCCGGGAGAGTTTGAGCCCCACTGGGTGTATGAAGAGTTCAGCGGATGCAGGCTTTGGGCTATGGATGCCGCTTCGGCGGGGTCGGCTTTGAGTGCGCTGACGATGTCAACCCAGTCGAGCGCGTCAAGCTGATAGAAATGGACAAGGTGGTCGCGGCTCTGCAGGGTTGCAAGCATGATGTTGCGCACCATTTCGGCATTGAAGGGGATTCTGATGCCGAGGGCATTTTCAATAGCGCGCACACTTGCGAGGCCATGCATTGAGGTGCACACTCCGCACACTCTCATCACAAATGCCCACACATCGCGCGGGTCGCGGTCTTTCACAATAATCTCAATGCCGCGGACCATTGTGCCTGTGCTGTATGCCTCGGTGATGACGCCGTTGTTGACAACAGCCTCCATCCTGAGATGTCCCTCGATTCGGGTTACGGGATCCACTACAACTTTAATTTCCATCGCTTTCGTCTGTTTTAACGTTGTTCTCTTCGTTGCGTATGAGTTTGCGCTTCTGTATATTGGTCACAACTGCGTGAATCGACACACCGGCAAGGGTGGCAACAGTGGCTGCGGCTCCAATTTTGTCGGCTGTCGCCTCAATGCCGATTCCATGCACGCTCGGCAAGTGGCTGTAGAATGGCTCCTGGTCGAAATAACCCGGCTCGGCGCATCCTATGCAGGGGTGTCCGCTCTGTATGGGGTAGCTTATGCAGTCGTTCCAGCGCATGGAGCCGCATGAGTTGAATGTGTTCGGACCTTTGCACCCCATATAGTAGAGACAATATCCCTTTTTCGCATTTTCGTCATCGAAGCTCTGCACAAAAAGGCCTGCGTCGTAGAATGCCCTTCGGTAGCAGGTGTCGTGTATGCGGTTGCGGTAAAACATCTTCGGGCGTCCCATGTTGTCAAGTTCGGGCAACCGTCCGAAAGTAGTGTAGTAGACAATGACTGCAGCCATCACATCAGCTATTGGAGGGCAGCCTTGTACATTTACAATCGGTTTGCCGGTGATAAGTTTGTGGACCGGTTTTGCGCCCGTGGGGTTGGGGTGTGCAGCCTGGATACATCCCGAGCAGGCGCAGTTGCCCCAGGCTATGATTGCCGCGGCTCCTTCGGCGCTTCTTTTCAGCTCGTCAAGAGCCGATACGCCGCCGAGCGTACAGTAGCCGTAGCTGCCGGTGGGCACTGCCCCTTCTACGCATAGGATGTATTTGCCGTAGTTCTCCTCCATCGAGCCCTCCTTGGTGGCTTCTGCGGCAAATCCGCTGGCGGCCATGAGGAGGTCGTCATAGTCAAGCGATATAAGCTCCAGCAATATCTTGCCGACAAGCGGATGGGATGCTCTTACGAATGATTCGCTGCAGCAGGTGCACTCCTGAAAGTGCTGCCAGATAACATGGACTCTCGGTTTTGTCTCAAGAGCTTCGGCAATCTGCGCTACTCCGCTTTGCTGCAGCCCCATCACGGCTGCCATCATGCCGCAGAATTTGAGGAAGTCGCGGCGCGAGTATCCTTTGCCGCGCAAATGCTCATATACGCTTTTTTCTTTCATAATGTATGAGGACTTGAAAGGGGGTTCCTGTTGTTTTTTTCGTCAGCAGATTCTCGGCAGTTGCTCGCCGGAAAGCATTTCCACCCTGCGCCTGTTGCCGGCGGGGAGGGTGAGCCACACTCCTGCGCCGTGGCTATCGGCCATAGTCACTTCTCCGATAATCGCCGCATCTGCGCCGTGGACGCTTCGGCGAATAGCGGCAAGTGCCGCGTCGGCATCCTCGGCAGCCACTCCCGCAATCATTATGCCTTCGTTGGCGACATGGAGCGGGTCGAGGCCAAGGAGCTCGCAGGCACTCCTTACCTCCGGCAGGATGGGTATAGAATTTTCATCTATTGTGATATTGACTCCGGCCGCAATTGAAAACTCGTTGAGAGTGGAAGCTACTCCGCCGCGTGTAGGGTCGCGGAGCACGCGGAGCGATTGCGGGCACACATCAAGCAGGGCGTGCACAATGTCGCCAAGTGAAGCAGTGTCGCTGACAATTGGCGAAGAGAAACCGATGCCTTCGCGCTTCGACATCACAGCCATGCCGTGACGCGCAATGGAGCCGGTTATTATGATTTTGTCGCCGGCGCGCAGGTTGTTCGGGTCAAGATTGAGGTCGGGCGGAAGATATCCGATGCCGGAAGTGTTTATGTACACTCCGTCTGCCTTGCCGCGCTCTACCACTTTGGTGTCGCCGGTCACAATCTCCACTTCCGCCTCTTTTGCGGCGCGAGCCATGGTGTCGGCTATTTCTTCAAGCACCTTCATGTCAAGTCCCTCCTCTATCACAAAGCCGACCGAGAGGTAACGCGGAGTCGCGCCCGAACAAAGTATATCGTTTACTGTGCCGTTGATGGCGAGGTCGCCGATATTTCCGCCGGGAAAGAAGAGGGGATTGACAACAAAAGTGTCGGTGCTGAATGCAAGCCTGCAGTCCGGCTCTGGAAGAACGGAGCTGTCAAGCCCTCGGTCAAGCAGCCGGTTGCCAAATCGTGGCGCAAACACATTCTTAATCAGAGCGGCAGTCATGGAGCCGCCCCCTCCGTGGGCAAGTTCAACCTTATCGGTCAGTCTGTCGGGAACAGTGCAGGTAGTGTTCATAATCTATATCTGTAGTATGCGGCGCAAACACCTTCCGCCGACACCATAGGTGCCCCTTCAGGTGAGGCCGGTGTGCATCTGCAGGCAAATAGTTTGCAATCGCATGGTTTGGCGAGGCCCTTCATGATTTTGCCGGCTATGCACCCTTCGTGTTCAATTGTGTGTCGGACAGCGTCGGTTTTCAAATTAAAACGAGCATGAGCGTCAAGATGTTCGTATTCCTTGCGCAGTTTCATGCCCCCGTTGCAGATGGTGCCGATGCCTCTCCACTCGTTGGGGCAGTGCTCAAATACCTCGGCAACTCTTCTTATTGCCGTGACATTGCCTGCGTCCGCCACCACACGGGCGTAAGCGTTTCTGACTCCGGACGTCCCCGCTTCAAGCATCTCTACAGCGTTGAGAATACCCAGAAGCATATCAGCCGGTTCGAAGCCGGTGATTATTACCGGCATGTTGAATCGGCGTGCGAGGCTTTCGTACTGACCGGTGCCTGTTATGGCACACACATGACCAGCCGCAAGCAAAGCGTCGACCGCACACTCGCTGTCGTTTTTAATGGCTTCGACAGCGGCAGGAACAGTAAACAGCGAGGTGAGCAATGACAGATTGGCAATTCCCGCTTGAACCGTTTTTTGCGCAAGAAGAGCGTAGGACGGTGTGGTGGTTTCGAATCCGATAGCAAAAAACACTACCTGCCTGTCGGGATTGTCTGCCGCTATTTTCAGCGAATCGAGCGGACTGTAGAGTATTCTCACATCCGCCCCTGCAGCTTTGGCGCGCAGCAAGGAGCTTTTAGAGCCGGGCACCCTTAGCATATCGCCAAACGAGCATAAAATAACATCGGGGCGCATGGCTATTTCTACTGCCTCATCTATTATATGAGCCGGAGTAACGCACACAGGACATCCGGGACCATGCACCATCTCAATGCCGGGAGGCAGCAACTCCTCTATGCGGTAGCGTGACAGGGTGAATGTCTGGCCTCCGCACACTTCCATTATACGCCATGGCCGTGTGGCGACCGAGGCAATGCGGTCAAGTAGCCCACGCAAAATGCCGCCGTCGCGATAGATGGCAGCATCGCAGATGTTTATGTCAGGTGAAGTGCTCATCTCTGTAATTGGCCATACTTTTGAGATCGGCGATGGTTGCGAGAGCAGAATCTTCGTTCATCACAGCAATCGCTATTCCGGCATGAGCAATCACATACTCCCCCTCAGAAACAGCATCAAGGGTGTCGATATTTATCTCGCGCACAACTCCGCAAAAGTCTACCTTCGCCATTCGGAAAAGGTCAGTGTCATAAATGGATTTGATTTTTCCTGGAACTGCAAGACACATGAAAGTCAAAATTTGTTTTCACATTAAACGTCAGTGCCGGAGCATTTGTTTGGAACAACGACAGCTCTGCGAGAGGGCGAAAACTGTGATTTTTGCGAGGCAGGTGCATAAAATAAGCACAAAAATTTGGCAGGTTTATATACCCGTTATACCTTTGCTGCGCTATATCGCTGTTGCGGGTGAGCTACAATGACTCCGTAGCTGATTTGGCAGATCAAATG
>JAIDJW010000207.1 GCA_029052015.1 Paramuribaculum sp. | reverse complement strand
TAACGCCCCTGCTGCGGACGGTCGGCGCGCCACACCGGCGGAATCTGATAGCGCTTGAAGGGGAGGGTGAGCTCGTTGCGGTGCTGCACCACAAAGCGGGCAAATGGCACCGTGAGGTCATACCTCAGACCTTTTTCGCTTACTTTAGATGTGAGGCGCGCGGAATCTGCTGCGGTGAAATGCTCACCCTCAAGGTCTTTGAGCCATTCTCCCGAATTGAGAATCTTGAAGAGCAGCTTGTCGCCCTCTTCGCCGTACTTGCCCATAAGTGTGGACAGGTTTTCAATCGAGGGAGTTTCGATAGGTGAGAACCCGTAGAGTTCAAATACGCTGCGGATAGTGGAGAATATATAGTTGCGGCGTGCGGTTTCTACAGGTCCGAAATCGCGTGTGCCTTTGGGAATAGACGGTTTCTGTGCCATAGTTTATTTTGACAGGGCTTCAATAGCGTTGGTGAGACTTTCGATTTTAGCCCGGGCGTCGGCGAGTTTCTTGCGTTCGCCTTCGACAACGGGCTCCGGTGCGTTGGCTACAAAGCGCTCGTTTGAGAGCTTTTTCTCAACGGATGCCTTGAAGCCGGTGTAGTAGTCGAGGTCCTTGCGCAGACGCTCGAGCTCGGCGGCGGTGTCGATGGTTCCTGCGAGGGGAACATTTACTTCCACAGTGCCTGCCATGAAGCTTGCTGCGGCAGCATCCTTGGCGCTGTTATGGTTGATTGCTGACGCATTTGCAAGCTTGGCGATAACGGAGTCCTCGATGCCGGGCCATGTGCCGATGACATTGACGGTTAGCTGCTCTTTGTTGGGGATATTCTTTTCAGCCCTTACATTGCGCAGACCGTTGACAACCTCCTGGGCGTGAGCCATGAGGGAGATAATCTCAGAGTCAGTTTCAGTCGGTTCGGGCATGGACGCGTACATGATAGACTCTCCATCGCGGCGCTCGGCGAGGTGCTGCCAGAGCTCTTCGGTGATAAACGGCATGAAGGGGTGGAGCAGTCGCAGCAGTGAGTCAAAGAATCCGAGAGTGCGCTCGTAGGTGACTTTGTCAACAGGCGAGCCGTATGCCGGTTTTGCCATTTCGAGATACCATGCCGAGAAATCGTCCCAGAACAGGCGGTATATCTCTTTGAGTGCCTCGCTGATGCGGAATTTTGCGAAAAGGTCGTTGATTTCGGCAATCGACGCGCTGAGTTTTGCCTCAAACCAGCGTGCGGCGGTTGCGGCAGAGTCTGGTGTAGCGGCAGTGTCGCTTACCTCCCAGCCTTTGACGAGGCGGAAGGCATTCCAAATCTTGTTGCAGAAGTTGCGTCCGGTTTCACACAGCTTTTTGTCAAAGAGAATGTCATTGCCGGCAGGCGCGCACAGCATCAGTCCCACTCTCACACCATCGGCTCCGTAGGTGTCGATGAGGTCGAGGGGGTCGGGCGAGTTGCCGAGCTGTTTTGACATCTTGCGTCCGATTTCGTCGCGCACGATGCCGGTGAAGTACACATTGTTGAACGGCTGCTTGCCGGCGAAATGATAGCCTGCCATAATCATGCGGGCCACCCAGAAGAATATGATGTCCGGACCGGTAACAAGGTCGGCTGTGGGATAGTAGTACTTCATCTCCTCGTTGTCGGGGTCGAGAATGCCGTTGAAGAGCGAGATGGGCCACAGCCATGAGGAGAACCAGGTGTCGAGGGTGTCCTCGTCCTGACGGAGGTCGGCGGCGGTGAGATCGGGATTCTTCTCGCGGGCCATTGCGAGAGCTTCTTCTTCAGACTCCGCAACAACTATTGAGCCGTCGGGGAGATAGTATGCGGGGATGCGGTGACCCCACCAGAGCTGACGCGAAATGCACCAGTCGCGGATTTCGGTCATCCAGTGGCGGTAGGTGTTGATATATTTCTCGGGTATGAAGCGTATTGTGCCGTTTTCCACTCCTTCGAGCGCGGGCTTGGCGAGTGACTCCATTTTCAGGAACCATTGGTCGCTGAGGCGCGGCTCGGTGACTGTGTCGGAATTTCTTTCGGAGTATCCGACCTTGTTCTCATAGCTCTCTATTTTCTCTACGAGACCTGCGGCCTGAAGGTCCTTGGCAATCTGCTCGCGCACGGCAAAACGGTCCATGCCAACATACATTCCTGCTGCCGGAGCAATTGTGGCG
>JAIDJW010000206.1 GCA_029052015.1 Paramuribaculum sp. | reverse complement strand
ACACATAGCGGCGCTTGCGCAGCGGCTTGCCGTCGGCAGTGACCTCGAAGTACATGCGGCCGTCGGTGTCAAAGCAGTACTTCTCGATGAAATCGAGGCAGCTTTTAGCCATTTCGAGATATTCGGCGCGCTTTTCTATATTATTATAGGCGAAAGAATACACAAAAGCGCTGCGTCCCTGAAACCACACCGATTTGGTGCCGTCCATGAGATTGCCCTCACGGTCAACGCAGGTATATACTCCGCCGTTCACCCTGTCAAGTCCGTGCTTGAGCCAGAAAGGAAGTATATCGTCTGTCAGGTCACGGCGATAGTGGTCACGCCACTCGGAGAGATACTTGGTTGTATCTAATGTCCACATACTATTTTAGAATTTATTGCAGCGGTCGAAGAAGTTGATAGCCTCGAGCTCGGCTTTCATCGCAGCCTCTTCCTCGTCGGTGAGGTTGCGGAAAGGCACACGGTTGGGACCCAGGTCAAGACCGATAAGCTTCATGATGCGCTTGCCGCCAACGATATTGCCGTGGTAGTTGCAGATAACATTGATAACTGCCTGCGAGAAGTTCTGCTTTTCGCGTGCGGTCTCGATGTCACCCTTCTGCCATGCCTCGATGATGCCGGTGAGCTCCTTGCCGTTGTAGTTGGTGGTGCCGCCGATGCCGCCCTGCGCGCCGCCCTGTGCGAGCGAGGGAAGGATGGTTTCGTCCTGACCGTGGAGCATATCGAACTTGCCGTTCTTGTAAAGACGGCACTGGTTGTACTCGTAAAGGCTCTCGAAGGTGTACTTGATGCCGGCGAAGTTGGGAATGCGGCCGTCAACAGCCTTGAGCATCTCAACCATGGGCAGGAAAGCGCCGTTGAAAGCGGGAATGTGGTAGTAGTAGAACGGCAGGTTGGGAGCTGCGCCTGCAATCTCCTCGCAATATTTCACCAGCTCTTCCACACGGCCGATTTTCGGGAATGGAGGAGCCATTGCGCCGATGCCCCATGCGCCGATTTCGGCAGCGTGGCGGGCAAGTTCCTTAGCCTCGCGCAGAGAGCAGCTGCCCACATGAACTATCACCTTGAAATCTTCGGGCACTGCTTTCACCCACGCCTCGGCGAGCTGCTTGCGCTCGTCGGTGGTGAGCATATAGCCTTCGCCGCTTGATCCGTTGATAAACACGCCTTTGAGGCCGTTTTTCTTCAGCATTGCAGCGTAAGCGGGTATAGGCTCCAGATTGATGTCACCGTTGGGGAGCATCGGAGTGAAAGGAGCGTCAATGAGTCCTTTGATTTTTTCGAATTCCATGTTGTTTTTTAATGTATTTAGGTTTATTGTGTTTACTGTTTCATACCATCGCTCAAGCCTCGATGGTGTCGGCGGCAAGAGCCTCGGCTCTCTCCTCCTCGTCCTTGTCGTCATACTTCGGACGGAGCACTATGAGCTGCAGTGCGAGAGCTATCACGAGAATCACGCCCATGAACGCGAAGCACATTCCCAGACCGACAGATTTGGCAAGACCGCCGAGGAGCTGCGTGGTGACAGCGCCCATGATTACGCCGAGCGAGTTCATGAAGCCGTATGCCATGGCGCGCTGGCGCGATGACACAAACTGGCAGAGGATAGGCATATTGTTTGCGTCAAACATACCGTAGCCCACACCGAACACCAGGCCGGCGAGCACTGACAGGAAGGCGTTGTGGGCGAGGCCGATGAGCACCAGGGCGGGAATCATCATCGCCAGACCTATGGCGCTGGTGTAGATACGACCCTTCACATTCTTCTTCACCCACTTGTCGCTGAGCGGACCGCCGATCATCACGCCGATGAAGCTTGACACGGCGATGGTGAGCGTTGCCATCGGGCCTGCCCAGTTCATGTCCATATTCAGGTTGTCGTGGAAGAGGGTCGGCAGCCAGTTCTTGGTTGCCCAGCCGGGAATCGAGCTTGATGCGAAGAAGAAGAGGATAACCCAGAATGCCACCATAGAGAATATTGCGGCAAATGACTGGATGACACTCTCTTTCTTGACAGCCTTCTTTGGAGAGTTTGCCGGAGCCGCAGCGCCGTGGCCGCTCTTCTCATGAAGCAGGAAGATGAGTATCACCGCGTATGCCACTCCGATGATGCCGAACCAGTGGAAAGTAGACTGCCAGCTCCAGCTTGTAGCCACCATCGAGCCGAATCCGCCCAATGCCTGGCCGCAGTACAGACCGGTCATGTGCAGACCGATTGCGAGCGAGCGCCCCTTGCCGGTGAAGAAATCGGCTATGAGCGACAGAGCCGAAGGTATATACAGAGCCTCGCTGATGCCCATGATGCCGCGAAGCCACATCAGTTCGTTAAAATCACTACAGTAGCCCATTGCGTATGTGACTGCGCTCCACACTCCCAGCGAGCCGACGATAAGCCACTTGCGGCTCACACGGTCGGCAACAGCGCCGGAAAACGGGCTGAACACGCCATATACCCAAAGAAAAATAGCCATAAGATAGCCGAAATATTTCGGATCGGCCACCAATTTGATATCTTCGCCGATGTTCATCTGCATGGTGGAGAGCATCTGGCGGTCCATATAGTTGAGCAGGGCCACTATCCAAAGCAGTCCTACAACAACCCAGGGATAAAACTTCTGTTCTTGCAATTTCATAAGCTACTGTGTTGTTATTCGAGATTTAAGGGTAAAACTGATTGGCGGAGAAAACTCCGTTGATGCAAAAGTACGCCTTTTAATTACAAAAACAAAGAAAAACAGTCGCACCCCCCAACTTTTTTGCTTTCGCCGCCCCAATCGCCACACAGATGCCGCTCGACAACATCGTCACGCCGGGACTCATGCCCGTATATGCGCTTCTCTCCCCGCACTCGCCCTGACGGGCATCGTACGGGGTTCTCGGATAATCGGCACACCTCCGGTGCGTCCGTGTATGGGGGCGCCTTGGCATGGGGCGGCGGTTTCTTTGCAAGCAAAGCGCTTCGCGATTATCAACCGCCGTATATTACAGGTTGACGCGGACGCCGAACTGGAGGCGGCGGATGCCGAAGTCGGCCGTCAGCCCGCTCCTGTCGTTGGAATAGCAACCGGAATAGAAATGTTGATCCCAATAATATCTATTATAAAAATCCCTATTCCCTATTCCGAATCCGAAAAATCCATAACGCACTATTAATTGTAGTTGTCTGATAATCCGGAATTCGGCACCAAGACTAATACCAATTTCTCCAAGATTGTTTTTTTGAAAATGCTCTTGAAAATCTATAATCGAAGCAGAGCCAATGGCTGTCAGTCCCAGGCGTCTCCATTTCAGATATGAGTATTCGCCGTAAACTGTTGTGACAACTTTAATATTATTCATATAATAATCATCAAAGTTCCTGCCGTCGCTATCAAACATAAATTTCAGCCCTACATTCCATCTTGGAGAAACTTTGTATCCAACTCCAAGTGTATACTGTCTGGTATCTTTATGATACATCCTTATAAGACTATTCTTACTGCTAATATTTCCGGCATCAGGATATTCAGTACCACAAAGCCTGCTGAAACCCATTGTGAAATCAGCATAGATATTCTTATAGAAAGGTTCTCCGGCGGCAGCGCATAAACTTGCCAGTGCCGCCACAAACAGGATAATATATTTTTTCATAGCTGTAACATCAAAGTAAAACAAGTTCTTTTTACAGGTTGACGCGGATGCCGAACTGGAGGCGGCGGATGCCGAAGTCAGCCGTCAGTCCGCTCCTGTCGTTGGAATAGCAACCAGGATGTATCTCTTCATTCCAGTAATGCAAATAATAATCATTTCTATTTCCAATCCCTAATCCAAAGAATCCATATCGAACAATTAGTTGCACCTGCCGTATGATTTTGAAATCGGCACCAAGTCCAAACCCTATCTCGCCAAGATTCCTTTCATTTTGCGACCAGTCAAAAGTAATAATAGACGCCATAGGCACAGCAGAAAGACTTAAACGCTTCCATTTAAGATACGCATATTCTCCATAAAATGTCGTTATCGCATTAATATTGTTGACATAAAGATAATGCCCATTATCAAAAGTCACCCTGAAACCTGCATTCCACCTGGGCGTTATCCTATAACCTGCTCCCAAAGAGAACTGTTGTGTGGTTTTGAATGTCGCCATGAAGTGTAAGTTGGAATTGAACCGTTTGGTTGTACTTCGTGATGAACCAACCCAAATATCATAATCTCTGCTGAAACCCATTGTGAAATCAGCATAGATGTTTTTATAGAAAGGTTCTCCGGCGGAAGCGCATAAACTTGCCAGTGCCGCCACAAGCATGATAATATATTTTTTCATGATATTTTTATTTTACAGGATATATATTTATAATATCTGCGACATTATACTTAGTATAATTCATGGATGTCCCATCGCCTCCATAAATCGTGAAATTCATATCCGAATAATAACCCTCTTTCGGAGATGTGAAACCCCACACTACATGAAACATTGGAGCATAGCTTCTCGCATCAACTGTATAGTCATAAAGGTGTAATAGCTTTTCGGGATCCTTATATGGAGAACTGTACTCGAGAGTCCATAACTCCCAACGGCTAATATACACTTCTGAATAATATCCGTCGCATATCCAGGCGTGACCATGTTCTTCATTATCATACTGACCAGACATATATACCGGCCAGCCACGTTGAAGATTGTCTGTCACATTGTTTTTATCATGTTCTTTCCCTTGCGCATTTGCGTAGCCATAGCTCTTTAAAGCAGATACGACACCTGCATTTGTTCCTGGAGATTCATTAATGCCAAACTCAACTCCAATTCTGCATGCAAGCTCATATAGAAATTGTCTTGATGCATCTGTAGCTGACGTAGGGAGCATCTGGCTCCAGTCAAATGTATTGGGATATTCATGATATTTCATAATCTGACCTGCCGCGATTGTAGTGCATCCTAGTTTTGGGTGTGAACTTGTACCTACACTTGGCACCGCATCATTAAACCCGAAAGCCTGAAGCCACCTCGTCTGTATCATAGGCTGCACACGCGGACCTACATCTCCACTCCTCTTCACAGCGAAACTAAAATCAAGCACATCACCATAGTTTGTATTGCCATATCCATTCGGGAGAGTTAGGAATTTTTCCTGAACTTCCGCAGGCAGGTTATGGAATTCAGCCGTCTGTGAAAACTGATTTACTGAATAGACTGTACATCCTTCACGCCTCCATTCATTTATTTGACTTGACAGCAAAGCATTAACCTCTGCTGTGCCGCGCGAAGAAGCGAGGGCGTCAATATTCTGTTCCAGATAGTCATACTGCTCCCATTCCATACGGAACTGTGCCCTTACACTGTCCGGAAGCGATGCCCGGTTAGCAGAAATATACTTCTGGTTCTCAATCCACATTTTGAGTCCCTGATTATCGGAATCAAGTTCGAATGTGCCTGTGGCGCTGTGTGCCATCACAGGCATATAATCCTTGTATGCCGACACAATGACGTAACCCTGATTATCGGCATAGCGCACGACATACATCGAGGGAGTACCGTCATCGTTTTTTATGGTCAGGACATCGCGCACGGTCGCTACCGTACTTCTCGACTCATGACCTACTTTTGAGAAACGCTCAGCTACCGTAATTGCATCGGCATCGGTAACAACCGCGCTTGGGTTCATTGCTCTGACTGTAACAGAAGCATTTGCAACAGGAATCTCCTCCAACGGCTCGGAGAGTTGGTGGGAAGTACAGCCGGCGATGAGTAGCGCCGACAGTGCGGGGATTAGTTTGATTTTCATGATACTAATAGAGAGATTAAATGATTTTTGCAAATATAATGCTTGTTTTTATATAATCCAACTATTTTTCAAATATATTGACAGAAAAGCAAAAATAATCCAACAAATGAGCATACACGAGCGGCTCCGACGCAGCTGCCACTTCTCCGTAATTATCTGGCAGCATTGCGGTTTCTTTTGCGGCGGCGGGGGCTTTTTACCTTTTTGATTTTGACGCCGGAAGCTGATTTAATCTCGTCGTCGCTAAGCATCCCGTTGCCACCTGTAAGGTGAAAATGATAGTGCTTCTCCTCGGTCGGGTAGACCTCTTCCTGGGCTTTCACCGGTTCGGGCTCTGCCGGTTGCGCCTCAGGCTGCGGCTCCGCCTCCTGCGGCGCAGGCTCTTCGGTTTTTTCTTCGGCAGACGCGTCAGGAACGTATGTCAGCTTGCCCTCAGTGGCGCTGTCAACCACCATCATAAACATCACGAGAAGATTTTTGGACAGGTTGGTGGGACGGATACCGCAGATAACGAAGGCGAAAGCCGCTTCGAGCACTTTGTTGCGTGTTGCTTTGGAGAGGAGGTTAAGGGCGGCGTAGACGCCGGGAGTGAGTGTGAAGTTCATATCGATATAAGTTCTTTAAGTGATTAGTTTATGCAAAGTTACGACATCCAAAGCCCCGATATCTGCGAAAATGCACACTTGTGAAAAAAAAATTGAGGGGTTTGGACCAATATTCGGTGTGATTCATACATCCGGGCGTTTTTTTTTGCTACTTTTGTGAATAAAATCATCTGAATATGGAAAATTTCGTCTATTGCTCGCCGACAAAATATATTTTTGGCGCGGGAACCGAAAATTCAGTCGGTGCGGAAGCTGCCGCCCTGGGGTTTAAAAATGTGCTCGTTGTTTACGGCGGAGGCTCTGCCGTGCGCTCCGGGCTGCTTGACCGAGTGAAGGATTCGCTCACCGGCGCCGGCATACGGTTTGCCGAACTCGGAGGCATAGCCCCCAATCCTGTTGACGGTCCGGTGCGCAAAGGCATAGAGATGTGCCGCGCGGGCGGTATCGACGGAGTGATTGCCGTCGGCGGAGGGTCGGTGATAGACACCGCCAAGGCTATAGCGCTCGGCGTGCCCTATTCAGGTGACTTCTGGGACTTTTATGCGGGCAAGGCAAAGCCGGAAGCGGCGCTGCCGGTGGGCGTGGTGCTCACCATCCCCGCCGCCGGAAGCGAGGGAAGCGGCAACTCGGTAATCACTCTCGAGAGCGGCACAAAAAACATCAAGATTTCGCTGCGCACCGACTATGTGCTACGCCCGAAATTCGCTATCCTCAATCCGGAACTCACCTACACCCTGCCCCCCTACCAGACCGCCAGCGGCATAGCCGACATGATGGCCCACATCATGGAGCGCTACTTCACCACCACGCAGGATGTTGAGATAACCGACCGTGTCAGCGAGGGCATACTTAAAGCCATTATCGAAGAGGCGCCCAAAGTAATGGCAAAGCCCGACGACTATCAGGCGCGTGCAAATATAATGTGGAGCGGCACTCTCGCCCACAACGGCATCTGCGGCACCGGACGCAAGGAGGACTGGGCGAGCCACGCCATAGAGCATGAGATAAGCGCGCTCTACAATGTGACCCACGGAGCGGGACTCGCGGTGATTTTCCCCGCATGGATGACATTTATGGCGCAGTACTCTCCCGGCAAGATAGCACAGTTTGCCCGCAGAGTTTTTGACGTGGCAGAGCATGACGACACCGCGGCCGCCGCCGAGGGCATAGCCTGCCTCAAGGCGTTTTTCGGCAGCATCGGCCTGCCCGTCACCTTCGCCGAGCTCGGAGTGCCCGACCCGGATATCGACACCATGGTGCGCCGCCTGCATGAAAACAAAGGCGAGGTTATCGGCGGATACCGCCCGCTGCGCGCCGCCGACACCACGGAGATATACCAGCTCGCGCTCTGATGCAGATTGTCCGCTACACACCTGCCATGCGCGCCCGCTGGGATGAGTTCGCCTCACGCAGCAGGTGCGGCACCTTCCTGTTTCAGCGGGCATATCTCGACTATCATTCCCACCGGTTCACCGACTGCTCGCTGCTGGCATTCACTCCGCGCGGCAAGCTCATTGCCATGCTTCCCGCAGAGATTGACGGCAGCACTGTGTCCTCCCACCGCGGACTCACCTATGGAGGGTGGATTACCCCGATGCGCCACTTCGACGCCTCGACCATGCTTCAGGTTTTTGACGCGGCTCTGTCATTTCTGCGCGGTGTCGGCGCATCAGAGCTTGTCTACAAGCCGCTGCCCCACATCTACCCCCTCATCCCCGCCGACGAGGACCTTTACGCGCTGTTTCGCTTCGGAGCGCGGCAGACCGAATGCTCAGTATCCTCAGCCATAGACCTGCGCCGGCCCGCTAAGCTCAACGAGAGCACCAGCCAGGCTGTCAGGCGCGCGCAGGCGGCAGGAGTGTGCGTGAGGCACAGCGATGATTTTGCCGGATTCTGGGCTGTTCTCGGCGAATGCCTCATGAGCCGCCACGGCGTGGCTCCGGTCCATTCCCTTGATGAGATTTTGCTTCTCAAATCGCGCTTTCCCGACAGCATACGCCTGTTCACCGCCACACTCGACGGCAATATCGCCGCCGGAGCCGTGGTCTATTACTGCGAACGCGTGGCCCACGTGCAATATATGGCCACGACTACCCTCGGCAGAGAAACCAAAGCCCTGAGCCTGCTGATAAATGAAATCGCGACACGCTATTGCGCCGGGCGCACATATCTCGACTTCGGCACTTCCACCGAAAACGGCGGCAGGACGCTCAACTCCGGGCTGCTCTTGCAAAAAAGCGGACATGGCGCGAGCGGAGTTGCCTGCTCCACTTTCTCCCTGAGCATATAGAGCTTATTCTTAAGAGAGTGTCTGGATTTAGATTCAGTTCACACGAGGAGGAGTTTTCGAGGACATTTTGTCGGTCGAAGAGAGAGCGATGCGGGCATCGTGACCGATGAAAACCGGCGAAATTTACCGAAAAGAACCTTCGTGTGGACTGAAAGAACGAATTCATTTCTCCTTAAGAATTAATTTCGTGTTAAATTCAAACACTCTCTAAAATTTTGCTGTAAATTTGCAGTTCAAAACAAACCACACACTCGGCAATGGAAAAAAAGTTTAACCGCACGCTAATCACCACCGCTCTCCCCTACGCTAACGGCCCCGTCCACATCGGGCACCTGGCTGGAGTCTATGTACCCGCAGACATCTACGCACGCTATCTCCGCCTCAAGGGCGAGGATGTGCTCATGATCGGCGGCAGCGACGAGCATGGCGTGCCCATCACCATAAAAGCACGCAAGGAGGGAGTCACCCCCCAGGATATAGTTGACCGCTACCACGCCATTATCCGCGATTCTATGGCCGAGCTCGGCATAAGCTTCGACATATATTCGCGCACAACATCCGACATCCACCGCGACACAGCGTCAGAATTTTTCAAACGCCTGTACGACAACGGCGTGTTTGAAGTCAAGACCTCCATGCAGCCCTACGATGAGGAAGCGCACGAGTTTCTGGCAGACAGATATGTTGTCGGCACCTGCCCCCACTGCGGCAAGGAAGCCTACGGCGACCAGTGCGAAAGCTGCGGCAGCTCCCTGAGCGTCACCGACCTCATCGATCCCCGCTCCACCCTCACCTCATCGCCGGTGTGCTGGAAAGAGACCACCCACTGGTATCTCCCCCTCAATAAATATGAGCAGGCGCTCAGCAAGTGGATTCTCGAAGGACACAAGGAGTGGAAGACCAACGTGTACGGTCAGTGCAAGTCATGGATTGACATGGGGCTCCAGCCCAGAGCCGTGAGCCGCGACCTGGCGTGGGGAGTTGCCGTGCCGGGGGGAGGCGCCGAAGGCAAGGTGCTCTATGTGTGGTTTGACGCCCCCATCGGATATATCTCCAACACCAAAGAACTTCTGCCCGACAGTTGGGAAAAATGGTGGAAGAGCGACGACACCCGCCTAATCCACTTCATAGGCAAGGACAACATCGTGTTTCACTGCATAGTGTTCCCCGCAATGCTCATGGCTTACGGCGACAACTTTCAGCTGCCCGACAATGTGCCCGCAAATGAGTTTCTCAACCTCGAAGGCGACAAAATCTCCACTTCGCGCAACTGGGCGGTGTGGCTTCACGAATACCTGAAGGATTTCCCCGGCAAGCAGGACACCCTCCGCTATGTGCTCACAGCCAACGCCCCGGAAACCAAGGACAACGACTTTACCTGGACCGACTTCCAGGCTCGAAACAACAACGAGCTTGTGGCTGTGCTCGGCAACTTTGTCAACCGTGCCATAGTGCTCACCCACAAATATTTTGACGGCAAGATACCCGCAGCAGGAGCAAGCGGGCCGATAGACGAAAAGCTCTGCGCCGAAGTCAACGCCGCCGCAAAATCACTGACCGCCAACCTCGACACCTTCCATTTCCGCGAGGCCCTCAAGGACGCCATGGAGATAGCACGCATCGGCAACCGCTACCTGCAGGAAACCGAGCCATGGAAAGTGGCGAAAACCGACATGAACCGCACGGCAGGCATACTCAACCGCGCCCTGCAGCTCTGCGCCAACATTGCGGTGGCATTCGAGCCGTTCACACCCTTCATGAGCAAGGAGCTCCGCACCATGCTCGGCATGGACGGCATCAGCTGGGATATACTCGGCAGATTCGACCTGCTCCCGGAGGGCGCGCAGACAGGCGAGCCGGTGCTCCTGTTTGAAAAAATCGAAAACGAAGCTATCGACGCGCAGCTTCAGCGCCTCCAGCGCATCAAGGAGGAGAATAAAATCAAGGCGTTCAAGGCAGCTCCGCAGGCACCCGACGTGGATTTCGACACATTCATGAAAGCCGACATCAGAGTAGGCACAGTGCTTGAGTGCGAAAAGGTGCCCAAAGCCGACAAACTGCTCAGATTCAAAATCGACGACGGACTCGGAGGACGCACAATCGTCAGCGGCATCGCAGCGCACTATGCGCCCGAAACCCTTGTGGGCAAGCAGGTGTGCTTCATCGCCAACCTGCCGCCGCGCAAGCTCCGCGGCATTGAGTCGCAGGGCATGATTCTCTCTGCGGAAAATGCCGACGGCTCTCTCGTCGTTATCGGTCCGACTGGCCCTGTTACTCCCGGAGCACAAGTAAAATAAGAGCCATGAGCACCCACCGTCCGCGCATACTCATCATCTATACCGGCGGCACAATCGGTATGATAGAGAATCCGCACACCCACACCCTGCAACCCTTCGATTTCACTCACCTCATCGACAATGTGCCAAAGGTGAGGAAACTCAACTACGAAATCGACAATATCTCTTTCAATCCGCCCATCGACTCGTCCGACATGAGTCCCCTGCACTGGGTACAGATTGCCAAGGCGATAGAGAGCAACTACCGCGCATACGACGGCTTTGTGGTGCTCCACGGCACCGACACCATGGCCTACACCGCCTCCGCCCTGTCGTTCATGCTCGAAAACCTCAGCAAGCCAGTGATCATCACCGGCTCCCAGCTCCCCATAGGCGAGGTGCGCACCGACGGCGAGGAAAACCTCATCACAGCCCTCCAGATTGCAGCATCAGTCACACCCACAGGAGCGCCAATGGTGCAGGAAGTGGCGATACTCTTTGAAAACTACCTCTGGCGCGGCAACCGCTCCACCAAGATGAGCGCCGACAACTTCAACGCCTTCAAGAGCAACAATTATCCGCCGCTCGCACGCATCGGCCTGGGCATCCACTTTGACGAGGACGCCCTTTACCGACTCGTGGAGCACCGACCGCTGCGCACACATTATATAATGGACCCCTCGGTGATGTTCATCGACCTCTTTCCGGGTCTCACCGAAGCTACCCTGCGCTATCAGCTCGACGCCCCCGGCATCAAGGGCATCGTGCTCAAAACTTACGGCGCCGGCAACGCCCCCACGGGAGCATGGTTTACCGACGCCATAAAAGAAGCCATCGACAAGGGCATTGTGGTGGTAAACGTCACCCAGTGCGTCAACGGCGGAGTTCACAAGCGCTACCTCTCCGGCGACACCCTCGCCGCCACCGGAGCCGTTTCGGGCCATGACATCACCGCCGAAGCCGCCATAACCAAGATGATGTATCTCTTCGGACTCGGGCTGTCGCCTGAAGAAATCAGAGACCATTTCGACCACTCCATCTGCGGAGAAATCACAATTTAGAAACTGCTTAAATTTATATGATACAGAGTTTGAGACAGCATGTCTGATGAATTTTTGTCAGCGATGAAGGAGCGTAGCCGCCGCTACGTGACTGAAGAGCCGACAAAAAGACACAGGCAGGATGTTTAAAATCAAAGAGATATAAATTTTAAACAGTTTCTTAACATTTGCGGATGTAACGTTTGGCCTCTCTCGCGCGTCATATTGACAGAAACAATTCATAAACCAGCAATCATGACACGCATAATCTCATTAGCCGCTGCCATCGCGGTGTGCCTTTCATCCTACGGCATCAGCCTGCGCCCCTCCTCCACCTACGTGCGCAAGCCCGTGAAGGTAGGCAACGTTACCGGAGTGGTCACAAACACGTTCATCGACATCGAATACACCCAGGCATCCGCCCAGAAAGTCGAGATTTACGGTCCCGACAACATTGTCGAGCATGTGAAAATCACCTATTCCGGAGGCACCCTCGGAGTCAGCTTCAAGGAGTCGTCGGTGTCCATCTCCGGCAAGATGACCCTCAAGGTCATTGTCGCCGCGCCGGCGGTGACATCGTTCAAAACCGGCTCTTCAGGCGACATCGACATTGTCAGCGACATCAACAGCTCCGACAACATCACTTTCCAGACCGCCTCGTCAGGCGACATCAAGGCAAAAGCCGTCAAATGCGCCGAGCTCAGCGCCAGCACCCGCTCGTCAGGCGACATTTCATTCGACAATCTCCGCTGCACATCATTCAACGCAAACATCTCCTCGAGCGGCGACATAGAAACCGGCAACATCACAGCATCGCGCAACGTCAGGCTCAAAACAATGTCGAGCGGCGACATCGAAACACGCGCCATCATCACATCCGCGCTTGAAGCAAGCTCGGCATCCAGCGGCGACATCAAAGTGCCATCAGCCAACTGCTCAGCCATCTCCGCCACCACAAGCTCAAGCGGCGACATTGAAATCCGCGGCATCGCTGCGTCCACCGTTTCCGCAAGGTCAGGAAGCTCCGGCGACATCACCCTTGCCGGCGACTGCACCGCCGCAAGCCTCACCGCCAGCAGCTCCGGCTCTGTCCAGGCCAAAAACCTCAAAGCAGAGACCGTCACAGCCATATGCACCTCAAGCGTATCGTCTATAAGCTGCTACGCTATCGAACGCATTGACGCCAAAGGACCTTCACGCAACAAGATAAGCATCTCAGGCAATCCACGCCAAACCAACCTGAGCACCAACCGCTAACAGTCAGCTCACACCTGTCAGCAATGGAAAAAGCAGAGTTTGAACATCTGGCGTGCCGCGTGCGCCCCTCGCTCATCTCATCCGCCCGCAGAATCCTCGGGCGCGATGACGAGGCCGACGACGCCGCGCAGGACACCCTGCTCAAGCTATGGTTTTTCCGCCACCGGCTCAAAGGCTACGACAATCCCGAAGCGCTCACCCACCTCATTCTGCGCCGCGTGTGCATATCCATGCTACGCAAGCGCCGCTGCCACGACGGACTCGACGAGCATATCGACATAGCCGACACCTCCGGCTCCGACATGATCGACCCAGGACTCATCGCGGCAATCGAATCGCTCCCCGAAATGGAGCAGGCAGTACTCAGGATGAAGCACATCGACGGAATGGAAACGCCCGACATAGCAGCACTCGTCGGCAGCAATCCCGCCGCAGTGCGCACCGCCCTGTCAAGAGCGCGCAAAAAAGTGCGCGACATTTACCAAAACTCCTATAGCCAATGAACATCGACTCGCATAATATCGACGAACTGCTCAACCGCTTTTTTGACGGCGACACCACCTGCGCCGAGGACCGAGCGCTGCAGGCATACTTTGCCGACACCGACACCCTGCCGGAGCATCTGCGCCAGTACGCGCCGATGTTCGCATGGTACGCCGACGGAATGCCGACAGAGCCTGGAGCCGAGCTTAAGCCAGCAGCAGCGCCACGACGGCGCACCGGCATCAAACCACTCCTCTGGTGGGCATCAACTGCCGCCGCAGTGGCAATAGTATTCGCCGCAGGATGGCAACGCCACACCGACGCCGCCACCGACAATATGCTCGCCAGACAGTATGAAGGCAGCTACACCGAAGTCAACGGCGTCATAAACACCGACATCGCCGACATTAAAGCCGAAATCGACATCACACAGCTCGAGGCGCAGCGCATAGAGCGCGAACTCGAGGCTGCCTCCCTCACTCTCGAAAGCGAATCATACATCGAATTCACGCCAACAACCCAAAACTCACAGATATGAACCGTCTTTTCATTCTCCTTTTCTCCACACTAATCATGATATCTTCAGCGGCGGCAGCACCGTCATGGCACGACGACATGATTTCCTACATGAGCCGGGCCAAGGACGTTGAGAGCAATGTCGTTGTGAGCCGCGACCCCTCCTCAGGAACCGTGCGCCAGGCCAACTACCGCTACACCTTCAAAAACAAATCTCTCTACAGCTCCGTCCGCTCCAAGCTCATCGACAAGGGGTCAACAGCCACAAACCTCATAATGCGCCCCGGCAAGGAAGGCGAGATTATAATGCGCTTTGTAGAAGGCCGCGATTACCGCAACTACAGCCTGAGCAAAATCAACGGACGCTACCAGCTTGTCATCTCCGTCAACGACAACACAAGCACCGGCGCCAACGCCACCGAGATTCAGCGCCAGGCGCAGGAGCGCAACCTCCAGGCGCAGGAGCGCGCTCGCCAGGCACAGGAAAGAGCAAAACAGGCTCAGGAGCGTGCACGTCAGGCGCAGGAGCGCGCGCGCCAGGCGCAGGAAAGGGCAAGGCAGGCCCAACAGCGCCGCAGAACCCGCGCTGTCGACTCCAACGGATGCGTCTACTACATCACCGACGACGCCACCGACAACACCGCCACCATCCAGGCCCACCGCCGCAAGCTCAAGGAAGCCGCGGAGCGCCGACGCCGCGCCCTCAACTCCACCGACTGAACTACAACTTGTCACGAATAAAAAAAATGCAACTTATAAGTTGCATTTTTCGTTATAATTTCATAACTCTGAACTCCCGAAACGGCCTCAAAAGAGCGGACCTTGCCGCACGTCTTGGCGTGAGTCCTCAGTATGTGAGCAAGCTTTTGTCCGGCACCGAAAATCTCAGTTTCAAGAGCGTCGCCAATATCGAAGACAAGCTTGGCATATCCTGCTTCGCTATGGCTTGAATGCATGAGTGCTTTCATGGCCACCTTATCTGACTTGGCGATAACAACTACTCCTTCGCCGCCGCCCGCACGGGCGGCGGCTTTTTTGCTTATGCCGATTGTTTTCTCAAAATAAATGGCTAACTTCGCGTCATTACATTACCTAAAACTAAAACCTGATGAAAATCGAAAAAACTTCGGCTACCTCCACACTCGGAGAGATTACCCTTTATACACTCACCAACGCTTCGGGAGCTAAGGTTATACTCTCCTCACTCGGAGCCGGAATCGTGGCTGTGGAAGTGCCCGACCGCCACGGAGTGCTCGCCGACGTAGCATTAGGCTACGCCAATCCCGCCGACTATATCGCCGACGGTCCCTGCGCGGGCAAAGTGCCCGGACGGTTTGCCAACCGCATAGCCAAAGGACATTTCACAATTGACGGCAAGGACTACTCCCTCGCCATCAACAACGGTCCCAACGCCCTCCACGGCGGACCCACCGGATTCATGAACCGCATCTGGACATCCACCGCCGACGCAGCCGCCGGCAAGGTAGTGTTCACCCTACGCAGCGCAGACGGCGAAGAAGGCTATCCCGGCAACCTCGACGTCACCGCAACCTACACCTGGAGCGACGACAATACCCTTACCCTCAACCTCGCCGCCACTACCGACGCCCCCACCGTCATCAACCTCACAAACCACGCATACTGGAACCTCGAGGGCCACGACGCCGGCAGCATATTCGACCACGAGCTTCAGCTCGCCTGCAGCAGATGGCTCCCGACCGACGACACCCTCATACCCACCGGCGAGATAGCTCCGGTTGCCGGCACGCCTATGGACTTCACCTCCCCCAAGAAGATTGGCAAGGAGATAAAAGCCTCATTCCCCGCACTCGAATACGGCAAAGGCTACGACAACTGCTGGGTTGCCGACGGCTATGAGAAAGGTAAGATGCGCACCGTCGCCACCCTCACCTCCGAGCCGAGCGGCAGAGTGCTCGAAGTGGCTACAACACAGCCCGCCGCGCAGGTATATACCGGCAACTGGCTCGCAGGCTCCCCCGCCAACAAAGCCGGACGCCCCTACAACGACTACGACGGAGTGGCCATCGAATGCCAGAACTTCCCCGACGCCCCCAACAAGCCGCAGTTCCCCTCCCCGGTGCTGCGCCCCGGAGAGACGTTTGACCAAACAATAGCTTTCTCATTCAAAACAAAATAAAAACCAATCAGCAATGAAACCCACATTATTTGTGCTCGCTGCCGGCATGGGCAGCCGCTACGGAGGTCTCAAACAGCTCGACGGGCTCGGACCTCACGGCGAAACAATCATGGACTACTCCATTTATGATGCCATACACGCTGGCTTCGGCAAAGTAGTATTCGTTATCCGCAAGGACTTCGAGAAGGACTTCCGCGAAATAATCCTCTCAAAATACGAAGGCCACATACCTGTCGAAGTAGTGTTCCAGGCACTTGACAACCTGCCCGAAGGCTACACATGCCCCGCCGACCGCACCAAACCCTGGGGCACCAACCACGCAGTGCTCATGGGCAAGGACGCAATCAACGAACCCTTCGCAGTCATCAACGCCGACGACTTCTACGGCCGCAACGCCTTCGAAGTCATAGCCAAAGAGCTCACCCGACCCCGCGAACGCAAAGGCGACTACTGCATGGTAGGATTCCGTGTAGGCAACACCATGACCGAAAACGGCTCAGTTGCACGCGGCGTGTGCTCCACATCTGCCGACGGCCACCTCACCTCTGTGGTAGAGCGCACAGCAATCAGCTATGACAAGGACGGCAAGATAGTATTTACCGACGAAAACGGCGTTGAGCAAACCCTCGACCCCGCAACCCCGGTGTCAATGAACCTCTGGGGATTCACACCCGACTACTTCGACTACAGTGAGCGCGAATTCAAAAAATTCCTCGACAAGGACATCAACACCCCCAAGAGCGAATTCTTCATTCCCCTCGCAATCGACACCCTCATCCGCAACGGCGAGGCAACAGTAAAGGTGCTTGACACCGACAGCCGCTGGTTTGGCGTAACATACGCCGCCGACCGTCCCGGAGTTGTGGAGAAATTCGCAAAACTCCACGCCGACGGCACCTACCCCGAAAAACTGTTCTAAACAAAAAAAACACCCCTTAATCCAAATTAACTCCAAAAAGTTTGCTCTTACCGCCG
>JAIDJW010000205.1 GCA_029052015.1 Paramuribaculum sp. | reverse complement strand
CTGTCTCGTGGGCTCGTAGTTGTGTTTAAGAGACCGGCCGACGACAATGTGATGCCGCAGACAGTAGAGGCTATCAACCATGCGAGCGCCGCAGGCGTTCCCATCGTCTTCGCCATCAATAAAATCGACAAGCCCGCGGCAAATCCCGACAAGGTGAAGGAGGAGCTCGCCAACATGAACTATCTCGTGGAGGACTGGGGCGGCAAATACCAGAGCCAGGATATCTCAGCCAAAAAGGGCATCGGAGTGGAAGAACTCATGGAAAAGGTGCTTCTCGAAGCTGAAATGCTCGAGCTGAAAGCCAATCCGGCGCGCAAGGCCACCGGCTCCATCATCGAGTCGAGTCTTGACAAGGGTCGCGGCTATGTAGCCACGGTGCTTGTGCAGAACGGCACCCTGAGAGTGGGCGACACCATCCTTGCCGGCACACACTTCGGCAAGGTCAAGGCTATGTTCAACGAGCGCAACCAGCGCATCACCGAGGCCGGTCCCGCGGCTCCCGCGCTGATTCTCGGACTCAACGGCGCTCCTACCGCCGGCGACACTTTCAATGTGATGGATTCCGAGCAGGAGGCGCGCGAAATCGCCACCAAGCGCGAGCAGCTTCAGCGCGAGCTCGGTCTGCGCACCAAGAAGATTCTCACACTCGACGACATAGGCCGTCGCCGCGCTATCGGCAACTTCCAGGAGCTCAACATCATCGTCAAGGGCGACGTGGACGGTTCGATAGAGGCTCTGAGCGATTCGCTTATCAAGCTCTCTACTCCCGAAATCCAGGTCAATGTGCTCCACAAGGCCGTCGGCGCTATATCCGAGAGCGATGTCACCCTCGCCGCCGCATCCGACGCCATCATCATCGGCTTCCAGGTGCGTCCGTCGCTCGCCGCACGCCGTGCCGCCGAGCGCGACGGAGTTGAAATCCGTCTCTACTCGGTCATCTATCAGGCAATCGAGGAGGTCAAGGACGCTATGGAGGGTATGCTTGCTCCGGAAATCAAGGAGGAGGTTACCGGCACTGCCGAGGTGCTCCAGGCCTACCGTATTTCCAAGGTCGGCACCGTTGCCGGATGTATCGTGCGCGAAGGCCGCATCAAGCGCTCTTGCAAAGTGCGCCTGATACGCGACGGTATCGTGAAGTACACCGGCGAACTCGGTTCGCTCAAGCGCTTCAAGGACGATGTCAAGGAGGTTGTGAGCGGCTACGACTGCGGTATCTCCATCGCCGGCTACAATGATATCCACGAAGGCGACATGATCGAGGCATTCGAGGAGGTGGAAGTGAAGAAAACTCTCTGACCCCCGCCATGTGCCACACAGCCTATATCGGCATAGGCTCGAATATCGGTGACCGTCACGCCATCATAAGGCGGGCGGTCACCGCCATTATGAGCAGTATCGACAGCGCAGCCTGTGTGAGCGACCCTTACGAGTCGCCCGCGTGGGGCTATGACTCGCCCAACACCTATATTAATATATGTGTGGCTGCGCGCACTCCCATGTCGCCCCTCGCCCTATTTGAGGAGCTTCAGGCCATAGAGCGGTCAATAAGTCCTGCGCCTCACCGCGCTCCGGACGGCACATATATCGACCGCGCCATAGACATAGATCTCATTGCGGTAGATGATGTGGTGTTCGACACCCCTGCGCTCACCCTGCCGCATCCGCGGATGCACCTGCGCCCATTCGTGCTCGTGCCTATGGCGCAGATAGCTTCGCAGTGGCGGCATCCTGTCTTAGGTAAAAGCATATTGGACTTATTAGACTGATAAGTAACTCTTAAAAATTAGTTTATATTATCAAACTCATTGGTAACTCGTGGTTTACTGCGGCGCTTTTCGGCTTTGCCCGGCGCTTTTTGCTTTCAGTCTCAGTTGTGTAGCTCGTACACGTCTTCGTCTTCAAACAAAAATCACTCGAACAAACCTCAAAATAACCTGCAGCTAATTTTTGCGAGTTTCTTAAGACGAATAAGAAATAACAAAGAGGCGGGGGCGCTTATGCGCCTCCGCCTCTTATCTTGTGGGTCGGCGGTTTTTCATCGCGAAGCGCTTTGCTTGCAAAGAAACCGCCGCTCCATATTAAATTCTGACCTTAACGGCTTTGCCGCCGGGGGTGCGGACGATGTAGATGCCGCCTGCAAGTCCGGTGGGATTGACGCGGCGGCCGCTGAGGTCGTACACCTCGCTGCCCTGCGGAGCGATGATGCTGTCGCCGTCGACACGCACTTCACTCTCTCCTTCGGCGCCGCTGATGCCATCGATGCCGGTCACACCTGCCCATACATTGAGGCTGCAGGGTTCGCCGGCGCTCTTGCCGTTCTCCACGAGCAGGGCTGTTACCAGTCCGCTCTCCTGCATGGTGAATTCGCCGGTGTACTCGGTGCCGTTTTCCGGAGTGAGCACCACACCCTCTTCAAGGGTATAATATATGGTGTAGCTTCCGGGGGCGAGAGTGTCGTCAGCCGGGGTGATGGTAACAACCGGCTTGCCCTCTTCGTTGAGGCGGGCGCTGATTTCAACCTTGCCGCTGATGCTGCCGGCTTCGGTGCCGATAACAGCCACGTGGATAGCGCTCACTGCGCCGCGGCTCTGGCCGGGTGCCTGCGCGCAGGCATAGAGGCGGGTGTCGGCGGTAAACTTCAGCGGAGTGCCGTTGTAGCGTGTGGTGCAGCTGCGGTCGTCGCCGGTGCTGTACCAGATGGCAGCTCCGGCAGCGGCGGTGAGTCTCACTGTTGTGCAGCCGTACTCGGAAGTGACGTCAAACTCCACGTCGCCGCTCTGCTTCAGCGCGCTGAGAGCGATGTGGGTGTGTCCGCTCTCGATAGCGTTTGGAGCGATAGCCTTGGCGTGGATATACTCGTCGGCGGTCACGACTATCGGACGCTGCTGGTACTCGTACCATTTCAGGTTGTCGGAGTTTTTGCCGAGAGCGTAGTAGATGGTGGCGTTGTGGGTGTCGCAGGTGAGTGTCACCATAGTCATGCCTTCGAAGCGCACGGGTATTGTGCCGTCCTCCTCGGCGGGGTCAACTATAGTGCCGTCGCTGTATGATGCCTTGACAGCGCCGGTGGTGCGCAGGTGGGTGGCTTCAACGGGCCACATCTCCATAGCAGCCTCGCGGCTCTCGTTAAGCATCACGAAGCCGGTGATGTCGTAGCTCTCGCCGTCAACAAACTCGCTTGAGACAGCAATCTCTTTGCCCTCGCTGTCGCGCTCGATGATTGTCACCGCGCCGAGCTTGCCGGGAATGAGTGCGTGAGTGTTGCCGTCGCCGCTCTCTGTGAGTGTCCATGCGATGTCGCCGTCAGCGAGCGCGGCAGCTTCTGCGGGAGCGCTGACCTTGACGTTGCGCAGGCACACAAGGCGGCGGGGATGTGTATCGAAGTCAAGAGCGGTTGTTTCGTCGGGAGCGGGCACTATCTCGTTCTGGTTGTCGGCCACCGGTTTGAAAGTGCTTTCAAAACCGTCGGCAATGCCCATGCGGTTGCCGTTTTCGTCAACGCCGTATGTTACGGTAAATCCGCTCAGGTAGGCGTCAGGCTTGATGTCGGTCATATTGTCCCAGCCGCCGGTGAGACGTATAGGCAGATAATGGCCGACGCGGCCTGCAACAAAGATGTAGTCACCGCCGACGGCAACAATCTTTGTGTCGCCGGTAAAGCGGTAGGTCTGACCAATCTGCGCGGTCTCCAGGAAGTTGAGGATAAACTGCACGTCGTGGCTGCTCTTGGTGAAGCGGCGCACAACCACATCACTCGGAGTGTAGCCGGGCGCGGCAACGAACGCGCGGATTTCAACAGTGGCATCGCCGAGTTCGATTTCTCCATCGTAGGTCTTGCGGCTTGCGAGATTGTTCAGCGGGTCGAGACCGTCGATGCTGTAGTATATCTTTGCGTCCGCAGGAGCTGTCTCAGGCTTGGTCATGACGATGCTGCCGGTGTTGAACGGCTGCTCTGTATCGCCTCTCTTATCCTCGTCGATAGAGCTAAGATAAACCGCGGGAGTGTTGAGCTTGCGCTGACCCTCGAAGCTCAGCGGAGCGAAAGCGAGGGTTTTTGAGCCGTCATTGTCAAAGAGCACCACTCCGGTGATATTGAAGGGAGCGTTTTCTGCCCATGCTTCCTGCCAGCCGCCGCGGAATTCAAACGGGTCGCCTATTCTCATGTGTGCTTTCGCACCGCCTGCGAGGTTGAGTTTATAGTTGTAGGGGTCGGCGTCTGTGCCGCTTCCGCTCTTGCTCACGGTCACATTCTTGAGAGTGAGCAGGCGCATGCGGTCGGTGTCGGCAAATGTGAAGGTGCAGTTGGCGTCAAGGCTGTTGACCTCGCGCTCCTCTGCTTTGGCGGCATGCGCCTTGTCCTGACCGGCATACTTGAATGTGCGGGCAAAACCGGTGCTGTTGCTGTACATATTGCCGTTTCTCTCATCAGCCTTGAGCGCGAAGCCTTTGAGGAGGTCGCCGACCACTATGTGGCGGTCCTTCATGCTGTCGGTGTCATATATGTTTGCGTTCCAGCCGTTGTCGTTGTGTATGAGCAGGCGGCGCAGATAGCCTTCGGGGTCGTTGGCTGTGCCGTCGGGATTAGCCTCGTCATAGTCGCGCACATATAGATAATAAGGAGTTATTTCCTCCACAATCACCTTGCTCTCGGGATTGAGCTGATAGATGTTTGCCGACAGGTTGGCAAACATCGCCTTCTTGTAGTCATAGATGCTGTTGACAATCTCGGCATTCTTCCTGGTGATTCTCACCTTGGCGGGAGCGAGGCTCGTCATGTCGCCCAGCACACCGAAAACATACAGGTCAACTACATCGCCGTCGGCCTTTTCGCTCAGGTCAACCTTAACTTCGTTGCCATTGTCGCCGGTGCAGGGCTGTAGTTCGCTGTCAGCGCCGATCTTGTAGCTGAAAGCAGTCTTGCCGTCGGCATGACCCTGAACTGTGAAGGTCACCACATCGCTGATGGCCTGCAGATGAACGAAGCCGTCAGCCTCGGGCTCGCCAACGGGGTTGGGAGCGTAAAGCACCGGAGTGCCCGGGCACTGCTCAACCTCGCTTATCGGGAAGATGGCGGGCTGACCTGCAGCCTGGCCGATAAAGCCCTTGATGCGGTACATCTTGCCTGCTTCCAGAGCATCGGGAGCAAAAGTGTAGTCGGGAGTAACCAGGCGGGCACCATACACCGACAGGCTGCCGCCGCCGCCCGCGAGCTGCACCATATTGTTGGCGCCGGTCCAGGTGAGCGACCTCAGCTCAACATAGCGGTTGAAGTCGGCGGTCATGTTGACGGCGGTCTTTGAATCGGGATACTGCACGCTCTTGCCAGCAGCGCTCAGCGCAAAGGCGTCAGCGGTGGTAGTTCTATTCTGCACAACCGGCTTGCCCAGCAGCGGAAGCAGGCTCGTGGTGCCGCTTGACAGATGGATTTCCGGCATATTGGCATCGCCGTTGGCAAACTGCACGCTGCCGACAATGCTCCTGGCGGGGATAACGAGCTGCTGCTCCGGCTCAGCCACGCCCGGCTGATAGAGAGCGGAGTTGTTTCTGAGGGTATTGAGCGTTAGGCCCGCATAGTAAATGTCTGCCGGAGAGTTGGGGTTGACAGAGCCGATATTGTCAATACCCACCAGCTTGATCACAGCGCCCTCGCTGTTCATCAGATATACATAGAATGGCTTGCCGCTGGCGTTGGTATTGTACCAGCCCATCACACGCAGATCCTCATCGATTCTCACCAGGTCGCCGTCCTTGAATGTGCTCCAGGCGCTTGCGCCGATGTGGGCCACCTTGCTGGGGCTGAGTCTCTGGATGTCGATATAGCCGTAGTCGCTGTAAACAATCGGCGAATTCTCGTCGTTGGAGTCGAGTTTGTTGCCTGAGCGGTAGAAGAAGCGACCGGTGTCGCAGGCATCAATGTCGTCAGCTGCGACGGTGTGATACGAACCTTTTGACAAGCCTGTTTTCCAGTTGTTGTCATCGGGAGTATCGGCCCACACGCCGTTGACCGGAGTCACCATCTGATACTCAAAAGTGCCTCTTACCGGTGAGTAGAACCACGGTCTGAAAGTCTCGCCGTCGGCAATGATATATTCGCCGTTGCTGAGAATAAATCCGGTGGTAGAGCCGGGAGCGTTCGGATGACTGGATCCCGGTCGTACATCCTTGGCAAAAATAATCTGCGGAGTGTCCGGACCCTTCAGGCCGAAGCGAATCACCAGCGGATCGCTGTTGCCGGCATCGTTTCTTGCCATGACAACAAACCAGCCCTCGGTCTTGCCGTTAAGCATCTCCTTGGTAAGAGTGTATGAATCAGCATCGCCGAGAGTGATTTCCTCAAGCTCGCCGAGGTTGTCAGTGTTGGGCTTGGTGTCAAAGTATTTGCCGAGCAGAGTCACATTGCCCGAAACTCCAAACTGCAGCTTCGCCTCATCTTTAAACTTGATATTCAGCTCGCCCTGTGACGGCGCAATAGTTGGCGTGCCCCCGTCCACAGTAATAGCCGAAACTGTCGGAGCGGCGGGAACGCTCGCACCAATCTTTACCATTTTGATATTGGCGTATCCGTCACTGGTATAATACTGAGGACCGCCAGTGTATGTCTCAAGGTTGGTAGATGTGACTCCGGCATTCTTTGAGTGACTCATAGCTTTTATATACGTTACGCTACCTACCGGCAAAGGTTCATCACCCTCAACATAATCAAAAGGTATTATTCCAGTATCCTTATTATATAAGTCGCTGCTTGTTGTCGGGGTAGCACGATTGGTTGTGTAACGAATCTCTTTTGCCGGAGCCGATAAGAATAACTTTGGAGTGTTTGAGTTATAGTTAACAAGTATTGTACCATCCGGCTGTTCAATGACATCGGTGATGCCGTATTTGGAACTCTCTTCTAAATTGACAGAGGGTTTCGGAATAGGAAGAATCTTGAACTTGACTGAATATATATCGCTTAGCCCACTGAAAGGATTGTAAAGTACAAACCGCATAGTATATTCTGTATTTTCCCTGTCAGCTGCCTTTATGCCGGGAAATACTGGAACATTTCCTGAAATCCAGTTGTATTTCATGGCTTGCGCATTTGTAGTATTTGTTGTTCCTAATGTGCCACCCTTGCCAAGGAATTTATATTTTATTCCATTTATTGTTACATCTTGTTCCGCGGGAATAGCCAAATCTTCATTGCTGCTGAAGGTATAATAAATAGTTTCCTTATTTGAGGGCGCTATTCTTATTGCTTTATCGGCAGTTGTGGCATTTGTGGCATTGGGATTACAGTATGCTATAATTGTATTTGATACTTTATCATAATTCCATGTGTTAGCTACTGTTGAATTGTTACTTCCGACTATT
>JAIDJW010000204.1 GCA_029052015.1 Paramuribaculum sp. | reverse complement strand
GAGTGGAGCGGCTGTAGGGGGCGATGAGCTGTGTGAGCGTTGCGGCGCTGCGCTCGGCCATGCTCGCGAGCGAGGCGGCAAAGGAGTCATCGGAGCCGGAGTATGCCTGAGCCATGACTGTGGCGGCGAGGTGGCTCTCGAGCTGTTTTCTCACAGCTTCGTGTTGAGCCGAGGTTTTTATTTCGGCCTCGGTGCTGAGAATATCATCGCCTGGCGATGACTGTGGGGTGAGCCCTAAGCGCAGGCAGATGGATGTGAAGGCTGCGCTGATGAGGAGGGTGAGGGCGGGGCGCTGAGCTGGTGTGAGTAGCTGCGGGCGCTTGCTGTCAAGGAGTGCGCGGAGTGCGGCGCGTGCATAGATTTCGGTGCAGATGGCATTGAGGCTGAGTGATATTATCATGAGTTTAGGAGTTTAGCGGGTTTAGGGGGCGGCGGAGATGTGGCTTGCGGCGGAGGCGGTGGAAGAGCCTCACGGCGGTGGATTGGCTTAGGAAGAATCCTTTGGGACTTTTGTCGGCGAGCACGAGCGAGAGCGCGTGGCGCTGCTCCAGTCCCCGGCTCTGCATCAGGCGCTGCACGCGCTGCCTGATGTCGGCCATGCGCTGCGCGGAGGGAGTGTCGGTGGTGTCGGCCGGTTCGTTGAGTTTTCTCATGGCATAATCGTAGGTAATATAATATGATGGTGCGGGGCTCGCTGCGGCTGCCGTCGCAATATTGGCTGCGGTGAGCGGCTTCTTGCCTGATGCGGCTATATACCGTCGGCAGGCGGCAATGAAGTCGCGGTCGCGTTGCGAAAAAATATGATATTGCTGTTCCATGTATGAGATGTTGTAGTGTTGGCAAAATTACAATACGGAGTGTGTAGCTACCAATGCTCACGAGTGTTAATAAAAGTTTAGAGCCTGGTTGTCATAAGCAGCCTGTTGCGGCTGCTGACAAAAGATGAGAAGGCTCCGAATATGTCGGCGAGCGCTGTGGCTGAGTATCGGGCGCGAGTCTCATAGAGTGCGGCAGAAGCGTTGGCGGGCAGTCCTTTGCCTATAAGTCCTCCAGCCACCCCTGAGATCTGCTCCATAAGCTCGAGCTGCGTGCCGAGCAGCTTGTGGGCATCGGCAGTGGCTCCGGAGGTGGTTATCTGCTGCGGCATTACGGTTGAGCCGGGCGCAGATTTGAAAGGGATGATTCCGCGGCAGTCGCACCACAGGTCGGCGACATCGTCCCACGAATAGTTGTCGGGCTTGCGGTCGTCGGGGAATAGGAGCACCCCTTTTGCGCTCGACTGCATAATCTTGTCGATGAGGCTTATCATGCGGTTGATATACTTCTGCTGGTCGACGACATCTTCCACCAGCGAGTGCACCTCGCCGTCGATCAGCGGATACATCTTCACGGCAAAAGGGTGGGAGCTGTGGGCGAAGGGGGAGTAGTATTCGTCGAGCACCTTGCCTCCGGTGGTGAGCCAGCGGCATTTCCACCTGACGGAGTCGACGCATCGGCTCACAATCCTCATGTCGTCCTCGCGCTCACTGTTGGTGGCGTCGATGACGGGCATCTGGTCAAGCTCGGACATAAATTCGCGCTGCTCCACCGGGTCGTAACCCTTGATGACGCGCACCGTCTCCATGGTCCACAGCTCGATTATGCGGCACATTCCCCGGGGCGCCTTGCTGAAAACCGAGCTCTCGTCCTCAAAAAGTGAGGGTGAGAAAGTGTCCTCGCCTGCGGTACACATTTGCCAGATGCTCTTGCGGCGGTCGGAGTCGCTGCCGCCGAAGCGTATCATGACCTGCGGGGGTCTCATGTCGTGGAGCATGCCGATGGTGTCAATGTCGCATCCGCGCGGGTCGCGGTAGGCATTGACGAAGAAGCGCTCCGGGCTCACTATGTCGGCCCACAGGCCCGCGCCTCCCGGTCGCCTCTCATAGACCACCCTCTGCACCGCGCATCCGCTTATAAGAAACTCTTCAAGGCTACGGGCATCGAGCTCCTCAAGCGAATTGCGCTCCGCAACATCCTTTAGCTCTTCGGCCACAGGCACCGAGTAGTCGCGGCGGTAAAGTCCCACTGCGGTCTTGACCATCTGCCGGAGCAGGTTGTTGGTGTGGGGTGTGGCGCCGTTGCGTGTCGCCATCTCGCGCTCTGAGATGAGTCTGCCGCTGGGAGTGGTGACAAAATCGCCCCACTGGTCGCCGTATGTGAAGCGCTTTAGCCTCGTGCGGTCAGCCCTGAATCTGGCCGCGCTTTTCCAGGCTTCGTAAGCTATATTAAGATAGTCCATGATTAAACAAGGTTTTGGCTTTTTCTGTCATGTCGGCAAGCAGGAAAGGGGTGAGGAGATACACTCCGGCCTGCGGTGCTGGCACTCCGGTGAGAGTTTCTATAGTAGTGCCGTTGCCGATGTCGGGCACTGGATAAAGGATGATGGTGTCGGGCGAAACCATTATAGCCACAGGGTTCGAGCGATCGGCCCTGCTGAATGGGTTGAGCTGCATCAGCGCCAGTGATCCGTCGGCATCGCAGGTGACGTTTGCCGGCCGGTGCCACCCCCACATCTTCACTCTCGTGGGGCGCAGGCACTGCGAGGGGAGTGTCAGCTCCACAGCCGACCCGTCGGCGAGCAGCCTCGCGTAGGAGTCGTCCGCAAAATCGGATGCCGGCAGCAGGAATGGCTCGGCGGTGAGCAAAGTGTGGCAATACCATGCGTCGATATGCGCTGCGAGCAGGCGGTCGAGGTGTTCGGGGTTGGCGCTCTCCGCAATGCAGGGCAGGGGTTCCCACCCGCCGGCTGTGCGCCAGCGGGCGAGAATCTCCTCCTGTGTCATGACAACAATGCTTGAGCTCATTCTCCTATCACTTTGACATGGGCCTCAGGATTGCGGAGCACCAGGCAGCTCGCCTCGGTGAGCACTGTAGCCTCGGTGTTGCGTGTGCCGCTGCGCTTCATGTCAAGACGGTCGTACTTGAAAGGCACATGCACATACTTGGTCATGTAGTAAGGGTCGACAATCAGACCGTCGTTCTCATGACCGCACTGGTCAAACACCTCCGAATGCACCACCATCAGAGTGCCGAACTTGCTTGTCACCTCGTTGAAGTCCACACCCCAGCGTGTCACTCTGTCGCGGGCGAGCAGCACCTTGGTGTGCTCAAGATTGTTTAGCTCCGCTATTAGCCCTGAGCCGGCAAAGAGAATCTTGCGGCTTGACCCTGCCGCGCTGCCGCAAAAAGCCGTCTTCATTATTGCGGTTAGCTGAGTCATGTTGAGACCGCTCTTGGAGTAGGTGGCGGTAGACGCCGCCTGGTTCCAGATGCCGCCGGTAAACATCACCTCGTCGCATCGCTCGGGCTGCTCCAGTCGCGCCTTGACGCCGAACACAAAGCTCTTTTCCATGCTCATGCGCATATCCATCACCGCAACCTCCTCCTGGTCGCTGAAGGTCCAGCCCACCTCCTTGGCGCTCTGGCGCATGATGTGGCTCTGCTCAATCTGAGCCTTGAATATCTGGCAGTAGTTGGTGTCCTTGCGCGGCAGAGCCTCAAACTGGGGAGTCTGCACATCAAGCTCGCCCGCGGCGCGTCCCATTCTCACCAGGCTCTTGCCAGCAAAATTGATATCTATGGCTCCGTCATTGCCCGCATTGATGCCTATCACCGTCACCTCGCCTGTGCCGGGAGTGCTGCCGATAACATAGAGCATCAGCGGGTCGGAGGTGGTGCCGGGCGCCGGGTCCGAGCTGACATCGGGCACATAGATGGTGTCGCTCACCGCAAAAGCTCCGCTCTCCGCAGTCTGCAGGGTATAGATTTTCTTTCCGGAGCTATGGATAGTGCCGGTGTCCTTGAGATTGCTCATGGCGGTTACAGTAGGCTTCTTGGAGTCGACGGTATAGTAATCGACCACCATGCTGTGGCACTTGCGGGCGCCAATCATGCGCGAGATAGAGTCGACAGGAGTTGCCATCGGACGGATTCTGGCAACACGGTCGTCAGTTTCATTGCGCAGGAGCGAGGGTGACGCCTCGCGCGCCATGGTTGTGGTGAGCACACCGTCTGTCACATTATTGCCGCCGGCAAAGCCGGTTGTCACTGTTGCATTGTTTTCCATAAAGTTTGTTGTTGTGCGTGGTTAAGAGTAAAAGATGATATATTGATATATTGATAGATAGCTTGTGTGCGTGGAGTGTCAGTCGTCCCACACTCCGGGGCGTATGCAGCGCAGAATACCCACTCCCGTGTCCAGCGGCTCATCGTAAGCGACTCCGGGCTCCTCCCACATCCCTTGGCTGCCGTTCACAGCCTTTTTTCGGGCTTCCTCTATGCCTCGCCGGTAGCCGCGGCGCTCAGCCTCATCTATGAGGTCCATGACTTCCTGTGCGTACAATTTGCGGCGCTCTTCCTGCTGTCCGGCGTCCTCTCCGTCCGGATGCTGCTCGGCTGTAGGGGGTGTTTCTGTTGCGGCAGCGATAGCTTCAGCTGAGTCCGCCATAATGTCAAGTGCATTTTCCATAAAATCTTACCGGAAGGGTTGTTTATTTCCGGTGATGCAAAGTTATAGCCCGCCGCCACCCCTTTTTCTGCGAAAATGCACACTTGCTCACGAAACCGGAATCATGAAAATTTAAAGTGTAACTTTAAAATTTCACGACCAGTCCCTTTCACACACTGCCTCAAAAATTCTAACTTTGTATTCTTAAACCCCTCACGCGCGCGCATGAACATTATAGATATACCTCAGACCCCCTCCACAAATACTCTGATGGCGCAGATGGATTCGCACACACCGCTGCCCCACGCAACGATAGTCCGCGCACTGGTGCAGACCGCCGGGCGCGGGCAGCGAGGCAACTCCTGGGAGAGCGAACCGGGTCAGAACCTCACCTTCTCGATGCTCCTCCGCCCGGCAGGCGTTGACGCCGCGGCGCAGTTCTTTATCTCCGAGGCGGTTGCCCTCGGAGTTGCCGACACTATCGCGGAGCTGCTCGCCGACTGCCCCGAAGCCGGCGAAGTAGCCGTCAAGTGGCCCAACGACATTTATGTCGCCGACCGCAAGATTTGCGGCATACTCATCGAAAACACCCTCACCGGCAGAACCATCGACCGCAGCATAGCCGGCATAGGCCTCAATGTCAACCAGCAGCTATTCGTCAGCGACGCGCCAAACCCCGTGAGCCTCACGCAGATAACCGGCAGGCGCCACGAGCTCCGCCCGCTGCTCGAAACCATCGGCGCCGCCATCGAAGCCAACATCGCCGCTCCCCCCGCGCAAATCCATGAGCGCTATCTCGCCCGCCTGTGGCGCCGCGAAGGGATACATCCCTACACGGTGGCCGACACCGGCACCCGCATCATGGCACGTATTGCAGGCATAGAGCCCACCGGCAGGATTATCCTCGCCCACGCCGACGGCACCACAGCCCCCTACGCCTTCAAGGAAATCATCGCTCTCCTTCGCTGAATTTGTTTCCGGTGGCGAGCTTTAGCGAGCCTAAACTTCTAAACTCCTCAACTTCTCCACTCTTTTTACTACCTTTGCACCATGGAATTCAAACTACAGGCAACAGCCTCGGGCAGCGCGGCAAGGGCAGGGGAGATAACCACCGCCCACGGCACCATACTCACACCGGTATTCATGCCGGTGGGCACTGTCGGTTCCGTAAAAGCTGTCCACCGCCACGAACTCACCGACGACATCAACGCCCAGATTATTCTCGGCAACACATACCACCTCTATCTCCGCCCAGGCACCGAGCTGCTGCGACGCGCAGGAGGCCTCCACGGATTCATGGGCTGGGACCGCCCTATCCTCACCGACAGCGGCGGCTTCCAGGTGTTCTCACTCAGCTCCAACCGCAAGCTCAAGGAGGAGGGAGCATGGTTCAGAAGCCACATCGACGGCTCAAAACACCTCTTCACCCCCGAAGGAGTGGTTGACATAGAGCGTATTATCGGCGCCGACATAATGATGGCTCTCGATGAATGCCCCCCCGGCGAATCGGAGTGGAGCTACGCCCGCAAGAGCCTCGACCTCACCCACCGCTGGCTGCAGCGCGGATGGAAGAGATACAAGGAGACCGAAGGAATCTACGGCTACGACCAGGCATACTTCCCCATAGTGCAGGGCTGCAAATACCCCGACCTGCGCCGCGAGAGCGCAAAATTTGTAGCCGACCTCGGAGCCGACGGCAACGCCATCGGCGGCCTCGCCGTCGGAGAGCCCACAGAGGTGATGTACGAAATGATAGAGGTTGTCAACGAAATCCTGCCCGCCGACCGCCCCCGCTACCTCATGGGAGTGGGCACCCCCGCAAATATCCTTGAGGCGATAGACCGCGGAGTCGACATGATGGACTGCGTGATGCCAACCCGCAATGCCCGCAACGGTATGCTCTTCACCAGCCGCGGCATAATGAATATGCGCAACGCCAAGTGGGCCGACGACTTCTCGCCCCTCGACCCCGAAGGCACGAGCTACGTCGACACCGCATACTCCCGCGCATACCTCCGCCACCTCTTCATAAGCCAGGAAATACTCGCCATGCAGATTGCCAGCGTCCACAACCTCGCCTTCTACCTATGGCTCACCCGGCAGGCTCGCGCCCACATACTCGCCGGCGACTTCCCCGCCTGGAAAAAAGAAATGATACAAAGAGTAACGACACGCCTCTGATGAAACTCCCGTCAATCCACATAAAGGGACTAAGGATTCTTGACCGCTACATTATCGGCAAGTTTCTCGGCACATACGTTTTCGCAATAGTGCTCATACTCGCCATCACAGTGATGTTTGACATCAACGAGAAGCTCGACGCATTCCTCAAGGCACCACTCAAGGAAACCGTCTTCGACTACTTCGTCAACTTCCTGCCATACTTCGCCAACCAGTTCAGCCCCCTCTTCACATTCATAGCGGTGATATTCTTCACCTCAAAGCTCGCCGACAACAGCGAGATTATAGCCATGCTCTCCACAGGCATGAGCTACCGCCGACTGCTAATGCCATACATGCTCAGCGCAGCCGTCATCGCCGCAGCCACCTTCGTGCTCTCCGCCTACGTAATCCCTCCGGCAAACGTCAAGCGCATAGCATATCAGAACACCTACGTCAAAAACAAGGCGGTAAACTACGGCAGCAACATCCAGCTACAGGTATCACCCGGAGTAATAGCCTACATGAACCGCTATGACAACACCACAAAAACAGGCTACCGATTCTCACTCGAAAAATTTGACGGCAAGAAACTCATGTCGCGAATGACAGCGCAGACCATCCACTACGACACCCTATATCACTGGACCGTGCGCGACTACATGATTCGCGACTTCAAAGGCACCCGCGAGGTCATTACCCGAGGCACCAGGCTCGACACTACCATCGCCATAGAGCCGCGCGACTTCCTCATCGCCAAAAACGACCAGGAGATGCTCACCAGCCCCGCCCTCAGCGAATACATCGACCGGCAGAAAGCACGCGGAGTGGCAAACATCAAAAACTTCGAGATAGAATACCACCGCCGCTACGCCATCACCGCCGCCGCATTCATCCTCACAGTCATAGGCATGGCACTCAGCAGCCGCAAGGTCAAGGGCGGCATGGGCATAAACATCGGCATAGGCCTGGTGCTCAGCTTCAGCTACATCCTATTCATGACCGTCACCTCAACTTTTGCCGTCAGCGGCTACACATCGCCGATGATAGCCATGTGGATACCAAACATCATCTACGCCATCATCGCCGTGCTCCTCTACCGTCGCGTATCCACAGCCGCCTGACGCTCGGTTAATTAACGTTATTTAACCTTAGGGGGGGGGATTTTACCCGTGTTTATTAATTTTGCCATTGCAAATGGCTCGCCCCAATCCTTTGCGGCGCAGCCATGGGTAGAATACATATCCGCGGCAATTCAGCCGGCAATGCCCGTAGGGGCTCACCGCCGGAGGAAAGATATGGGACGGCTGTTCTACCCTGAAGCGACTCCCCGAAGTCCGCTTCTAAATCTTAAATATCTGCGTCCCGTCTTGCAGAGCTAACCCGAATGTCGGTTTTGCCGGCGTCATATCCTCGTATATGATGCTGTCAGGATTGGCAGGCATAGCTCACAGATGGAAAAATGGCAGAGAACTACTACTCTACGATTATATTTTCACCTACTGATTTGCCCGTAGCAGCTCCCGGCAGCCGCGGGGCAGAGTCGCGTGTATACATATTTATTAACCTTAAATTAAAAACTATAGCAATGGCAAAAAAATCAGCAATTTCAGGAGAGTACATCATCACAGTTGAGGACTCAGGCACAGTGCGCGTATGCAAAATCTATGACAACGTCATAGGCTCGCTCCGCGAAATCGCCGCACAGGTCGGATTTGAAATCAACGAAAAATCAAACACCCGCAACAACGGCTCCAAGCTCGTTGACTTCATCAACGCCAACAAGTAAGTGAGCTTTATAGCAACAGTAGCTGCCCACATCCGAGAGTTCATAGCCAGCTGTGACGAGCTGATGTTTAATGAGCGCGACTTTCAGATGAAGCTCGCGGTCAGTCTGCTCGCCACAGGCGCCTATGATGATGTGGAAGTTGAGTACTTTATCCCCAACTCCGCCGCTAAGGCCGCCGGCTACGAATGGAGCCGCACCGTGCGCCTCTTCCGCATCTCCCGCTACATGAAGTCATGGCGCCTCCTCACCGGAGCCATCTATGAGAAGCGGCGCGAGCTCCTCATATCCATGCAGTTTCTGATGATAGTAACCTTTATCCTGTCCCTCATTCTCTTCTATTGTGAGCACGACCGCCAGCCCGAAGCCTACGACAACGGATTCGCCTCCGTAATGTGGGCATTCGCCCAGTACATCGGCGACCCCGGAGGCTTTGCCGACACACCCCCCGTGAGTGTGCCCGGCAAAGTAATTGCCTGCATTGTAGGTCTCCTTGGCATTGCCATAGTCGCCGTCCCCGCCGGAATTCTCGGCGCCGGCTTCACCGAAGCTATTGAAAAAGAAAATCATAAGGAAACCATTGAGGAAAACCGCCGCAAACTCCTCAAAGCATTCGAGCGCAAACTCGACCGCCCCGCCGCAATGCAGATTGTGCCCTTTTTCCGCACACTCGCCGACATTCAGAGCCGCTTTCACATCACCTGCGACGAAATGATCGAAACCGTCGAATCCACACCCGGATTCCGACTCATCAACCTTGCCGCTACCGTTACCACCGACCGCATGCCCCACGACCGCCTCGCCATTGAGCACTTCAACATCAACCGCTCTTACGGTCAGATGATAGACCGTGGCTCAGCAGTCACCATCGTGTCGCCCAGCAGTTGTATCGACCCCACGATCGGCATCTTCTCCTACTACATTGCCTTCATCGGAGGATTCAACTATATCAGCCGCGAGATTGGCGAATACGCGCCCTACCGCTCATTCTACACCGTCAAGCAACCCCTTGAGGAAGGGCAGGCCGACTACAACGCCGACCTTGAAGCCCTCATGAACCGCCCCGGCTCATGGAGCTTCACCATCCTCGCCGCCAGCGGAGCACAGGAACCCGAATATCCCACCCAGTTCCACTTCGGCATCGGAGGCGGCAAAGGCGACGAATCCTTCGATTTCGAATCATCCGTAGTAGCTGACAAGCAGAAATACATAGAATTTTTCAGCGACTTCACCGCGCGCCTCAAAGAGAAGTTTGACCTTGAGGCCGACAACGGCAGATACCATTCCACAGCCTCCTCAATCCTCTGGTCGCGCAAGCTCGCCATTCCTGCCGACTCATCCAATGTAGTTGTGCGCATATCCTGGAGCACCACGCTCTGGGACGTCCGCCGCATAAAGATAGCCGCCTTCATCGCCGAAGAGATAAATCGAGTCATCCTCGGCCGCGACCTCCCGTCTTCTCCCGAGCTCTACCGCAAGGACTTCGGCTTCACCGGCTACTCTCCGGTGAGCAGTATATCTCGTCATCCCTGATTGATGAGCGATGAGCACACCCCGCAAGGGGTGGCGAGACAATACCGCGTAGTGGAGCGTCAGCGAGACTACGCGGCCAAACGCTCCCCCCTAAAAAAGACCCCTTGCGGGTCGCGAGAAAATTCAAGCTAAAAGAGTATGTTTATTTGAAGAAATCGTTGATGTCGAGTGATACTCCTATCGACCAGGTGCGTCCCGGTGTGGCAGGCGAGTTCCAGTAATATATCTTCGGGCGGTAGTTCATCAGGTTGTCTATCACGAAGTTGATGTTTATCCCTTTCCACACGCTTTGCTGCAGGGTGAATTTCCACAGCGAATACGCTCCGCTGGTCGGCAGGCTGCTCTCGGGCTTAGAGAAATACCGTCCCGAAATGCCTGCATACAGTCTGTACACACTGCAGAGCTGCTTGTCGTAGTCGAGCTTCCACGTCGCCGAATGAGGACGGGGCTGGGTAAACTGCGAGTCAACCTTTCTCCCTGCGGTATGGAGGTAATTGTAGCTGAATGAGGCGCCGAGGCCGAATGTGGTGCGGTATCTCGCGTTGAAGTCGGCTCCCGTCACCTTCACACCGTCCTCGTTGGTGTAGATGGCGCCCTCCTCGAGGGTGTCGCTGCCGGGAAAATCGGTTGTGGTGATGCGGCGGTTGTAATAGTTGTAGTAGCCCGAAAGATTCACGCTGTAGGAGCCGGCAAACACCCCCTTGCGTATCTGACCCGTGCGCTCCAGCGCAACATTGAAGTTATGGCTCCTTTCCGGCTTCAGGTCAGGATTACCGTAAATCATCTGCACTCCCGCCATGTCGAAGCACATATACATCTCCTTTAGTGTCGGTGCGCGGAATCCTCCGGAGTAGGAGGCGCGGATTGTCAGCGGCCTGAGCTTGAACATGGCGGCGAATCGTGAGGTGACGGCATTATTGTCGGAAGCCGAGAAATAATCGTCGCGCACCGAGGCGATGATATTGAGCCAGCTCAGGGGATTGTAGTCGAACTGCACGAAAACATCCGCTGAGGTCTGTGAGCGCGATTCATTGTTTACAAACTGATATGTTGTAAGATAGTCGTGCATCACATCCGCTCCGGCAGTCAGAGCGTTAAGCCCCAGGAACTTGGTGTATAGCCCGTGCAGTGTGTGCTGGCGGTTGCTGTAGTCATGGTCGTGGGTACACCGGTTGTCGACAAAGCGCGATTTGTCATACCGGTCATAGCTGTACGACACTTCGAGATTCTGGCTCGGATCGATATTCCACATTCCGCGCAGGCCGCCTGAGTAGCCGTGGTAATGGTCATCATAGTTTGAGCGGTGGCTCTCGCGGTAGAAATACCCTCCGCGAGCTATGAGCTGCAGATTGTCGGTAGGGCGAAACGACAGGCGCTCCTTTACATTGAGAGTGTTGCCGCCGAAAATCTCGTGAATATTCGATTCCGTGTCAAAGGCATCGGTGAGCTTTATGGTTTCGACTGTGGAGTACTGCACGCTTGTGTTTGAATTCCATTTGCCGCTGTTGAAACTCAGATTGCCGCCGCTGCGCCATTCATTACCCGCATTGCGGTAGCGTGAGTTGAGGCTGAGATGCCACGGCTCTTTGTTCTCCTTGGTGATGAGATTGATGACTCCGCCAACTGCGTTTGCTCCATAGAGGGCCGATGAGGCCCCCTTGACAATCTCGACTTTGCCTACATTGTCAAGATTCAGGCGGTTGTAGTCGACATTGTCCATCGTTTCGCCGGCAAGACGCTCGCCGTCTACCAGAAACAGCACTGCATTGCCTCCGAAGCCGCTCATGTTGAGCGATGTCTCCTGGCTCATGGCGTAGCCGAACTCAAGCCCCGGAATCTCTTCAGTCAGCAAATCCTGGATATTGGTGGCATCGGTCCTGGCGATTTCGTCTGCGGAGATGACCCGGGTTATCACTGGAGCGTCCTTGAGGGTTTTGGGCGTGCGGGTGGCGGTGACAACTACCTCGTCAAGCGTAGTAGGGTCCGGCACCATCCTTATGGTATTTTCCTTGGCGTTGCGGTCCGAGCGGATAACGGTGGAATTGGGCACAAAGCCTAAGTAAGTGACTGTTATCTTGACCGTGTTTTTATCCGCGACATCAAAGGTGAAATCGCCGTCAATGCCTGAGGTCACTTTTTTCCCGCTGTCAGGGATAGAGATTACTGCGCCGGTGAGCGGACTCCCTGTCTCATCAAGAATCTTGCCGGCAAAAGTGTCGGCAAGTCCTGTGATAGGAGACAGAAGTCCGATGACGGAAAATATACGGATCAGACTTCTTGACATCGAGGTTGTTCTTTAGGTGCTGAGAAAGAGAAGTACATCGACATCGGCATAGCCCCGTACTGCAAGCTGTAGTCGAGAGTGAGTGTATTGTTTTCGAAGCTGCCCTTTATAGCTCCGCTGTAAACCTTGCCCTGGCCGGAAGTGCCGGAGAATTCAGTGGCGGCGATGGTGTACACTCCGTCCTTGCCGGAAACCTTGAGGCCTGTCACTGTCATGTCCGGAAGCTGCATCGGGGGAGTGCCGAATCCGGGAAGAATGATGGACACTGTGGCATCGTCTGTAGCTGTGATTACATAGCTCATGTTCTCATACTCCTCCTCGCTGCCCATTACTGTGCAGGTCATGTTGCCGCTGTAGGTGCCTGCGATGCTTTGTGCCGCCGGTTCGTCCGGCTCATTGTTGTTGTCGTCGTCGCCGGAGCAGGAAGTGATAGATGCTGCGAGTGCCATGCTCAGAATCATTGTTGCGAAGATGTTTTTTAGCTTTTTCATGAATGTGATATTTAATTATGATTATTATGATTTCTTTTGATGCGGTTGTGAATGCAACGCCCGTTCATGAAACCCTATCCGGGTCAGTCGATGTTTCTGTGCAGCCATATTATTTACATACCGTATAATTACGGCTGCAAAATTATAGCGAGAATATACCCTCGGCAATACCTAAAACAAGTGAAAAAACATCCCCCTCTTGCAG
>JAIDJW010000203.1 GCA_029052015.1 Paramuribaculum sp. | reverse complement strand
CATTAGCTTTCCGATTCTGATGTTATTAGTATGGTCTATATCTGTAGAGCCGTGGCAGAATCTCCGTCGTGTAGGTTCTGGGTAAGCGAAGAGCGTGCAGCGATAGTGATTTCATCCATGGAATCCGGCCGCAGTTTGCCTTGTATGACTGAGACCAAGCGTGAAATGTTTGCTGAAATCCATAAACGTTACAAAGAGTTGCGGCCTCACTTCCCTCAAATGACAATCTTGGAGCTGGTTTCAATCATTGTCAATCAACCTGCTCCTAAATTCTATTTTACGCCGAAGTCAGTCAGGGAATTTATTTGTCGCATTAGGCGAGGATATTATGACCGCAAGCAAACTAAGATATGATAAGTCAATTTGCAATCAGAACGCTGTATGATAATTAATGGAATCCTCTCAGAGAACGACAGGCGTAACGATACTATTTATGCCAGATTTGACCCGATAACGGGCGAGGGAAGCGTAGGTGAGCGTGTCCGTGTTGAAATTTCTGACTTCATCATACCTGTGCAATGGCTTCCGGAAAGTATGATACATGTGGAGTTTGTCAGAAAATTGGTTGAGGCCGGCTCAATAAATCGTTTTCTTTCCGATGTGCTTAATATTGAGCCTAATGCCACCGACGCTTCAAAAGTCTCAAATCAGCTTATCAGATTGCGTTACCGGCACGATTTCCCCTTCTGGTGTGCCACGCTTGTAAAGGTGAAGAAAAAGGGTGGTGGTGACGATGTCCTTTTCCGGCTCTGGTATCCTCAACGCCGGTTGGTCGAGATGTTCGAGAAAAGTCGATTGGCGGGAGAGCCTATCCGCATAATCATGCTGAAGGCTCGTCAGTGGGGAGGCTCCACCACCACGCAGCTCTATATGGCATGGCTTCAGTTCCTTCACCGCAAAGGTCTTAACTCTCTCATTATAGCCCATCAGGGGGATGCCTCTGTTGAAATCAAGGATATGTTTGACCGTATGATTGCCGGTTATCCTGTGGAGATGCTTCACCCGCTTGGCGATTCTTGGTCCGAATCGGAAGTCAAGATGGTTCGCGTAGGTAAGTTTGGGTCTATTCACCGTATTCCGCAGCGTAATTGCAAAATAAAGTTAGGTACAGCCGAAAGTCCCGATTCATGCCGTGGTGGTGATTATAACCTTGTCCACCTCTCAGAAGTTGGAGTCTGGAAAAAGACCGATGGTAAGTCCCCCGAAGACATTGTGCGTTCTGCTTGTTCCGGAATTCTTTACAGGCCATACACGATGATAGTCTATGAGTCCACAGCCAACGGTACAGGCAATTTCTTCCATTCCGAATATCAGGCGGCGGCCTATCCTGATCCGGATGCAAAAGTTCGTTCTCAGTTTTCCCCTCTTTTCATTCCATGGTTTGAGATTGAGCAGTATTCCATACCGTTTAAGACTCCTGACGAATTGAGGCGCTTCGCTAATTCCCTTTGGAGCGGACGTGAGAACAGATCAGCCATGTCAGCCCGTGAGGAAAGTGGACGTTACCTCTGGTGGCTTTGGGAGAAAGGAGCGACGTTGGAGGCCATCAACTGGTACATACATGAACGTGCCGGAAAGAACTCCCATGCAGTCATGGCCTCTGAGTATCCTTCTGACGATGTGGAGGCGTTTGTGCATTCTGGATCTATGGTGTTTGATAAATATCTTGTCAAGGAGTTTGAAAGTGCTTGTTCTCTTCCACGGTTCGTGGGAGAGGTCAACGGCGATGCCAACGAAGGAAGTCTTTGTATAAAGAACGTGCGTTTCCGGGAAGACGGTCAGGCAAATTTCTGGATCTGGGCTAAACCGGAGATTGACCCGGAGGTGAAGGTTGCCAATCGTTACCTTGTTGTCGTGGATATCGGTGGCCGGTCAAACAAGGCGGACTGGTCTGTCATTGCCGTTTTTGACCGTCTCAATATGATTGACGGAGACCGTCAGGCCATTGTTGCGCAATGGCGTGGACACTGCGACATTGACCGTCTCGCATGGCGTGCAGCACAGATAGCCTCTTATTACGACAATGCCCTGCTTGTCATAGAATCAAACACCTTGGAGACCCACGACCGCGAACGTCAGATTGAAGGCGGCGACCAGTCGCAATACATTCTCAATCAGATTTCCGATGTTTATCCCAACCTCTACGCCCGTCGCCAGTCCGAGGACGAGATAAGGCAGGGATTGCCGCGCAAATATGGCTTTCACACCAATGCCGCCACAAAGCCAATGATCATCACCACCCTCATCAAAGCAGTCCGCGACCATCTGTACACCGAACGCGACCGGCAGGTTCTCGATGAATACCTCGCCTACGAGCGCAAGCCCAGTGGTGCATATGGCGCAATTGTCGGAAAGCATGACGACCTTTTGATGACCCGTGCCATCGGCCTTCACATCTCCCTTTATGAAATGGACATGCCACAGATTATAAAGATCTCCGACATGAGACCCAAAAAAAGAAGAGGCCACGTTTCGGAAGCCTCTATCTGAAAATTAATTCATAATGCGGAGTTAATAATCATGTATTGTATAATGCATTGCTAATTCTGCATTATGGCTTGTGTATTAAGGATTACGCAGCAGCCATCATGCCATGAGCTCTTGCTACAGCATTCATGTCCGCACCCTGCTGGGCCTGTCTCAAAAGTTCAGGTGAAATATTGTCCGGCGTTTCTCCGCGCTCCAACTGCTCTTGCTGACTCTTGACACTCTGCAGCAATGAGTCCGCGAATGGGAAATCTCCGTTCTCCAGAAGTTGTTGCAAGGTAATCTGACCCATCTCAAAAATCTTCATGAGGAACTCGTTGGCCATTGCCCTGTACGATGGCGTGGCTGTGCTTTCCGTAATGCTTAGGTCAAACTCCACGTCGCTTAGTTTCTCGGGATCGTAGATAGCCTCCTTTCCTGCAATGTTGCAAGTCTTCTTGTCATCATAGAACTGTTGGATATTCTTAACGTCCTTATAAGCCCCCTCCTTAACGAAATCCGAATATGTCTCCAGAAGGTCAAGCAGCGAGGTTGTGGCGTTCTGCGTCTGTTGGCTGTAAAGGCTTGCGCTCATGCCTGAAAATCCCGGTTTACCCTGAATGGCTCCGTTCACTCCTGATATGTCCTCAAAGAATTTGAGCTGCATGTTCAGAAGCTCCGATATTCCTATCTGGGTGCAGTTGTTGGCAATCTGTTTCGGCAGAGTTCCGGTCTTGTTCGGCTTGAATACTATGATGCCGTCCGCCCTTGCCCATTCGTCTGCAATATCGTCCATACTCATATTATCCGGCTTTGCGTCTTCCGGGAAGAGAAGCGCCCCCTTAGCGCTTGTCTTCATTATGAAGTCATATAGCATGATCAGTCGGTTCACATACCGCTGTTGGTCTATAACATCGGCGACGAATGAATGAATCTCGCCGTCGATGAATGGATATGCAGCGAAGACATAGGGGTGTTCCTTGTGTTCGTAAGGTGTTTCCCCCTCGTCGAGAATGTCTCCGAAAGGTGTCAGGAAATAGTAATACCAGTATGAGTCGATGAACCATTCAGCCTTTATATAGGGGATTTCATTTTCAGGTATTCCGAGTGCCATGCCATCTTTTCTTCGCTCCTCGTTTATCTTCGCGACCTCTTCCTGATGATCCTCGATCTCAATCTTGAACACCTCGCCGCTGTTCACGTCGTGGCAACGGTAGCGGGCTTTGCTCTCTTTCCTCCATACCTCGATCACTCGACACAGACTTGTGTCGCTCGGCACAAGGAAATCATAACGGTTGTTTAGGGGATGACCGAATTGTTCATAGGCCATTCCAACCACATTGCGGTTGGCTGCATGGCTGTATATCTCCCTCAGCCTCCGTTCTTCTTCCGGACTATGGGCATACCTGCTTGCCAGCTCCCCGAATGGGATGTCATGAATCTCACCCAGACAGCTCACATCCCACCCCCTGAAATCCCTCATGTTCGGGTCTATGAAGAAATTATTTGGCTGCACATAGTCAGTCCAGCAGTCGAGCATGTTTTTACGCCAACCGTGCCATTTACGATGAACCACAAAACCGCTTATAAGAAATTCCTCCATGCTTCGTGCATTTACTTTCCCCATGCGGTTGCGTTGCATATTATATTGAAGTACAGTGCTCATGGTCTCCCCATACTTTTGCTCGTCGCGATCTCGCGCCGTGCATGTCGGTTCTTTCGCCTGACTCTGGTACACGCCTAAGACGCTCCTTATCATCCTTCGGATAAGATTGTTCTTCAGTGGTAAGTTGCCTTGCCGTCTGATAAGTTCAGATTCCTTCACTCGTTGCCCGTCAACACACACATAGTCGTCCCACTGCCTTCCGTAAGCGTATTTCTTGTTTCTCTCCCTGTCCCGGCGAAAACGGTCCATCTGCATCCAGTAATGCTGGGCCTCCATAAGAACGTCAAATGCCTTCCTTCCTCCCCGGCGTGCCTTCTGTTCAGCCACGGAGTCAATCTGAGCTTTCGGCAATACCTTGCTCACCCTATGTAATTTCTTCTTTACCATGCCATCATGTATTTTTTTTGAATGGAGCTGAGACGCAAAGATAATTATTCAGTGCGTCTTGATTCTTTTAACTATTGCGCCTTGATGTCATTAGATATGGTTCATATGTTCCCGCTTTTACATCAATCCATTAAGATTATAATTAAATATGCGAGTGACGCAAAGATAATTCATCCCTGCGTCACTCTACTGTTATCTATTTACTTACCGACATTGTGAAGTTCATCTACAAGTTCACGCATGGTTGAAAAGAGTTCTCCCTGCAACTCTTTTTTTGCTTCGGGATTGGTTTCCTCCTTTATTTCCTCTCGAATTGCATCTATATCCGGTTTATACTTTTCAAATATTCCAAAGCGTAGATATTCGGCAGAGTTATAAAGGAAATCAACTCTCTCAGCATAGCCGAGAATTCCATCATCCGCCGCATTTTCGTATTTCTTGCGCAGACGGTTGGTTTCCTCATATTCTGTCAGGTATTTGAAATACTCATTTTGCAGTTTGCGGTTTGCTGTACGCTCGTCACCGCTCTTTACAACACGATTAAAAAACG
>JAIDJW010000202.1 GCA_029052015.1 Paramuribaculum sp. | reverse complement strand
TTCATGGAGAGAACGGCTCGGAAATCGAATTTAACTATAAACCAAATGGCACGATAAGCGAAAATCAGGTAAGATATGGCGTTATAAAGGTGCGTTACCATAACTACACCTGCGAGCATCTTATCTTCGTCCGTCAGGGCTATGCCCCGATAGCAGTGTCATCAGCTGCGAATGCAACAGAATGGTATTCATTCAATATGCGAACCAAGAGCGAAATGACAGAATCGCCTTGCGAGGAAGGAAGTATGTTTAAGAGGTTCGCCTGGATTAGTCCTATAAGGCCGGAAAACAATCGAACCGGTGCCCCATTTCAGACGAATCCGGCAACCAACGGCTTAGCATGCATAGGATATGGGAATCGTCAGTGGCGTTGGTGGTGGGGAAATGCTGATGGCACAAACGACCATTGGGCAGATCCTACCGTCCCAGGCAAAAATATGAAGGTCGCGGATGTTGAAGATTATATTCAGCTGTATAATGACCCGAATGTGCAGTATGGTTTCGGTATCCTATATGATGGTAAGGCTGACGGAGTTCAGGTTCCGGTAAAGGATGCCTACAGCTACTATTATGATGACCCTCTGGGTGCTAATAACAAAGGCAGAGGCATGAGAGGCTGCTTTGTATATAATCAGGTTACCGGAGCTCAGATTTTTCTGCCAATAGGCGCTTCCGGTTATGGAAGGCGTCGACAGAAGCGCTATTACAATCAAGGAGGTAATTTCTATGAAGGCGAGCTGATTTATGGCGGTCGTGACAAAATAATGGAAGAAGATGCCGGTTTAGGATGGCATAGACCTATATTGTTTGACTTGTACCGACGCCCCGGAGCCATTTACTGGTGTTATAAATCCGTGGAGGGACCAATGCTGAATGACAAGGATTTGGATAATGTTGTGGCATGGGATTTCAATTACATAACATTTGACTTTTATCCTATCAGTTTTGGTAATGTCAGCGCGAGTGCAACAGAAACCGATGCCCTGCTAATTCGTTGCGTTGTAAAAAAATAATATTAAGAACATAATCCCTGTTTTTTATACCGGAGGGGGGCGCGGGATGTCGCGCTCCCCTCCATCAGTTATGGGGTGGCGGTTTGTCTCCAGTGTGCTCGCCTTGGCGAGCGTTTGTTTTCCTTGGCGAGCTATAGCGAGCCTAAGTTGAGCATATGCAAACTTCTCAACTTCCTGAACTTTTAAACTTCAAAAAAACTTGCATGGCGCTTGGCGATGTATTAATTTTGCGCAAACAACCATACATATCCACGCGCTATGAACAGCAAGAGCCTCGTGTCTATCGACGATATCAGCCGCGATGAAATCCTTGACCTTATCGGGCGGGCACGCTATTTTGAAGAAAATCCCAATCTCAAAGTGCTTGACGGCAGGGTGGTGGCAACCCTTTTCTTTGAACCGTCAACCCGCACTCGTCTTAGTTTTGAAACAGCAGTAAACCGTCTCGGCGGCAGAGTGATAGGATTCAGCGATGCCAGCACCTCGAGCTCGGCGAAAGGAGAGACACTCAAGGACACCATCAAGATGGTGAGCAATTATGTGGACCTCATCGTGATGCGTCATCATCTCGAAGGAGCGGCGCGCTACGCTTCAGAGGTTACCGATGTGCCGGTGATAAACGCCGGTGACGGAGCCAACCAGCATCCTTCGCAGACAATGCTTGACCTCTATTCGATAAGCAAGACTCAGGGACGGCTCAATGACCTCACCATCACTATGGTGGGTGACCTCAAATACGGGCGCACAGTCCATAGTCTTATCATGGCGATGAGGTATTTCAATCCGACATTCAACTTTGTTGCGTGCAATGAGCTCAGGATGCCTGAGGAATATAAGGAGATTTGCCGTGCAAACGGCATTAAGTACACCGAAAGTACTGATTTTTCGCCTGAAATCATCAACAGCAGCGACATCCTTTATATGACCCGCGTGCAGCGCGAACGCTTTACCGATATAATGGAATATGAGAAAGTGAAGAATATCTACACACTGCGCAACAGCATGCTCGCCGACGCCAAAGATAATCTGAAGGTGCTCCACCCGCTGCCGCGTATCACCGAGATTGACCAGGATGTGGACGACAATCCCAAGGCTTACTATTTCGAGCAGGCGCGCAACGGACTCTTCGCACGTCAGGCTATAATCTGCCGGGCTCTCGGCATCGACCTTCAAAAAAACTGACATCATGAATACCCCAAAGAAAGAACTTGCTGTCGCCGCTCTGCAAAACGGCACTGTTATCGACCATATACCAAGCCCAGTGCTCTTCAAGGTTGTGAAACTGCTTGGCATTGAGAATACCGACACCCATGTTACCATCGGCAATAATCTCGCAAGCAACCGCATGGGCACCAAAGGCATTATTAAGATAGCCGACGTAACTTTTCCCGAGGCTGTGCTCAACCGCATAGCCATCATCGCTCCCGGAGCAGTGATAAACATAATCCGGGATTTTGAAGTAGTGGAAAAGCGTCAGGTTAAACTTTCCGACACTCTTGTGGGCATAGTGCGCTGTAGCAACCCGAAGTGTATTACCAACAATGAGCCTATGCTCACGCGCTTTGAGGTGACCGACCGCAACGATGTTACTATCCGCTGCCACTATTGCTGCAAGGAGGTCAAAAGTGTAGACGCCCAGATATGCTGACCGACAGAGAAGTCTGGAAGCCGGGCACTATGGTGTATCCTCTCCCGGCTGTGCTGGTGAGCTGCGGCGACGCGGAGAGCTCCAATCTCATTACGGTTGCGTGGACCGGCACGATATGCACTAATCCGGCGCTGCTGTATATATCCGTCCGCCCAGAGCGCTACAGCTACGGTATCATAAAGGAAAAAATGGAGTTTACCGTCAACCTCACCACCGCGGAAATGGCGCGGGCGGTTGACTGGTGCGGAGTGCGCAGCGGCAGAGATTATGACAAATGGGCTGAGACAGGGCTGACACCCGCTCCCGGGGTAATGGTGCAATGCCCTTATATCGACGAGTCTCCGCTAAGTATAGAGTGCAGGGTGAGGGAAGTAATAAAGCTCGGCAGCCATGACATGTTTATTGGCGAGGTGCTCGATGTGCTTGCACGCAAAGGCTTAATGGACAGCGCTACCGGCGCTTTCGATCTCGGAGCCGCAGGATTGCTTAATTACAGTCACGGCCACTATTACCGTCAGGGCTCAGAGATAGGCCGCTTCGGCTGGAGCGTCAAGAAAAAGGACTGAGCGGCAGGATTGTCAAAAAAATTGCGTAATTTTGCGGGCAGAAAACAACAAACTCTTACATACATATACCCGCAGTGCAATGGAAAAAGACACCGTTATTTTTGACCTTATCGGACGCGAACACAATCGCCAGAAAAAAGGAATCGAGCTTATAGCATCTGAAAATTTTGTCAGCGACGAGGTTATGCGAGCTATGGGCTCCTGCCTCACCAACAAATATGCCGAAGGCTATCCCGGACACCGCTATTACGGCGGTTGCGGAGTTGTTGACGAAGTTGAGCAGGTTGCTATCGACAGGGTGAAGGAGCTATTCGGCGCCGAATACGCCAACGTGCAGCCCCATTCGGGTGCACAGGCAAACATGGCTGTCTTTATGGCTACCATGAAGCCCGGCGACAAGTTCCTCGGACTCAATCTCAGTCACGGCGGTCACCTCAGCCACGGCAGCCCCGTCAATTTCTCCGGACTGATGTTTCAGGCGCTTGAATACAATGTAAGCCCCGACACCGGTCTGGTTGACTACGACCAGATGGAAGAGGTTGCTCTTCGCGAGCGCCCGAAGCTTATTGTCGGCGGCGCCAGCGCTTATTCCCGCGAGTGGGACTATGCCCGCATGCGCAAGATTGCCGACGAAATCGGCGCCCTGCTCATGGTGGATATGGCACACCCTGCAGGACTTATTGCCGCAGGTCTGCTTGACAATCCTCTTAAATACGCGCATATCGTCACCTCTACTACCCATAAGACTCTCCGCGGTCCGCGCGGTGGTCTGATTCTGCTCGGCAAGGATTTCGAGAATCCTTTCGGCAAGACTAACAACAAGGGTCAGCTCCGCATGATGTCATCGCTGCTTGACAGCGCGGTGTTCCCCGGAGTGCAGGGCGGCCCCCTCGAGCATGTCATTGCGGCAAAAGCTGTGGCATTCGGCGAGGCTCTCAAGCCCGAGTACAAGGAGTATCAGAAGCAGGTGAAGACAAATGCAGCAGTCATGGCGCAGGCTCTTGCTGATAAAGGCTACAAGATTGTGAGCGGAGGCACCGATAATCACTGCATACTCGTTGATCTCCGTACCAAATTCCCCGAACTCACAGGCAAAGTTGCAGAGAAGGCGCTTGTCGATGCAGATATCACAGCCAATAAGAATATGGTGCCATTCGACAGCCGTTCTCCTTTCCAGACATCAGGCATACGTTTCGGCACCCCGGCAATCACCACCCGCGGTGTCAAGGAAGATGCCATGGGTACCATCGTCGACATGATTGACGAAGTGCTTTCCGCACCTGAGAGCGCAGCCGTTATCGAAGGAGTGCGCAAGCGTGTCAACGACATGATGGAGGCTTACCCCATTTTCGCGTATTGATTCTGCAGCTTATGCTCGATTTCGTGATATGGAACGTTGACCCCACATTTTTCAGCATGGGTCCGGTTGTCGTAAGATGGTACGGACTCATGTTTGCAGTGGGTTTTCTGCTCGGCTGCAATATTCTCGGACGCATCTACCGTCATGAAGGAATGCCTGAAAAGTGGGTTGGCATTTTACTGCTGTGGGTTGTCGGCGCTACTATCATAGGAGCCCGTCTGGGACACGTGTTTTTCTACGAATGGAGCTACTACAGCCAGCATCCCGGCGACATCTTCAAGGTGTGGGAAGGAGGACTGGCGAGTCACGGCGGTACAATAGCCATTATTCTCGCCGTATTTATCTATTCGTGGTTCACAACCAGACGTAGTCCGCTCTGGACATTCGACAGGCTGGTAATACCCACGGCGCTCGTTGGCGGGCTCATACGCATGGGCAATCTCATGAATTCCGAGATTTTCGGCACAGCAACCGATTTGCCTTGGGGATTCATGTTTCTGCGCTCGCGCCAGTGGCACGAGATGTATGAAGGCATGGGGTGTCATCCGACGCAGCTTTATGAAGCGATGTGCTATTTCGCACTGTTCGCATTACTTATGTGGATGTATTGGCGCAAGAATGCGGAAACCCGGCCGGGACTCCTTTTCGGAGTGTTTTTCATAGGCATATTCCTATCACGCTTTCTCATCGAGTTCATCAAGAACGACCAGGTAGGCTTTGAGGCGGGAATGGTGCTTAATATGGGGCAGCTTCTGAGCATTCCCTTTATACTTGCCGGAGTGTTCTTTGTTGTCAGGGCGATGATGCGCCCCGAAGTGCATATTGATTTTCCAAATCGTTTTGCCGACGAGGATGCTCCCCGCAAATCATGAAGATAATGCAACCACACGACAATATAATATTTGTTAGTGGCATAGATACCGATGCCGGCAAGAGCTATGCTACCGGATGGCTTGCCGCGCAGCTCGCGCGGCAGGGACAGAGAGTTGCCACAATGAAATTTGTGCAGACCGGCAACACCGGTTTGTCGGAAGACATAGAGGTGCACCGCCGCATAATGGGATGCGGCACTTTGCCAGAGGATGTCGAGGGGCTTACCGCTCCTGAAATCTTTACATATCCCGCTTCGCCGGCGCTCGCAGCGAAGATTGACGGCAGACCTGTAGATGTCGATAAGATTGCCGGTAGCATGAACACTCTGGCAGAGCGCTACGACACTCTCCTTGTTGAGGGTGCCGGCGGACTAATGGTGCCTCTCGACTATGACGGATACCTCACGATAGATTTTCCTGCCGGCAACAATCTGCCGGTGGCACTTGTGTCAAACGGCAAGCTCGGCTCGATAAACCATACTATCCTTGCTCTTGAGGCATTGCGTACGCGAGGCATTCGTCTGCATTCGCTGCTGTACAACACTTATTTTGATTACGACGCTACCATAGCACGTGATTCGCTTGACTACATGACAATGTGGGTCGAGAAGTATTTTCCCGGTGCTCAGGTGCTGATTGTTCCCTCATTCAAATGATTCGGCGCAATATTGTAACCATAACGAAAGAGCAGCTTGCTGCGATGCCGGTTGTCACATATCCCGGCGAAATATCCATAATCGAGACTCAGGAACAGGCCGCGGCTGCACTTGACGAGATATTCAAGTGCTCAGTGGTCGGATTTGATACTGAAACCAAACCGACGTTTCGAAAAGGGCATCCAAATAATGTAGCCCTGATGCAGGTGAGCAATGGCAGTCATTGTTGGCTGTTTCGCGTCAACAGACTCGGAGTGGAGGGGAGTGTGAAGCGCTTTTTGGAAAGCACGCAGGTGAAGAAGGTAGGGCTTTCGCTCAAGGATGATTTCTTTGTGATGCACCGCAGTTGTGAGTTCGAGCCGGCTGGATTTGTCGACCTTCAGGGATTTGTCAGGGAGTATGGCATCGCTGATGCGAGTCTTCAGAAAATATATGGGATTCTTTTCGGAGAGAGAATATCCAAAGGGCAAAGGCTATCCAACTGGGAGGCGCCGGAGCTTACTTTGAGCCAGCAGAGATATGCGTCTATTGACGCGTGGGCGTGCCTGCGCATCTACGACTATCTTCAGTCCGGCGGATTTGTCGCGGAGCAATCTCCGTATTACACAACAATAGAAATAGAAGAGCAATGAAGCGCTCGGTTGTTATTCCAGCCATCCTCCTTATCTATCTTGCCGTGATGAGTTATATCGGCAGGGGAGAATTTTTTGCCGGACACTACCTTTATTATTTCGGCATCATCGGCATTACGCTTGTAGCGATAATATTGTTGCATTTTACGCTTCGCAGGCGCGAGCGCAACCGCAATCAAAAATAATTACGCAACCGCGTGTGCGTTTTTCTGCTCCGGAAGGCGCACTTTCCACCCCGTCCACGCGATTATAAGCGACATCAGCGGACTCATATAGTTGAACACGCAGAACGGCAGATAGGCGAGGGTGGCCACCCCGAGCACGGCCGACTGTGTGATGCCGCATGAATTCCACGGTATCAGCACTGAGGTGACGGATACAGAGTCTTCCAGAGTGCGTCCCAGCAGCTGAGGCTTCACATTGGCGCGCTTGTATGTGCTCCGGTAAACATTCGCACCTATTATTATCGACAGATACTGGTCGGCTGTGCAGGCGTTGAGGAACAGACCGCTGCCAACTGTCGCACCCACAAGATTGCGCGGCGAACGCAGACGGTGGGTGATAGTGCGTGTGATTGTTGACAGCATCCCGGAACCAATCATCACCCCGCCGAAAATCATAGCGCTCAGCACCAGATATACCGTCGGAAGCATACCCTCTATGCCGGAAGTTGAAATGAGCGAATCAAGCGTCGCGTCGCCGGTGGAAATCTCAGTGCTCGTTGCAAGTATCTTGAGCGATGCAATGGCTGAGTCGGCAAAAGACCCGGCGCCAAGCATCTGCGCAATCTCGGGCTGGAAAATGAATATTCCCGCAAGTCCGGCGACAGAACTGAGGGCGAGCACAACGTCTGTGCGCCATCTGAGCGCAATCATCACCGCACTTAGTGCCGGAATGACAAGCAGCCAGGGAGTGATGTTGAAGCGTGACTGTATGAGCTCGCGGATATGCAGGGCATTCTCGCCGCTCACCGTGTCTGTGCTCAGTCCTGCGATGCCATATACGGCGAGAGCGATAGTCATGGCCGGAATAGTTGTGATAAGAAGGAAGCGTATGTGAGTGAAAAGCTCTACTCCGGTTGTGCTTGCCGCAAGAACGGTAGTGTCGCTCAGCGGTGAGACCTTGTCGCCGAAATATGCGCCGGAAATCACAGCGCCGGCAACCCAAGCAGGAGAATATCCCATAACGGTGCCGATTCCCATGAATGCGACCCCTATAGTTGCAATAGTTGTCCATGAAGTGCCGGTGACAACAGAAACCACTGCGCATACAACGCAGGTTGTTATGAGAAAAAAGTTTGGGTTAAGTATTGCAAGTCCATAGTCGATAAGCGCCGGAACCACTCCGCTTAGCATCCATGTGGCACTGATTGTTCCGATAAAAAACAATATGATTACGGCAGGTATAATCTGTCCCGCGCTCTTGGCTATGCCCATGGCTAGCAACTTTTTAGGACGTTTTGTCAATGTAATCGACAGCAGGGCAGCCGCAGTAGCGGCGCCCAGAAGGATATAATGACTATAATCTTGCACAACTGAAGCTCCGGCGGTGCATATAACGGTAATTATGGCAGCCAACAATAATCCTATAGGAAGCAAAGATAGGGCAAGTGATGGTGATAGCTGACGTTTGAATAAGTATTTCAATATTATATCGTATTTTTATGCTGGTACAAAATTACTACAAAAATCATTTACACACAATGTCATAGACCCATTTGTTGCTGTTTCTCCGCTTATTTCGCTAAGTTTATGAAAAGTTAGATAAAAACCGATTATGAAAACAACCGATATTTGTTAAATATAGTGCAGGGTATTGTGGCATGACGAGAAAAAGTGTAACTTTGCAGACTATTACCGTCAAATCTACGGGGCTGACTGGCTTTGACAGCGTGTAGAGGTGGTGTGTAAGCATGCAGAGCAATGATGGCTACGCTCTATAATCTGGGACATCAAAATTTCAAATGGCGAAAACAACTACGCTCTTGCTGCCTGATTGAAGCACAGTAGATCGGCTTAATCTCCGCAACAGTTGCGGAGACAAGACATCGCCCGATTGTCGTCGTCCCGAGACTAATCGACAAGGCGGTGCAGGTAAATCGGGAATAGGAGTCTGAAAGCCTCGCGAAGACTCCGAAACTTCAGAGGATAAGGAAACGGTTGGTGGTCTTTAGCCTGTCGGTTCACGAAAATCAAGTAGAGACTAAGCATGTAGAAAGCTCATTAGTTCCACGTTTGGACGAGGGTTCGACTCCCTCCAGCTCCACCAAAGTCTGATGAAAGACGATGAATAATCCTGCAACTCATTGAATTGCAGGATTTTCTTATGTGTAATAGGATGAACTAAAATGAACATAGAGGAAAGATGTTCGTTGGACATTTCGTTGGACTTACAATACCATACCCCTCAAGTCCAACAGGCTTCCTCATATTTCATTGATATTCAATCTTTTACACTTGCGCAATCTGCTAATTATCAAGACCTTTGCACTATTGAAATTAACAAATAAAAAATAGTGTAATGGAAACAATTTTGTTCTTTATCAAAAGGAAAAAGCTCCTCAAAGATGGCACAGCGTCCATCTTTGTAAGGGTGACATTTGGTAGGCTTTCAGCCGAAGTTGCAACGGGTAAGAGTGTTCTGCCCTCCCTATGGGTGGCAACTAAAGGCAGAGCAAAAGGTAACACGCTTAAAACAAAGCAAGTAAATGCATTTCTTGACCAAATGGAATACACTCTCCATGATTTGACGCTCCAAATCCAAAGAGAGGGTAAGCAGGTAAGCGCAAAAGAGATTTTGAGCAGATATAAAAATCTCAATGTGCCGAAGATTGGTATTTTGGCTCTATATGCTGAACACAATCAAGAGCAAAAAGAGCTGATAGGCATATCTGTAGCACAAGGTACTTATAAAAGGCATGAGACCTCTATGAAACTCTTTCAAGAGTTTCTGATGTATAAATACAAAGCGAGAGATATTCCTGTAAATGAAATTGATGTAGAGATGCTGAAAAAATATCAGCATTATCTGATGACTGTAAGACACAATAATAACAATACCACGGTTAAGTACCTCAGAAACCTTGGCAAGGTGCTTAATATGGCAGTGTCAAGAAAGTTGATAACCAATTCTCCGTTGGAAGAGCTGAAGCTCAAAATAGAAGCTGTTGACAAAGGTTTTCTTAATAAAAATGAGCTATCAAAGCTAGCCACAAAAGAGTTTGAAGTCATGAGATTGGAGCAAGTGAGAGATGTGTTTCTATTCTGTTGCTATACGGGACTTGCCTATGTAGATGTTCATTCTTTAACCGCAAATGACATTGTTGAGGAAGAAGATAGGCTTTGGATAAGAAAGGCAAGACATAAAACGAATGTAATGTGCCATATTCCTATAATAAAACCTGCAAGAGAGATACTCGACAAGTATGCACTTCTGGCTCAGGCTACAGGGAAGTTGCTCCCCGTGCTATCCAATCAGAAAATGAACGCATATTTGAAAGAAATTGCAGCCATTGTAGGGATTGATAAGGATTTAACTACACACCTTGCGAGGCATACCTTTGCCACTACAGTAACACTCGCCAATCATGTTTCAATAGAGAATGTATCCAAAATGTTAGGTCATTCAAGCATAAGAATGACGCAGCACTATGCAAGAATACTTGATGCCTCAATAGAGAAAGAAATGCTGAATGTCGAAATGAGCTACGAATGAGACATTAGTTATTATCTCCCTGTTCGCTTTGATAGACAGGGAGATAATGACAATGTAAATATATAATGTATAGCTGAATTTACTGAATACAGAAGCTGTCAGACTTCAGGAAACTTGCTATAAGTGACCTGGAATCTGTTGCTTCTATAGGGTGAAGCATGCTTTTCTGCAATTTTTTGAAATTTTTTTGGCTCTTTATGCATTTCGATGAGCTATTCCTAATCACAACATCACCCCCTCCATACCTTGCAGATGGGGCTACTCCCCTATGTGCTGTTGCATTGGGACCCCTATTGTAATGGCTCATCAACAAATACCAACAATAAATCATCAAAGTATGGAAAAACTTAAGTTCATTGAAACTCTGTCAGTAGCAGAGTTCAAGGCTCAACAAGGAGTTGAGAAGATTGAGGTAAAACAGAATCCTCAGACTGGCAAGTGCTTCTTTGTCTATGGATTTGAGACAGGAGCAGTGAGTGAGAAATTCAACACGGGTCAGCTTACAGACCCAGTGGTGTCAAAGGTTGTATCTCCTGAAGACGGAGATATATTTTACATGCTTCACCAGCGAGGAGAAGGTGGTGCACCTATTGTAGCTGTTCTGTAAAGCCATTACTAGCTCTCAACAAATATAGTCAGATAGTCCGCCTATTGTGGATTGTCTGACTATTTTATTTCTATTACTAATCAAATCAACAAATTATATGCAGTTAAGAAAATCATCCAAGAAGCAAGCAAAGATAAAGCTTGCTCTTCAAGGCTGTGCAGGTTCTGGAAAGACCTACTCAGCTCTACTCTTAGCCTATGGGCTATGTGGCGATTGGACTAAGATTGCAGTTATAGACAGTGAGAATAACTCTGCTGACCTATATGCTCACTTAGGACAATACAATGTTCTCCCTCTTGAGGGAAAGTATGACCCCGAAACATACATTGATGCCATCAAGGTATGTGAAAAGGCAGGTATGGAAGTTATCATCATAGATTCCATGAGTCAATGCTGGGATAATCTTCTTGAATACCATGCCAGTCTTCCTGGCAATTCATTCACAAACTGGCAAAAGGTTACTCCGAGAATGACATCACTTATTCAGATGATACTCGGTGTAAACTGTCATGTAAT
>JAIDJW010000201.1 GCA_029052015.1 Paramuribaculum sp. | reverse complement strand
CCCTCGTCAAAAGGTGGCATAGCAGGTGCGGTGATAGAGGTCAGCACTGACGGCAAGAAATTCAAGAAAGCCGGACAATGGGAATTCGGCAATCTGATAAATGACCCGACCGAGCGGCTTTATGTGCTTGACAAGGCTGTGACAGGACGGTATCTGCGCATTGTGCCTCAGCAGACAGCCGACGGCAATGCTGCCGTGATAGCCGAAATCGGAATATATCCGGAAAAATAACGCATTTAGATAAAACGGTAAAAAAGACAAAACGAGGCAGGCGCCGGGGGATAATCCCTCGGCGCCTGTGGTCGAAATATCGGCAGAGATATTTCAGTCTTTGAGCTTGTCGGCAAGATTATGAGCGAGATTCGCTCCTTTCTCGAGCAGGTTTGCTGTCGTATCCTTCATTTTATCAGTAAAACTGTCAAGCTTGTCACCGGCTTGCTCCTTTATGTCATTGAATTTATCGGTTGCCTTGTCTGTCAAGTCGCCGATTTTATCCTGTGCAGCTGCAAATTGTGCTGCGGCCTGCTGTTTGGTTGCTTCAAAAGCTTCTTTGGCTTGCTCCGCAGTGGACTTAACCTGATCCTTTGCGGCGGCTACTCCTTCTTTGGCTGCTAATTTCGCTGCGTCTGCGCTGACCTGAGCCGCGTTTTTCGCGGTCTCGGCGGCGTCTGTTGCGCGTTGCTTGGTTGTAGTCATGATAAAGCTGTTTTATGGTGTTCAATTATTAATGTCTGCCAATAAAACAAGCGTTGTGAGAGCAAAGTTGATAGATTCAAGGCTGTTTAGCGAATTTTGTTGTAAATTTGCACAAATTTATTCACACTAATGCTTTAATTATTATGACAGAAACAATACGTCAGACGCTTAATGACAAAGCGTGGGCACGCTGGCTCGCGCTGATTCTTATAGCATCGATGATGTTCTTCGCCTACATGTTTGTAGACGTGATGGGCCCGATCAAGAGCCTTCTTATGCCTGAACTCGGCTGGAGTTCGACTGCATACGGCACATATCGCGCATCGGAGTATTTTCTCAATGTTTGTGGATTTCTGATAGTTGCCGGATTCATCCTCGACAAAATGGGTATCCGTTTCACCGGTGTGCTCTCGGCATCTCTCATGGTGGTCGGCGCTGCGATAAAACTTTACGGTATCAGCGACTATTTTGCCGGTACCGGACTCGAGCACTGGCTCAACTCATGGTGGGTGTCCATGCCTGCGAGCGCCAAAATGGCATCGCTCGGCTTCATGATTTTCGGCTGTGGCTGCGAAATGGCAGGCACAACCGTAAGCAAGGCGATTGCAAAATGGTTTAAGGGCAAAGAGATGGCTCTTGCTATGGGACTTGAAATGGCGATAGCGCGTATCGGTGTGTTTGCCATATTCTCAATATCTCCGCTCATCGCAATGGAGATGGGCACAGTTGTTGCTCCGGTGGCATTCTGCACCGTGCTCCTTCTGGTGGGTCTTATCTGCTACTGCGTGTTCTGCGTGCTTGACACAAAACTTGACCGTCAGCTTGGCAAGGACAAGTCTGAGGAAAATGGCGAGGAAGAGTTCAAGGCATCCGACATCAAAAACATCTTTTCAAGCCATATTTTCTGGGTGGTAGCGCTGCTGTGCGTGCTGTATTACTCCGCCATCTTCCCTTTCCAGGCCTACGGCGCCGAGATGCTGCAGTGTAATCTGGAAGGAATTTCCGCTGAGCAGGCAAGCAATATTTTCCGCTGGTTCCCTATCGGTGCCGCAGTCATAACCGTTTTCCTCGGCAATTTCCTTGACCGAAGAGGCAAAGGCGCCACCATGCTTATTCTCGGCGCCCTGCTGCTGATAGGCTGTCACCTCATATTCGCGCTTCTGCTACCTGTAACCCACAGCGAAGTGCTCGCATACGCCACAATCATTGTGCTTGGCATAAGTTTCGCTCTCGTGCCGGCAGCTTTGTGGCCCAGCGTACCCAAAATCATAGAGGAGAAGGTGCTCGGCAGTGCATATTGCCTTATATTCTGGGTGCAGAACATCGGTCTGTGCCTTGTGCCGCTGCTCATTGGCTATGTGCTTGACACAGTAAATGCCAGCAACCCGGCTGTGATTGCCGCAGAAAAGGCTATCGAGGCAGCAAAGGCCGCAGGTCAGGAGGCGGATAATATTCTCGTGCCTTACGACTACACAATTCCGATGCTTATATTCGCAGGCTTCGGAGTGCTCGCCCTGCTGCTCGCCATATATCTGAAAGCACTCGACAAGCGCAAGCACTACGGACTTGAAGAGCCCAACATCAAGCCCGACACTCTCGCCGAGGAAGCCGAAGTGCAGGCAAGCGAAGAGTAATAATCAAATCCTACCATACAAGGCTGCGTCAGTACACATATTGGCGCAGCTTTTTTTATGTTTTATGCGTTGGCTTTGCGGTTGCGTTTGCGGCGGCGCCCGACGTGGGTCTTCTTCACACCGGCAAGTGCTGACATTCCGCTGTCACTCGGCGTGCTGTTGCTTCCTGACAGTTGGAAATTCAGCCCTTGTGCAGACTTCGCCTCTTGCGGTGCGGGAGTCTGCTCCGGAGCGGGTTGAGGTTGTGGCTCTTGCTGTTCCTGCTCTTCGGATGCCGAATCGTTGACTTTCTCTTCAGCGGGCCGGTCGGGGATATAAGTCAGCTTGCCTTCCGAAGCGCTGTCCACCACCATCATAAACATAACGAGGAGGTTCTTGGATAGATTGGTGGGTCTGATGCCACAGATTACGAATGCGAATGCAGCTTCGAGCACTTTGCTTCTTGTAGACTTGGATAGGAGATTGAGTGCGGCATAAACGCCGGGCGTGAGTGTGAAATTCATAATTATAATTTTGTCAGTTGATTGTTAATGACAAAATTAGCTAATAGCGCAAGTCGTTTTCTGCGAAAATGCACTTTTGTGTGCAGCCCTTCCGGGGCTGAGGATAGAGGGCAGACGCGTCTACCACGGGTGACAAGCACCCGCGGTAGACAAAATATTAAGCCTCCGGCTTGGGAGGTGTGTTATCTGAAGTAGTCGTTGCGGATTTTGATGCAGAATATTATCGCGGAGCAAAGGGCGGTGATGGAGTTGGCGATTATCAGCGGGTAGTTGGATATGAGGATGCCTTGCACCACAAAAAATATGCTCCCGAGAAAAAGGAGGATAAAGGTAGGCATTGCAATGCCGTCGGTGTCGCGCGTACGTATGGTGTGTATGGCCTGGGGCAGGTAGCCCAGCACCATACAGATTGTAGCGAGTGAACCGACTATGTTTGCCGCGCTCATTATCTGCTTACTTTTTGATGACTATATGGAACGGCTCCTCTACAGGCATTCCGTCAAAAATGACTTCTGTTTTTATTTCCGGTACATGTGTAAAATCCTTGTCGTACTCGCTGTCTTTGGGGCGTTCTATCCATCTGAAAGAATTTGTAACCTCTATCACGTGATCCTCTCCGTTGTAATGAAGAGCCATTGTTTCATTATAGTTGCAGTCTTTTGGGAGTTCGCCGATGCGGATGATTCTTTCCTCTGTCTCGCGAAGTAGTCCTGACTCATCATATCTGTAGACCGGATAATACCGTAGCCCCTCGAATATGGCAGGTATATAGCGGGAATCGGGAACCTGATATCCGAGTTTTGACCAGTCAAGAGTGTAATTGTTGTCCTTGTAATCAAGCGTAACGACTTCGCCTACAACGCTTCCGTTTGCATCGGTCGTGAGCAGACTGTTGCCGTCACAGTCCTGTATGTCAAGACTGATGCACAAGGGGTGAAAATCCCACTCCCCATAGTAAGGATCGTTGTCGTCATCGCTGCATGATGAGAAGGTGAACGTGAGTGCGAGCGCCATAACGCTCAGCATGATGCTTTGAATTCTTTTTGTCATTGGAGAAAGTATTTAAATGGTTATGGTAAAGTAGGTGCCTTCGAGTTGTGTGCCGTCAAGACGGACGGTGGTGGTGATGTCGGGCACTTTTTCAATTGCCGGGTCGTAATCGCTGCCCGCGGACCTGTTAATCCACCGGATAGAGTTGACAACCTTAATCGTATAGTTTTTGCCTCCGAAATGTAGAGTCATGGATTTTTCGTAATTGACATCGCGCGGCAGTTCGCCGATGCGTATCATTCTGCCGGAGGTCTCGTCCCAGTGGTTGGTGGCAGGATTCCACACGGTGAGGGGTATATACTGCAGTCCGTTGAATACTGCCACATAGGCGCGTGAGGGCTTGTCACTGCGTGCGGTGTTCCAATCGAGGGTGTACTCTTTGTTTTCGTATGACAGGCTTATCGGCTGACCGTACACGCTGCCGGGAGTGCCCTGCTGCAACAGACTCTCGCCCCGGGTGTTGACAATGTCGAAGGTGAGGTATAGTCCGGCGATATCCCATTCTTCGCCGTCACCTTCCTTTTCGCTGCAGCCTGTCAGCGCGAAGAGGAGGAAGAGTAAAAGTGTCAGATATTCGGTTGTTTTCATCATGATATGGCAAAAATAAAATGAAAAAGCCTGATTTGCAATTTTTAGGAAGCTAAAAAGCGCGCGGGGGATAATATAAGCGGGAAAATGACTACTTTTGCAGTAAAGAAACAACAACAAAACGAATTTTTATGTAACTCGCAAAAATTAGCGGCGAGTTACCGATGAGTTTTTAATGTCAACTAATTTTTAAGAGTTACATATCATGGCCAAAAAAGCATTGTTAATGATTCTTGACGGATGGGGCATCGGCAACCATTCCAAGAGCGATGTAATCTACTCGACTCCCACTCCCTACTGGGATTACCTCATGGAAACATATCCTCATTCGCAGCTTCAGGCAAGCGGCGAGAATGTTGGTCTGCCCGACGGTCAGATGGGCAACAGTGAGGTGGGTCACCTCAATATCGGCGCCGGCAGAGTTGTGTATCAGGACCTTGTTAAAATCAACAAGGCTTGTCGCGACGGCTCCATAATGGAGAATCCGGAGGTGAAAAGCGCATTTTCTTATGCCCGCGACAACGGCAAGGCTATCCATTTCATGGGTCTGACCTCAAACGGCGGTGTTCACTCTTCGCTCGACCATCTCTTTGCGCTGTGCGACATAGCCAAGGAATATGGTCTTGAAAAGGTGTATATCCACTGCTTCATGGACGGCCGCGACACCGACCCCCGCAGTGGCAAAGGTTTCATCGAGGAGCTTCAGGCGCATTGCGCCAAGAGCGCCGGCACAATCGCGTCGATTGTCGGACGATATTACGCTATGGACCGTGACAAACGCTGGGAGCGTGTGAAAGTTGCCTACGATCTTCTCGTGAACGGCGAGGGCAAGCAGGCGACCGATATGGTCAAGGCTATGCAGGAGAGCTATGACGAGGATATTACCGACGAATTTGTAAAACCGATAAACAATTCGACTGTCGACGGCACTATCAAGGAGGGCGACGCGGTGATATTCTTCAACTACCGCAATGACCGAGCTAAGGAGCTTACTGTGGCTCTCACCCAGCACGATATTCCCGAGGCTGGCATGAAGACCATCCCCGACCTGCAGTACTACTGCATGACTCCGTATGACGCTTCGTTTACCGGGGTGCATATTCTCTTCGACAAGGAGAATGTGGGCAACACTCTCGGCGAGTATCTTTCCTCGCTCGACAAGAAGCAGCTCCATATCGCCGAGACAGAGAAGTATGCCCACGTGACATTCTTCTTCAACGGCGGCCGCGAAGCTCCCTTTGAGGGCGAGGAGCGCATACTTGTGGCTTCGCCTAAAGTCGCCACATACGACTTGAAACCTGAGATGAGCGCCTACGAGGTATGCGACAAGCTTGTGGAAGCGATAAAGAGCGAGAAGTTCGATTTCATCGTTGTCAATTACGCCAACGGCGACATGGTAGGTCATACCGGGGTGTACGAGGCTATCGAGAAGGCGGTAAAGGCTGTTGATGAATGCGTCAACCGCACTGTAGAGGCTGCAAAGGCTGCCGATTACGAGGTGATAATCATCGCCGACCACGGCAATGCTGACAATGCCATCAATACTGACGGCACTCCCAACACCGCCCACTCACTCAACCCGGTGCCCTGCGTATATGTCACAGAGCGCAAGGATGCGAAAGTCGAGGATGGTAAACTCGCCGACGTAGCTCCCACAATCCTTGACATCATGGGCATCAAGCAGCCCGCAGAGATGACCGGCCACTCCCTCATCGGCTGACAATACATATAAGGATAATAAAAATGCCCGGCACTCTGATGTTGCCGGGCATTTTGTGTATTATAATGATGAGTAGTGGGTCAGGCCTTCGGGGTGAGGGTGAAGGAGAAGAAGGTGAAGAGGGTCTGCTCGTCGTCGACATACGGGCGGCGGCGGACGCCATAGTATTTGCCGTCGTGCTTGCCGAGAATCTTAATGTCGGAAGGAACTTCGCGCTCGGCAATCAGATTGCCCTCCTTGTCATATACCTGCAGCACATTACGCATGCTTGTGCCGTCAAGAAGAACGGTGCGGAGCAGCACCTCATTTTCGGTATCATAGAAAAGACCGGTGCTGAAGCTCTTCTGTGCACGCTCTTCTCTAAGGCCGCTTCTTATGTCTTCATTTTCACCATATACGAATTTGCCGGAGTATTCACGGTCGGCGCCGGGTGCGTCAAATCCGAACTCAAACAGCAGCTTGTCGGGATATTCCATGTACTGTATCAGTGAGTCCTCCACGAAGTTTACAAAGTAGCGCTTGCTGTCGGCGGTGAATGCCACGCTCTTGTCGTTGAAGTATGTCGACGGATATTTCCTGTACACTTCGGGGAGATGGCCGAAAAGTGTGTCAATCGAGGTGGTGTTGAGATTGAAGGCTGCCATTGTGTGGGACGATGCGAAATGTCGGTCGGCATCCATATCGCGTGCGCCCTGAAAGAGCGGAGTCACTCCGACAGCAAGGGTAGAATCGTTGATTCTGGTGAATTCCATGCCGGTCATCGCATAGCTGCGGGTATTTTCGTATGCCTTCTCATCTTCGGTGCTCTCCATTCTTTCGAGGCGGAAGCGTCCGTACTTTGCAAGAGAATCTCTTGCAGGGTAGAAACCGTAGACGTCATATTCGCGGGAGAAGACTATCCACATAGGTTCTGTTGAGTTGAAAACAGGGGTAACGTTGTCAAGCGACATGATTTCCTTGGGTCCCTGACCTCTGCGTAAAAATGATGCAACAGAGTCACCGGTGGTTGCCGAGTACGCGGTTACGTTCGCCGCGTAGAGATCGGCGAAGCAAATCAGAGAGTCGTAGAGGAAAAAGTTGCCTGCACCGCTTGTGAGGTTAGGTGCTGTTACGGAGTCGAGGTCGCTGATCTCATGCGTCACGAGGCGCTTGCCTTGTCCGGCAGTTCTTTCATTGCCTCCTGAACATCCGGAAGCACAAGCTGTCAGCAGTGCGACAACGCCGATAAATAGCTTGTTCATATATGACTTGTGTTTGGTGAAATTATTATTTGCAGGATGATTCCAAGTCCAGGAGGAATTGCTTTGCCGCTATGCCTCCTGCATAACCGGTCAGGCTGCCGTCAGAGCCGATGACGCGGTGGCAGGGGATGAGTATGCTTATCGGATTTGCGCCGATAGCGTTAGCAACCGCCCTCACTGCTTCGGGGCGCCCTATACGCGATGCTATCTGAGCGTATGACAGCGTTTCGCCATATCCGGTTTGTGATAAGGCGGTCCATATCTGTTTTTGAAAGGGGGTGCCTGCCGGTGTCAGAGGAAGGGTGAAAGCGTTCCTTTCTCCGGCAAAATATTCTTCAACCTGTATCTTCGCTTGTTCGAGAAGTCCGGCGCAGTTGTCTGAGATTTGTGCTGCGGCAATATGCTTTTCGATATGGCGGGAGTCTTCCCAGTCACACAATGTCAAAGCGCCTGCGGCAGCTCCGAGAATCAGGGTGCCGACCGGTGTAGTGCATCTAATGACAGGGTCAGGAGTTGATGCTCTCATATTTGCGTTCCAATATCTGCGCGGCGGCGGTGTCGGCAAGCTGAATAAGCGACACGAGGGGATAAAGCTCCTGGGCTTTGCGGAAGTTGCCGCGCTCTTCGGCATCGGAGCTGTCGACGCTCCATGCTCCCATGTGCCAGCGGATAGCGCATATCTCGTCATCGCGCAGGTCGAGCCCCATGCGATAGAGCATCACAACGGATTTTTCGCCGTGACCGATAGGCAGACGCCCGTAATCGGTGCCGTATTCAGCCTGACCGAACTCCATCTGGGCTCCGCGCTTGCGGAAGTAGAGGTTTGCTTTGCAAACATCGTGGAGAAGGGCGGCGATTATGATGCTCTCGTCCGATATCTTTTCAAATACATCAGGGCGCACAGCGGCGAAGGTTTCCTTGAGTTTCATCGCGGCTTCGTAGACATTCAGCGAATGAATCATGAGTCCGCCCTCATAGCACAAATGGTTTTTCATAGAAGCGGGAGCGGTGAAGAATCCCGATTCCTCAAGGTCTTCGATGAATAGGTCTATGTCGGGAATGCTTGTTGACTTGAGAAGGTCTATAAACTCCTGCTTGTGTTTGCGAATCTCTTCCTTATCCATAATTGTAGCGGTTATTAGTCAAACACTCCTTCGATAGATGCTTCTTCGGCATCGTTGTCGTAGTCGGCGGATTCGCCGTAAAACTCTTTTTCGCACAGGTCAAGGTTGGGAAATTTGAACCGTGCGCTCACATCGTATGGCAGCGATTTGTCTGCGAGTACCTTCTTCATGAAGTTGCCATATATTGGGAGGGCGGCAGAAGCTCCCTGACCCATGGCTCCGCTGTTGAAGTGGATGAAGCGCTCCTCGCCTCCTACCCATGCTCCGGCAACAAGCTGCGGAGTGAATCCCATGAACCAGCCGTCGGAGTTGGAATTTGTCGTGCCGGTTTTGCCTCCGATCTGAGCGGTGAGGCTGTAGGGGGGACGGCGCAGGCGGCCTCCGGTGCCTCCGTCAACAACATTGAGAAGCATGGACAATATCTTCCAGTAGGCAGTTTCGGAGATAACTTCTGTGTGGCGCGGCGAAAACTCGGATATGATATTGCCGTTTGAGTCAGTGATGGCGGTCACAAACATCGGGTCGACTCTCATGCCGTTGTTGGCAAACGCTGAATATGCGGCAACCATCTCCTTTACGGAAACATCCGCCGGTCCGAGACACAGCGAAATCACCGGGTCAAGATGGGATGTTATGCCGAAATTGTGCATTGTCCTCACAAGCGATGCTGGCGAGAGCTGGTCGAGCAGCCGGGCTGAAATCCAGTTGTTGGAGTTGGTGAGCGCCCACCGCAGGGTCACCATCTCGCCGATGCGGGCGCTGCCGGAGTTTCGCGGGCTCCAGGGACGTCCGTTTTCGTCGTATATAGTCGGCTGTTCGTTTAGAAATTCATCACACGGTGTGAAGCCCTCCTCCATAGCGTAAGTGTAGAGGAAGGGTTTGCAGGTAGAGCCAATCTGGCGTCGGCCGGTGCTCACCATGTCGTACTGGAAGTGGGTGAAATCTGGACCGCCGACGTATGCTTTCACATGGCCGGTCACCGGGTCCATAGCCATAAATCCGGTGCGCAGGAAATGCTTGGTGTAGAGTATGCTGTCGCGCGGTGTCATTATAGTGTCGACAGTGCCGTTGTAGGTAAACACCTTCATGTCGGTAGGCGTGTCGAAAATTTTCTTTATCTCATCCTCGCTTTTGCCCTCTTTTTTGAGAGCGCGATAGCGGTCGGTCTGCTTGATAGCATGATTTATGAGCGAGAGAATCTGCGCCTCGCTCACTTCAGCACGATTTGAAGCGTAGGGAGCGAGTTTTGTATTGCGTTTCTCTCTGAAAAATGCCGGCTGGAGGGTTTTGCTCAGATGGTCATGCACCGCATCCTCGGCATAACGCTGCATACGGGAGTCGATAGTAGTGTAAATCTTGAGTCCGTCGGTGTATATGTCGTACTTGGAGCCGTCCGGTTTGGGATTTTTCTCAATCCATCCGAATAGGGGGTTGTTGATCCAAGCAATAGAGTCTTCTACATATTTCTGGTGTTCCCAGTCCTGATAGTCTGACCGGACAGGGCGCTTGGCTCGGAGCATTCTGCGCAGCTCCTCGCGGAAGTAGGGTGCGGGACCTTCCTTGTGGTCAACTCTGTGAAAATCCAGTTTGAGCGGAAGTTCTTTCAGGGAGTCAAGCTGCTCTTTGGTGATTTTGTCATTCTTGTACATCTGCTCGAGCACCACGTTGCGTCGCATACGGGTTCGCTCAGGTTGACGCACAGGATTATAGTAGGCTGGATTCTTGACCATTCCGACAAGCATCGCAGCCTCCTCGATGGTGAGGTCTTCCGACTGTTTGCCGAAGTAGACGAAGGCTGCAGACTTGATGCCGACGGCATTGTAGAGGAAGTCAAACTGATTGAGATACATCTTGAGTATCTCGTCCTTGGTGTAAAAACGCTCGAGTTTCACTGCAATCATCCACTCGATAGGCTTCTGCATCACACGGGTCATGAGTCCGCGCGATTCCGGCGAATAGAGCTGCTTGGCAAGCTGCTGGGTGATAGTGGAGCCGCCGCCGCTGTTGCGGTTGCCCATCAGGAGGGTCTTGAATGCAACTCGGGCGAGCGCGCGCATATCTATACCGCTATGGTCTTCAAAGCGGCTGTCCTCGGTAGATATAAGTGCGTCGACAACGTACGGGCTTATTTCGTCAAAATCGGCATAGACTCTGTTGCCGGTATTCCGGAAATATCTGCCGAGCTCTGCGCCGTCGGCAGAGTAAATGATTGACGCAAAGCGGTCATTTGGGTTTTTAAGTTCCTCTACGGGCGGCATATATCCGATAACACCGTTGTAAACGAGGATAAAGAACACTATGATGAACGCTGTGCCGGCGCCAAACGCTATCCAAAGTGCTGTCAGGATAGCTTTTTGTTTGCCGTTGAGTTTATAATCGAAGAATTTTTTCATTGACGTGGTCTATTTTCACGCAAAGTTACTCATTTCTCCGTATAATAATCTACAATTTAGCGCTTGTTTTAAAAACGGTTTATTATCTAACCACCTCAGCGCCCTGCGGCAGCTATCTTTTTGCGCAGATATGAGTTGAATTCCTCTTCACCGAGAAGCGACTCGAGTGTTATGTGCATCCTGTAGCTCCACTGGTTGTCGGGGTTGGCAGGGTCGTTTATCTGCTCCTGGCGCGGGTCGTTGCGGCGTATGCGGCCGTCTATGCCGAGCCAGTCCTGAAGTGGGAGAATGCACAGCATGGCGGGCGATGTCAGGTGGTCGGTGATGACGCGGTCGCAAATCCATGGCTCGGCATAATATGGCGCATCGCCTTTGAGGCCGAGACCCTCGTTGTAGAAGCGGCGTGTGCGCTGCGGATTCTCTTCCCACCACTGGCGTAGTCCGCCCATATCGTGGGTGGAGGTGGTGCACACACAATAATAAGGATAGCGGCGGGTGTCGGCAAATTCGCGTGACGGGTCGTCGGGCATACGCTGCACCTTGAGCGACAGTATTTCCAGCTCTTCCATCACTGACGGCACGCAAGCCGGAATCATGCCGAGGTCCTCACCGCAGCAAAGCATACCGGTGGAGTCTATCAGCGGAGGCAACTTCCACATAGCTTTTTCGCGCCAGTAGGAGTCATTGCGGCTGAAGAAGAAGTCGTGATACAGGTTGCGGTAGCGCGACTGCTCATAGTCGGTGAGCGCGCGAAAAGCGTAGGTGTTTTCCGCGCAGATGCGCGGATGCCATGTGCCTTTGCGCCAGGGGTCTTCTATGAAGAGCACTTCCTCAACGAGGCGTAGAAGTCCGTTAAACACGCGGTTGCCGCGTGCTTCCGCCTCGCCTTTGGGGAAGTTTTCGGCGATTTTGCGCTGCGTGTCAAACTGTTCGCGTAGTTTGTATCTGCCGCCATAGCCTGCGGTGAGAAATCCGGACACAACAAAATCCTTGTCCTCGCCGAAAAGTTCGTCAAGAACTCCGTCGGTGATGTATGGCTGAGTGTGCAGACTCCGGTCAAAATCGAAGTCGTAGTTGTATTTGAGTTCTTCGGGCGTGAAGGGCAGGGCGGAGTTGAAAATTCCGAGGAGTCCGTGGATAGCGTCCATAGGTATCTGCCAGATGCGGAAGAAACCGAGCAGGTGGTCGATGCGGTATGCGTCGAAATAGTCTGCCATTTTACGGAATCTGGCTTTCCACCACGCAAATCCGTCCTGGCTCATGCGCTCCCAGTTGTAGGTGGGGAACCCCCAGTTCTGACCGTTGATGGCGAAAGCGTCCGGCGGAGCACCGGCGCTAGCGTCAAGATTGAACAGTTCCGGCCACATCCATGCGTCAACGCTTGTGCGCGACACGCCAATGGGAATGTCGCCTTTGAGCGCCACTCCTATTTTATGGCAGTGCTCGCGCGCCTGCCTGAGCTGCAAATCGAGGTGATACTGCAGATAGCGGTAAAAATCGGCATCGGCAGCATTATCGGCAAGCAGCGCGGTGACTTTTTCAGAATCATATTCAGCATATTCGCCCCACTGCTCCATGCAGGTGGTGCCGAAGCGGTCGCGCAGCAGGCAGAATGCTACGTATGGTTCGAGCCAATGTGCGTTGGCGGCACAGAAATCACGGTACTCGGTCTGTGCAAGAGTATCAGAGCCTTTTTCTGCAAAAATTTCGCGGAAATAAGCCCATTTTGTCTTGAAAACGCGCTGATAGTCGACCTCAGGCTGTGCATTGAGTTCGCGCGCAAGGCTCAGATAATACTCGCGGCGCTCTGCCGAGGTGAGCTCGCCCATCTCCTGCAATCGCAGATAGATCGGATTGAGCGCGAAGGTGGATATGGAATTGTAGGGATAAGAATCTCCCCATCCTCCATCGGTAGTGGTGTCGTTGATAGGGAGCAACTGCACGAATTTCTGACCCGTGGCAGCCGCCCAGTCTGCCATTGCCGCAATGTCGGCGAAGTCACCGATGCCGCAATCCTGGTCCGTGCGGAGCGAGAAAACCGGTATCGCAACTCCGGCGCCTCTCCACAGGGGCATGGGGTTTGAGAGTGTGCCGGCTGCAAAAACTACTGCGGCGGATTTGTCAAATCCTGTCGGACGGAAGCTCCTGTTGTCGCGGCTCTCCCACCTGCATTCTCCATTTTCGTCCTTCACCAGAAATTTGAATTCGATATCTGTGTCCGGCGCTTTGATGGTAGTCTGCCATGCCGGGAAACCGCAGGGAGACATTTCAATGGCTTTCTCAGGATTCCATTCTCCCAATTCCGCACAGCTACCGCACACAAACACCTTCTGTTGTTGAGTAATCATCGGCGCGCATACCTCAAGTGTGAGAGTAGCCGGCGAATAGTCGGGTGATGAAAGATTGTCGCGACGGAATATGCACGCACTGAATGCCGTTGAGTAGAAAGGGCGGTCTGCCGGCCGGTCGCGCCAAGAATCAATCAATTCAATGGCAGGAGCGGTGCCGCTGGCGCGGACGATTCTTTCGTTTCCCCATTCACTGCGCGCTATGCCCTGCGAGGAGGACATGAAATAGGAGTAGACTATCTCCTCGCCCGGAGCGGCGTCAATGCTCAGATGCCAGTGTATGCCGTCATCGCTGTGCATCGCCGGCGCTTTGTCTGCATCGCCGGCGCCGAGAGCCGGCGAGTTGCCGGTGATTCTCATGGTTTCGCCCCAGCGGGTATGATATTCTATGTGAAATCCTATTTTCATGTCAGATTTATGTGAGTTGTTGTATTATCCGCATTTAGATGTGCCGCACGATGTGCATATCAGGCAGCCTTCCTGGTATATGAGTGTCTCATGGCCGCAGTTGGGGCATACTTGTCCCTTTGCCTGGGTGCCGTTCGGCAGATATTTCTTCAGCGCGCGCTCCACACCCATTTTCCATGTGTTTATGCTCTGGCTGTCAAGTTCGAGACCGCCGACGAGCTTCAGCACCTGGTCGATAGGCATACCGTAGCGGAGCACACCGGAGATGAGTTTGGCGTAGTTCCAGTATTCGGGGTTGAATTTGTCGCTGAGTCCCTCGATGGTGGTTTTGTAGCCGCGCTTGTTGATAAACTGGAAGTCGTAGCGTTTGTTGCCTTTTTCGTCAAGCGCCTTGATGATTTTGCCGTGGGTGACTGATTTCGGGCAGAAAATGCCGTCTTCGTCGTCTGCCAGACCGGTGAATATTTCGTATGGCTTTCCGTCGATAAGTCCGACAAACGCAATCCATTTTTCCTTGTTGTTCTGGAACCGTACAACATCTGCCTCAAGCTCGTTGGGACGTTTGGTGATATGTGTAGCGGTTTCCTCGTTGTTTGTCTTTTTCTTGGAGAGTGACACAAGCACTCCGGAGCGGCTGCCGTCGCGATACACAGTGCATCCTTTGCATCCGCTCTTCCATGCTTCTACATACAGTTTGTTGACGAGCTCTTCTGTCACATCCGCAGGCAGGTTGATAGTGACCGAAATAGAGTGGTCAACCCACTTCTGCACGCGTCCCTGCATCCTCACTTTCTCGAGCCAGTCCACATCGCCAGATGTGGCTTTATAATAAGGAGACTTTGCAACGAGTTCGTCTATCTGCTCCTGAGTGTAGTCCTGACGTACCTCAATGCCGTTGGTCTGCATCCAGGTGATGAATTTGGGATGATACACTATGTATTCCTCAAATGCATCGCCGTTTTCATCTATGAAGTCTATGCGCACGTCAGTGTCATTAGGATTGACCTTGCGGCGGCGCTTATATACCGGCATGAACACCGGTTCTATGCCGCTTGTGGTGCGTGTCATAAGGCTCGTTGTGCCTGTGGGAGCTATGGTGAGGCAGGCGATATTGCGGCGTCCGTGTGCAGCCATCTCCTCGTAGAGCTTGGGGTCAGCCTCCTTAAGCCGGTTGATGAAAGGATTGTTGACCTCGCGCGCGGTGTCATAGATGCTGAAAGCGCCGCGCTCGCGTGCCAGCTCGACAGATTCGCGGTAGGCGTTTATTGCAAGTGCTCTGTGCACGCTCTCGGAGAAGTCGGTGGCTTCCGGTGTGCCGTAGCGCATTCCCAAGGCTGCAAGCATATCTCCTTCGCCGGTAGTGCCTACTCCGGTGCGTCGTCCCGAGAGGGTCTTAGATCTGATTTTATGCCAGAGGTGGAGTTCGGTCTGTTTTACTTCGGGAGTTTCGGGGTCCTCATCTATTTTTGCAATAATCTTGTCGATTTTTTCGGCTTCGAGGTCAATGATGTCGTCCATTATGCGCTGAGCTTTGGCGATGTGCTGTGCAAAGAGCGCAAAATCGAATTCAGCCTGCGGTGTGAACGGATTCTTGACGTAGCTGTAGAGGTTTACGGCGAGCAGACGGCAGCTGTCGTAAGGGCAGAGCGGTATCTCTCCGCAGGGGTTGGTCGATATTGTCTGAAATCCGAGGTCGGCATAGCAGTCGGGCACAGACTCGCGGATTATTGTGTCCCAGAAGAGTACTCCCGGCTCGGCCGATTTCCATGCGTTGTGCACAATCTTAGCCCAAAGTGCGGCGGCATCAATATCGCGTATCACCTCCGGATTGTCCGAATCAACGGGGAATTGCTGGCGGTATGTGCCACCTGTTGTGGCGGCGTGCATGAACTCATCATCTATGCGCACGGATACATTGGCTCCGGTGACCTTGCCTTCGGTCATTTTTGCATCGATAAATGATTCGGAATCAGGATGCTTTATACCCACGCTGAGCATGAGGGCGCCGCGGCGACCGTCCTGCGCAACCTCACGGGTGGAGTTGGAGTAACGCTCCATGAATGGCACCAGACCGGTGGATGTGAGAGCGGAATTCTTTACAGGCGTGCCTTTGGGGCGGATGTGGGTAAGGTCATGGCCCACACCTCCGCGGCGCTTCATGAGCTGCACCTGCTCTTCGTCTATCTTTATGACGCCTCCGTATGAGTCAGGCTTGCCGTCGAGACCAATGACAAAACAGTTGCTCAGCGACGCAACCTGAAAGTTGTTGCCGATACCTGTCATGGGGCTGCCTTGTGGCACAATGTAGCGGAACTTGTCAAGCAGACCGAAAATCTCGTCCTCGCTCATTGGGTTGGGATAGTTCTTTTCGATACGGGCTATCTCTCGTGCCAGACGCCGGTGCATATCTGTCGGAGTGCATTCGTAGATGTTGCCGTAAGAGTCTTTCAGGGCGTATTTGCTCACCCACACGCGTGCGGCAAGCTCGTCACCGTCAAAATACTTGAGAGAGGCCTGATATGCCTCGTCATGGGTAAAAGTTGCGTTTTCCACTTTGGAGTATATAATAAAAAACTGTTACTGTCAAGGAGTTTGAATTGGAAAAGTATAGTCTCGCTCAACAGTATTATCAAACAGCGGTGCAAATTTTGCAATTTTATCTGTTATGACCAAATCGGAGCACGCAATAATTTGAGAATGTTTATAAGTTTTCCATTTTGATGAATCACATTGCTGGAAATCAGGAGGTAAATAAAAATGCGATGTCGGCAAAATTTACCAAAACTGAAAATGGGCTTTGCAAGCTATTGCAAAATGTGTAAATTTGGGCACAAATAAAATATTGAATCATGACCCACAAAGATTTTTTTGAAAACAGACGTACTATCCGCAAATACACTCACCGTCATATCGAGGACAGCGTGATTGAAGAGCTTGTGAGCGAGGCAAGCCATGCTCCGACCACAGGAAATATGCAGGTGTATAGTGTGGTGTGCACACGCTCGGCAGAGGTCAAGGAGCTTCTTGCCCCTTGTCATTTCAATCAGCCGTCAGTGACCGGCTGCGATGTTGTTCTTACTTTTTGCGCCGATTTCAACCGCTTCACCCGCTGGTGTGAGCTGCGTGGGGCAGACCCCGGCTATGACAACTTCCAGTCGTTCATGACCGCGGTGCTTGACACTGTGATTTTCGCCCAACAGCTATGCACGGCTGCCGAAATGCGTGGTCTCGGATGCTGCTATCTCGGCACCACCACATACAATGCTCCGAAGATTGCGGAAATACTCCGTCTGCCCAAGCTCGTGGTGCCGGTGACAACCCTCACTCTCGGTTATCCCGACGGCAGGGGAGTGGATGTTGGGCGTCTGCCGGTGAGCGCGGTGATGCACCACGAGCAGTATGCCAACTACACCGACGAGCAGATACTCGACCTCTATGCCGAGAAGGAAGCGCGCGATGACAGCCGCCGCTTTGTGGAGGAAAACGGCAAGGAGACACTCGCCCAGGTATTTACAGATATAAGATACACCCGCGAGGCTAACGAGCATTTCTCACGGGTGTATGAAGAGTTTATAAAGGAGCAGGGCTTTTAAGAATTATTTTTTCCAGCGGCCGAGGATGATATAGTTGTTGTCATCGACATCGATGCTCTCTTTGAGGGCGTTCATGCGCTCTATGGCTTCTTTGCTCACGAACTCATGCTCCTGCGGAGCTTTCTCTATCAGTTCGGAGAGAGTGCCGGGGTCAAGACTCATGATGAAATAGTCGGGGTTTCTGTACAATAGCCAGTCATTGACTACTATCGAACCTATCGGATCGAGAATCAGGTTTGCGTATGAGCCTTTAAGAGTTTTCTTGTCAACGATAAACGGCGTTGCGTCAGGGAACACAAAGCTGTATTCACCCTTCTGCTCGGGAGTGCCGTAAAGAATCAGTGCGTAAAAGCGCGGGGTGCTGAAGTTTGAGTGCATAGGCACTTTTCCCTCAAACTTAGGCGTCATCACCGGGCGCATATCGCCGTCTATGTAAGCGTATATGCTGTCGCCGTCAGTGCCATACTGGAATATCATCATTTCCATCGGTTCAGTGGCCATGGAGGCGTAGATTTCGTTTGAGAAATCCGGATATACGCTCAGCTGCGGTTTCTGCACTTTTGACAGGACGTTGCCGTCAAAATCCTGTTCCCATGCGTTGAAAGCGCCTTCGTCATCAGTAAACTGCATGGCAAACACGGTTATTTTGCCGGCTGCATTGTCAACCCTGATGCGGCATTTGCGCGCCTGCTGCGCGAGTGGAATATCGTTCAGGAATGTACCGTCGGTGCTGTACACATGTATTTTTGAAGCGTTGTACTCGGCGAGGTAAATCTTCCCGGCCTTTTCGTCGATGTCTATGTCATAGACCGTGAGGTATTCGCCCGGTCCCTGACCGCGTGCGCCGACAGTGCCGAGATATTTGCCCTTGCGGTCAAACTGCTTCATCGCTCCCTCGGTATAGACAATTATCCGATTGTCCGAGGCCCACACGGCGCCTTCACCGACAATAGCCTCGTCACTGTTCTCGAGCTTTACTATTTCAAGGCCATCGATGAGGTCGGAGGCTTTGATGAGGTTGATGTCCTCTGAGGCGGACATATCGATGACGGTTACTGAGTCGGCGCCGACGGCTACTTTTTGAGCTACAACCGGCATATTGCCCGTGTAGTTGACAGAGCTGTCAGACTTCTGGCCGCACGATGTGGCGATGATTGCCGCTGTCGCCGCGAGAGGGATTAAACGCGTGATGTTCATGATTGGAGATAATTGGGGGTTGTTCAGCTGCAAAGATAGCTGTTTGCAGTCATGAATCACAAAAATAAAGAGATATTTGCTTTTTTAACAAATATCTCTTTTGTTGCTGAGTCTGATGTCAGTGGAGAATGGCGCTCTCGATGTTGGCGATGTCCTCCTGCAGCTTCTTTTCAAGCGGCAGGCGTTCCTCGATGTTGCGGCAGGCGTACAGCACTGTGGCGTGGGTGCGGTCGAGGCGTGTGCCGATAGCCTTGAGAGGCATCTTGGTGTGTTTCTTGGCAAGGAACATCACCATCTGGCGCGCATCGCTGATTTCGCGTTTGCGCGACTTGGTGAATATCTGGTCAGGCTCGATATTGTAATATGTGCTGACTTCCTGGGTGATAATCTCGAAATTAATCTGCCTTACGTTTATCTTCACTGCGTTTGCGAGAACGCGGCGGGCAAGGTCGATGTCGATTTCGGCGTTGAGCACTGTTGCGTGTGCCACAAGCGACACCATTATGCCTTCGAGCTCGCGTATGCTGTCAGTGACGTTGGATGCAATGAAGTCCAGTACATCATCGGGTATCTCAAGACCTTCCATTCGCGCTTTCTGGGCAAGGACATTGCGGCGCAGGTCATAGTCGGGTCTTTCAAGCTCTGCTGTCATGCCCCACTTGAAGCGGTCAAGCATTCTCTGCTCCATACCCTCAAGCTGAGCCGGTCGGGTATCGCTGGAGAGGATAATCTGCTTCTGGTTGAGCTGCAGATGATTGAAGATGTGGAAGAATGTGCGCTGAGTGCTCGATTTGCCCATCAGGTCCTGAATATCGTCGATAATCAGCACATCAATGCTCTGGTAGAAGTTGATAAAGTCGTTGATGCGGCTGTTTCGGGTAGCGGTGGTGAACTGGCTCTCAAAGAGGCGTGCGGTAACGTAGAGCACCCTGCAGCGCGGATTGCGCTCCTTGATGCGTATGCCTATCGCCTGGATAAGGTGGGTTTTGCCCACGCCCGGCGCTCCGAACACAAACAGCGGATTGAAGGTCTTGCACTTGGGGTCGGTGGCTATCGCCTCGCCAATGGAGCGGGCAACGCGATTGCTCACGCTGTTGCAGTAATTTTCAAAAGTATAGCGGGGATTCAGCTGAGGATCGATATCATCGCTCTGCTCAGGGCGGTTGAACGGGTTGGAGGACACTCCCGGACGCGGGGTCACCGCATCGGTGGGATTGGCGCTTTCGATGGATACGGCTGTAGTGGGCTCGTTGCTAACCTGATTGTAGTTATAGAATAGCTTGACTTCAGGACCATATACTCTATGGAGGGTTTTGGTGATAAGCTTTATATAACGCTCCTCGAGCTGCTCCACAAAGAATGAGGAGGGCACGAGTACATTGAGTGTGTTGTCGCGATAGCTGATTGAGGCTACCGGACTAAACCAGGTGTCGAATTGCTCGGGTGGAAGAACGTCGCGGAATATCGCAAGACATTTCTCCCACAGTTGTGTGTGGTTTTGCTCCATTAATGCTGTTGTTGAGAACTATACTTTCCAATGCAAATTTCCACTTATTTTTTATGATACGCAAGTGCTTTTTTTTTTGGAAAATATAAGGGAGTTTTAAGGGGGCTGTATGTCAGTGCGTTATAATGACAGATACCCGAGTCAGACTGCAGTAGGGTGATTGCTGGTTGTAATGTGTTGATAATTAGGGGTGTTTCTGCGGTTGGTAAAATTGTGTGAAAGATTGCCGACTATTTTGAGCAGCCTTGAAAGTGTCAGCCCCACACGCTTTGAGGGTATAACGTGCGGGGCCGGTAGATTTTGCCTTATTTATAATCCTTCTAAATAAGGGATGTGTTAAATACGAGTCTGAATTTTATTAAAGGAGTTTGATGTGGATATAGCGTTTGGGATTGGCTTTGATGTCCTGCAGCAGTGAATCCAGGCTGGCGGTAGCTCCGGCGAGGTTGTTGTAGACAGTCGGGTCGTTGATGAGCAGTCCGAGCGAGGAGTCCTTGCTGTTGAGTTTGCGGGTGACTCCATCGAGCGATGCGGTGATGCTGTGGATATTGGTCAGCGTGGAGTCAAGGGGCATTTTTTTCAGTTCTGCCGTGGCTGCCGCCAGATCGTTGGAGATAGAAGTGAGATTTTTGGAAATCTCTTTGACGTTGCTCATCGTAGTTTTGGCATCGCCGGCAATGGCAGGTGTCTGTGCCATCATTGCCGAGAGCTGACGGGTGCTGGTTTCCAGATTAGCCATCACGTTGTCAAGCCGCTTCACGGCGTTGACTGTGGAGGGGTCAGTGACTAGGGCGGTTACCGCGGTGAGCAGTGAGTCGATTTTTGGCACCATAGAGCTTATTGCCGGCATTATGTCTTTTGTGACATTATCCATCAGGCCGGTGGCGTTGACTCCAATGAGCTTGTCGCCGACATTGTGGTAGTCCTTGCTTTCGCTCATATGCAGCTCTATGGATGAGGTGCCGAGCATATCGGTGGCGAGTACGGCTTTGGTGCCGGAGGGCACTTTTAGCTTGCGGTCAAGGCTCAGCTCCACCTTAATGTGACCGGGATTGTCATACTCATATTGTATTTCCCTAACCAGTCCCACCTTATAGCCGTTGACGGTCACAGGCGCCGACTGAGCGAGCCCTGCCACATTGGTGTATGAGGCATAGTAGTAGTTGGATGCCTTGAATATGTTTACTCCCTTGAGATAATCTATGCCAAAGAAAATGATTAGCAGCGTGACAAGCACTGTGAGACCGATCATCAGCTCTTTTGAGTATTTTTTCTTCATCTTCTGGTTGATATTTTTTGATTTATCTATTTTATTCGTTTTCCGTTACGTGTCTTGATTATAAACGCATCCGAGAATTTTTTTCTCACTTCCGTCAGTTTTTTTTGCGCTTGCTCCATTGTTTCAAATGATCCGACGGTGTATTTTGTCATCCCGCCGTCGGAATAGCTCTCGATATGTGTGAGCCCTTTGAATCTGGGAGAGGAGGCAGGCAGACGTTTCGGCGAAACAAGAAACTGCACCTTATATAATATAGGTGTATCTGTTGATTGGGATGTGTGGTCGGTGTGTCTGCTGCCCTTGTTGTGTTCAATCTCTTTTTCATCCTCTTTGTCTCCCGCAGTGTTTTTTGAGGCAGGCGCGCTGAGAATAACGGGCGCTTCGGATATGAGTCCGGCGCGATGGTCGGCAGATGCTTTGTAGCGCGCGAATCCGTTGTAGATAGCAGTGGCGAGTTTGTCGCGGCCGTTTGCGGAAGCCATGAATTTTTCCTCGCGCGGGTTGCAGATGAAGTCAAGTTCCACAAGTATTGCTGGCATTCCGGTTTTGAACAGTACCCAGAAGTTGGCCTGGCGTACTCCGCGGTCTTTTCTTCCGGCGGTGGTGATAAGC
>JAIDJW010000200.1 GCA_029052015.1 Paramuribaculum sp. | reverse complement strand
CTGTGCAACCCCGTCCATCGCCTCATGACTGCGGTTTACGATGGTCGCAAGCCATTTGTCATTGACCACAAGACGTCGCACCGTAGCTTCGTCAAGCTGAGAATACTTGAGTAGAATCTTGTCGTAAAGCTCCGTGTTGAGCTTTTTCAGATTCGCTTTAAGTTTTTTGAGCGTGGCGGTTGACATCAGGCGTTCCTTCTCGGAGAGTTTTATGTACTGCGAACCCTCGTCATCTTCATGGTCATCGCCGTCGGTCGATGCTTTCAGTTGTTCGGTGATGGCATAGATTCGTTCTGCGAGTTCGTTATAGCGGTCACGCTCCTCTGAGAAGAAGGTTTCCACCACAATGTCGAGCGGCAGAAGGTCGCAGGCGAGTTCGCTCCACTTGGCATTTTTCTTCTGCGGCACGGTCAGGTCCGGCGCCCATCCGTCGCGAGAAATCATATACACGTCGTCCTGCATGGTCTCGTTCCAGTAGTTCATCATGCAGTCATACACCTCGTATGCGTCGAGAAGCGACTCCGAGCCGAGCAAGGTGCAGAGCAACGAATCGCTCCATTGCTGAATCACCTCCTTGGGGTGGCAGTCTTTTTGAAGAGCGAGCATTGAGGGGCGCACGGCTTCGGTCCAGCGGACGAGTGCACCTCCGAACTCCACACGGCGTGCCATATAGGCTGTATTGTTCTCTATGGTGTCGGCAATGGCATCCAGCGACGGAATTAAAGAGGCATACCCGTCGCGTAGTCTGCCAAACAGTTCATCACGGAGCGACGGAGCCGCCTCCCAAACATGGCCGAGTCGGTCGATGTCGGTCTCCGGTATTCCGCCGTGGAGATGAGCCTCGATGTCATGGTCTATCTCCTTGCTTTCAGGAGTGACGTAGCGGGGAATGTTGAGATTGTAGCCTTCGGCGCGGATGTCGGCATAGGAGGCGAGTCGGGAAAAGTGCGGAATGTCGGCGCGGGCTTCCCATGCGTCGGTGATGCGTCGCAAATCCTGTTCGCGCAGACGGTTTTTGCTGTCCTCGTCTTTGTAGAAACCGCGAGAACCGTCGATAAAGAGGATGCCGTCGCGGCTGCGGTTCTTGTCGATGACGATGATGTTTCCGGCAATGCCGGTGCCGTAGAAGGTGTTGGGCGGCAATGCCACGATGCCGGAGATGAGTTGCTGGTCAACGAGGAACCGACGCAGTGTTTCCTCGTCGCCGCCACGGGTGAGCACACCATTGGGGAGAATTACTGCGGCATGTCCGGCAGGACCGTTCTGAGTAGCGTTTTTCAGCGACTTCACCACGTGCATCAGAAAGGCAAAATCGCCATACTGCTGCGGAGGCACTCCGGTGGAGTGGTTCCATCGTCCAAACTCGTCATCCTCCTTGGCTGTCGACATCCAGCGATGGAGCGAGAAGGGAGGATTGCTGACAATATAATCGAATGTGTCGAGCACACCGTTGCGTTCATGCAGAGGATTGTTGAGGGTGTCGCCCCAGCGTATGTCAGCAGTCTCGTCGCCATGTATGATCATATTGAGGTTGCACATCTCCACATTGCCGGGATCGATTTCCTGACCTTGCAGACTGACGCTTGTGCCGGTACGTGCCGCAGCCTTGGTGCGGAGCAGAAGCGAACCTGAGCCGCAGGTTGGGTCGTAAGCCGAGATGTTGCGACGGGTATCACGGTTCACACCTATAAGTATCGCCATCAAACGGCTTACCTCGGTGGGGGTATAGAACTGACCCTTGTCCTTGCCACTCTGGCTGGCGAAGTTGCGCATCAGATATTCGTATGCGTCACCGATGAGGTCGTCGTCGGCGGCACGGTTGCGCTTGAAGTCGAGACCGTCAGCCTGAAAAGCTGTGACCAGTTCCGTTATAACATTACTTGCCGCCTTGAGGTCCTTGCCGAGATCTTTGTTGCAGAAATCATGTTTTGTCTGGTCGATGAAATCAAGCACACCGGGATTGGCATCCTTTATCTGTCCGATAATCTTGTTGATACCGTCGCCAATGGCGGTAGTGCCTTTCAGCTTGACAATATCCTCGAAATAGCATCCGTCGGGAATCTCTATTAATTCCAACTCACCCGACCGCTTACGGTCGGAGATATATTTCAGAAAGAGCATAATCAGAACATAGTTCTTGAAAAGCTCGGCATTGAGTCCGCAGTTGCTGCGGATTTTATTTGTGCACTTAGCCAACGTGCTATATAATTCAGACTTCTTTATAGCCATAATTCAACGTTTTGCTTTGGGGGTTTGAGGATTTTTACAGAAGAAAGGGAAGGGACCTGCCGAGACATCAATATTGAGAACAACATCTCTCAATATGACTTTATTGCCGGGGTGCAGCCATGATTTGACAGGCAACAGACAGTCACCTGCATAAAGTATATTTCCGGCTGACTGGATTGTCAATTCCTTGCCTTCGACAGTATTTGGATTGGGCTTCCATTTAAATTTGTTTTCTTCAATGTCTTTGTGTGATTCGGCATATCTGCCGAAAGCCTTTATCACGCGGCACATCAAAAGAGCGCATCCTGAAAATTCATC
>JAIDJW010000020.1 GCA_029052015.1 Paramuribaculum sp. | reverse complement strand
GCTGATAGTAGAGAATCTCACCTACTATAGTGTCGGGTTCTGATGCAGGGGCGTCCTTGCCGAGAAGCTGGTTTTCGGGAAGGGTCACATACATTTCCCAAACGTCGTATGCGCCTTTGTAGTCCTGAGCCTGGAAGCAGAGCACACCGGCGTTTCTGAGCTGGGTGTAGTTTTTCTTGATAGAGTTGAGCATCGGCTTGGTGTTCTTGCCGATTTTCACTTTGCCCTTGGGGTCAACTGTCTGGTCGAGCGGGAGCGCGGTAAGGTAGTAGTTGTAGCTTGCGAGAAGTCCTTCGCCGGCAGCCTTGGATTCTTTGCCGGAGAGCTCCTGACCGAGCGACTGCTTGATGAAATATGTGTCATATATTCCTTCTGCAGCCTGCCCTGCGAGTCTCCAAGCCTTGGGGTCGTTTTTCGTGGTTTCGTCAGTCAGCGCCGGCTTGATTGCATTGAGAGCAGCCGCGTAGTCGGGCTTCTCACCCTTGAGGGTGTGCTCGACATCATCCACGACGTTTTTCTGAGCCGAGAGTGCGAAAGCTCCTAAGAGACACACTCCCAATAGGCTAAACTTTTTCATAATGTTTTTTTAGTTTGGATGTTTATTAAGGTATTATTTATTCTTCATTTTCTTCGGCATCGGCGTCAGCGTCAGCTTCGGCGTCGGCTTCGGCGTCAGCTTCGGCTTCTTCGACGAGCTCATCGACCATTTCACCGACAGCTTCTTCAACCGCCTCTGCCTGGAGTTCAAGCACCTCCTTGTCGGCCTCTTCCTCGGGGTCGGTGTCGACGCAGCACACGCTTGCAATCGAGTCGCCTCGCTTGCCGAGGTTGATAAGACGCACGCCCTGGGTTGCACGTCCCTGCACTCTGATGTCTGACACCCGGATGCGGAGTGTGATGCCGCTCTTGTTGATAATAACAAGGTCGTTTTCGTCATTGACACTCTTGATGGCCACGAGCTTGCCGGTTTTGTCTGTGATATTGAGGGTCTTGACTCCCTTGCCTCCTCGGTTGGTTATGCGGTAGTCGTCGAGTAGCGAGCGCTTGCCGTATCCGTTTTCGGAGATTACCATCACATTGTTCTGTGTATCCTGTGACATGCAAATCATGCCGACAACCTCGTCGGAGTCGTCATCGAGTGTCATGCCTCGCACACCTGTGCTGACACGTCCCATCTCTCTGACTTTGCTTTCGTGGAAGCGGATTGCACGTCCGTTGCGGTTGGCCATTACGATTTCGGAGTTGCCGTCGGTAAGCTCTACCGAGATAAGCTCGTCGCCTTCGCGGATAACGATTGCGTTGACACCGTTTGCACGCGGACGCGAGTATGCCTCGAGGCTGGTTTTCTTGATAACTCCCTTGCTTGTGCAGAACACAAGGTTGTGGCTTGTGACGAATTCCTTGTCCTCAAGCCCTTTGACACGTATAAATGCGCGTACGGCATCGTCGGCGTCGATGTTGAGGAGATTCTGTATAGCTCTGCCCTTGCTGTTTTTGGCACCTTCGGGTATCTCGTAGACTTTGAGCCAGTAGCAGCGGCCCTTGTTGGTGAAGAAGAGCATATAATTATGCATCGATGCGGGATATATGTGCTCGATGAAGTCTTCGTCGCGTGTGTTGCTGCCTCTTGCTCCGACTCCGCCGCGGTTTTGCGCGCGGAATTCTGAAAGCGGTGTGCGCTTGATGTATCCGTAGTGGCTGATGGTGATAATCATGTCGTCGTCGGCATAAAAATCCTCGGCATTGAAGTCACCGGCGGTGTAGTCGATGGCTGTCATGCGCTCGTCGCCATATTTTTCACGCACTTCCATCAGCTCTGCCTTGATTAGCTCGCGGCACACATGGTCGTCGTTGAGAATTTCTTCGAGTCTTCTGATTTCCGCCATTATCTCCTCGTAGTTCTGGCGCAGCTTGTCCTGCTCCAGTCCGGTGAGCTGCTTGAGTCGCATCTCTACAATGGCAGTGGTCTGCGCGTCGGTGAGCCCGAAGCGCTCGGTGAGTTTTGCCCGTGCGTCGTCGGTGGATTCGCTGCCGCGGATAATAGCAATGACTTCGTCGATATTCTGCGAGGCAATGATGAGGCCTTCGAGTATGTGGGCGCGCTCCTGAGCCTTGGCAAGCTCGAATTTGGTGCGGCGGATAACCACTTCATGACGGTGGTCCACAAAAGCCTCAAGTATTTCCTTGAGATTGAGTGTGCGCGGACGTCCGTGGACGAGCGCCACATTGTTGACGCTGAACGATGACTGCATCTGAGTCATCTTGTAGAGCTTGTTGAGCACCACATTGGCGTTTGCGTCGCTCTTTACCTTGATGACGATGCGCATGCCCTTGTAGTTGCTCAGGTCATGTATGTCGGCGATGCCGTCGAGTTTCTTTTCGTTAACAAGGTCGGCTATATATTGTATAAGGAGTGCCTTGTTGACATTGTAGGGAATTTCGGTTACAATGATGTTCTCGTGGTTGGCCTCCTGCTCAATCTCTGCCTTTGCGCGGATGATTATTCGTCCTCTTCCGGTCTCGAATGCGTCCTTGACGCCGTTGTAGCCGTAAATTATACCTCCGGTGGGAAAATCAGGAGCTTTGATATACTCCATCAGTTCGGGGATGGTTATGTCGGGGTTGTCAATGAGCGCTATCGAGGCGTTGATGCTCTCGGTGAGGTTGTGAGGCGGAATATTGGTGGCCATGCCTACAGCGATGCCGCTCGCTCCGTTGACAAGCAGGTTGGGGAATCGTGCGGGAAGCACTACCGGCTCGCGGCGTGTATTGTCGTAGTTGGGCTGGAAATCGACGGTGTCGCTGTCGATATCGCTGAGCATCTCCTCGCCGATGCGTTTGAGGCGCACCTCGGTGTAACGCATGGCAGCGGCGCCGTCTCCGTCGACAGAGCCGAAGTTGCCGTGACCGTCAACGAGTGTGTATCGCAAAGCCCAGGGCTGTGCGAGTCGCACCACAGTGCCGTAGATGGAGGAGTCGCCGTGCGGATGATATTTACCCATTACCTCTCCGACACAGTTTGCAGATTTCTTATAGGGATGATCGGACGTGTTGCCCATCTCGTTCATGCCGAAGAGCACCCTGCGGTGAACCGGCTTCAGACCGTCGCGCACATCAGGCAATGCACGCGACACGATTACGGACATGGAGTAGTCGATATACGCCGACTTCATCTCTTGTTCAATGTCGATTCTTTGAATTCTGTCTTCTTCTATCATATTGACAACCAGTCTTTAAAGCTCTTGTCGCGCTTCTCGGGGCATATTCGTGCAGACACACGGCCCCCATGCGCGGCTTTGTTAAATATCAAGCAAAGGTAGTGCTTTTTTATGAATTTATTGTAATTTTGGAGAGCAAGAAACGTTTTTTAATCGTTACCAATTATAAAATATGTGTAATGGCTGCCTTTGGCACGCTTATTGCTACACTCACATATCTACTTTACCTACCCGCGGAGGCTATCCGCCGCCGCGCAACCAAACAGAAAAAAAACACTTTAACGATCTGATGGATACCAACTTCTCCCAGGAATTAAAGAAAGTGCTTGCCGACAGCACCCAGCAGGCTCTGCGCCACAACGGGCATGTGATAATGCCCGAGCATCTGCTTATGTCGCTGATAAGCGATGTCAACGGCAAGGGCTTCAGACTCGTCGAGCAGGCGGCAAGCAGCTCATCGGCATACGAGCTTCAGCAGTCGCTCGACAAATATCTTTTCGAGCAGGCGCTTGAAAACGCCGACAGCGCCGGCAGCGATATACAGGTCAGCGTCAGCGATATAGCCAACAGGCTCATAAAGCTCAGCGTGCTTGAAGCGAGGATGCTGCGCAGCGATGTTGTTGATGTTGAGCATCTTCTTCTCGCTTTGTTTCATAATGTCGACATACGCAAAACGGAGTTCATGGAGCTATTCAGCCGCGCCGGAGTGACCTACGACTCGCTGCTGCGGCTCCTCGCCAATGTTGCCGACGCGCCCAAAATGGGGGCGGCGTTTTCTGACGACGACGAGGAGGACGACGAGCCGCCGCTTGAAAGCTCTGCGTCAGACAAAAGTGCCTCATCGACTGCGGCGCCTGCGCAGAAGCGGGGCAACGACACGCCGGTGCTCGACAAGTTCGGCATAGACATGACCCGCGCGGCTGAGGAAAACCGCCTTGACCCGGTGGTTGGCCGCGAGGTAGAGATAGAGCGCCTCGCCCAGATTCTCAGCCGCCGCAAGAAGAACAATCCGGTGCTGATTGGCGAGCCGGGAGTGGGCAAGAGCGCCATAGTCGAGGGGCTTGCGCTGAGAATCGTGCAGCGCAAGGTGTCGCGGGTGCTGTTCGACAAGAGAGTGGTGTCGCTCGACATGGCTTCAATTGTTGCCGGCACAAAGTACCGAGGTCAGTTTGAGGAGCGCATAAAGGCGATACTCAACGAGCTGTCCAAGAACAAAAATGTGATTCTCTTCATCGACGAGCTCCACACTATTGTCGGCGCCGGCAATGCCGCAGGCTCGATGGATGCCGCGAATATGCTCAAGCCTGCCCTTGCGCGCGGCGAAATCCAGTGCATCGGCGCGACAACCCTTGACGAGTACCGCAAGAACATCGAGAAGGACGGCGCGCTCGAACGCCGCTTCCAGAAGGTGATGGTAGAGCCCACCACCGCCGAGGAGACTCTGCAGATACTCAATAATATAAAGGACAAGTACGAGAGTCACCACAATGTCAACTACACCGACGACGCGCTGAGCGCCTGCGTGAAGCTCACCGAGCGCTACATGACCGACCGCAACTTCCCGGACAAGGCTATAGACGCGCTCGACGAGGCGGGGTCGCGTGTGCACATCACCAACATCTCCGTGCCTAAGGAAATCGAGTCGATTGAGCAGGCAATCGAGGAGGCGGGGCAGAGCAAGCTGCGCGCAGCCCAGGCCCAGGACTTCGAGAGCGCCGCATCATACCGCGACCGCGAGCAGCAGCTTCGCCGCGACCTCGATGAGGCGAAACACCGCTGGGAAGAGCATCTCAACTCCCACCGCGAGACTGTTGACGAGGAGAAGGTTGCCGAGGTTGTGGCGATGATGACCGGAGTGCCGGTGCAGCGCATAGCTGAGGCTGAGGGACGCCGCCTCAAGGAGATGGCCCCGCAACTCAAAAGCGCCATTATAGGTCAGGACGGAGCCATAGAGAAAATTGTAAAGGCTATCCAGCGCAACCGCATAGGACTCAAGGACCCCAACAAGCCGATAGGCACGTTCATGTTTCTCGGACCTACCGGAGTCGGCAAGACACATCTTGCCAAGAAACTCGCCGAATATCTCTTTGACTCCGCCGACACCCTCATCAGGGTGGATATGAGCGAGTACATGGAGAAGTTCACCGTGAGCCGACTCGTGGGAGCGCCTCCGGGATATGTGGGCTACGAGGAAGGAGGACAGCTCACGGAGAAAGTGCGCCGCCGCCCCTACTCCGTGGTGCTTCTCGACGAGATAGAGAAGGCTCACCCCGATGTGTTCAACCTGCTGCTGCAGGTGATGGACGAGGGACGCCTCACCGACAGCCTCGGACGCCGTATCGACTTCAAGAACACCATCATCATAATGACCTCCAATATCGGCACACGCCAGCTCAAGGATTTCGGCAGCGGAGTGGGATTCACCACCCGTGCGGTTGACAAGGAGTATACCCACGGAGTGCTCCAGAAGGCCCTCAACAAGGCTTTCTCACCCGAATTCCTCAACCGAGTGGACGATATAATAATGTTTGACCAGCTCGACAAGGAGGCCATCTTCAGGATTATCGACATCGAGCTTGCCGGATTCTACAAGCGCATCGACACCCTGGGCTACTCGCTCACAATCAGCGACGCAGCCAAGGATTTCATCGCCGAGCGCGGATATGACGCCCAGTATGGCGCCCGCCCGCTCAAGAGAGCAATCCAGAAATATCTGGAGGACGAGCTTGCCGAGTTCATCATCTCCGGCGAGCTCAAGCCCGGCGACAGGATTGTCGTTGACTTCGATGCCGAGGCCAAAAAGACCGTTGCACGCATCGAAAACAAGGAGTAAAGCGCCGGAAACTGACAACCTGTCAGCATACAATCATCAAAAATGTCACATCAGCGATGTGGCATTTTTTTTGCAATAATGTTATATACATGAATATATAATCTAACCCATATAATATATGAGCACTCAGAAAGGAACTATCGGAGTAACTACCGAAAACATTTTCCCCGTAATCAAAAAATTTCTTTACAGCGACCACGAGATATTTCTGCGCGAGCTGGTGAGCAACGCCATCGACGCCACCCAGAAGCTCAAGACCCTCGCCTCGTTCGGCGAATTCAAGGGCGAGCTCGGCGAAATGAACGTGACTGTGAGCGTTGACCCCGAAGCGGGCACCCTCACCGTAAGCGACCACGGCATAGGCATGACCGCCGAGGATATCGACAAATACATCAACCAGATAGCATTTTCCGGCGCCGAGGAGTTTCTCGCCAAGTACAAGGACAACGCCAACGCCATCATCGGCCACTTCGGACTCGGATTCTACTCCGCCTTCATGGTGGCGAAAAAGGTTGAAATCCGCTCGCTGTCATACAAGGAGGGCGCCGAGGCTGTCAAGTGGGAGTGCGACGGCTCGCCGGAGTACACCATGGAGCCTATCGAAAAATCCGAGCGCGGCACCGACATCATCCTCTACATCGACGACGAAAACAAAAATTTCCTCCAGCAGAGCGAAATTGACCTGCTGCTCAAGAAATACTGCCGCTTCCTCCCCGTGCCCGTTGTCAGCGGCAAGGAGCAGGAGTGGAAGGACGGCAAGATGGTCGACACCGACCGGCCCAAGGTTGTCAACAACACCGAGCCGCTCTGGACCAAAAAACCCGCCGACCTCACCGATGCCGACTATCTCACATTCTACCACGAGCTGTATCCCGGTCAGGAAGACCCCCTCTTCTGGATTCACCTCAATGTCGACTACCCCTTCACCCTCACCGGCATCCTCTTCTTCCCCAAAATCAAAAACAACTTCGAGGTTACCAAAAACCGCATCCAGCTCTACTGCAACCAGGTGTATGTAACCGACTCGGTAGAGGGCGTGGTGCCCGAATTCATGATGCTGCTCCAGGGCGTCATCGACTCGCCTGACATCCCTCTCAACGTGAGCCGCTCATACCTGCAGAGCGACACCGCAGTCAAGAAGATTTCCGGCTACATCACCAAGAAGGTAGCATCGCGCCTTGAAGAGATATTCAAGAGCGACCGGCCCGACTTCGAGAAGAAGTGGGACGACATCCGCATCTTCATCGAGTACGGCATGCTCACCGACGAGAAATTCTGCGAGGCGGCCATGAAGTTCGCCCTGCTCAAGGACACTGAAAGCAAATACTTCACCCTCGAAGAGTACCGCACCCTCATCGAAGGCAGCCAGACCGACAAGGACGGCAACGTAGTGTATCTCTACACCACCGACCCGGTTGCGCAGTACTCCTACATAAAGACCGCCACCGACCGCGGCTACGACGTGCTGCTCATGGACGGTCAGCTCGACCCCCACTTCATCGGACTCCTCGAAAGCAAGATTGAAAAGAGCCGCTTTGTGAGAGTTGACTCCGATGTCATCGACAACCTCATCCCCAAAGCCGACCGCAAGTCAGTCGACATGGCATCCGACAAGCGCGAGATGCTCTCCACCATGTTCCGCAGCCAGCTTCCCAAAGTTGAGAAAGCCGAATTCATAGTGTCGTTCGAGGCCCTCTCACCCGAGGCAAACCCGGTGCTGATAACCCAGAACGAATATATGCGCCGCATGAAGGACATGGCGGCCATGCAGCCCGGCATGAGCTTCTACGGCGAACTGCCCGACAGCTACAACCTCATTGTCAACACCGAGCAGCCAGTGATGAAAAAAATCATCGAGGAAGCCGCAAACGAGCTTATGCCGAAAATCGTGCCCCTCAACGCCATTATCAGCGAAAACAATGATAAAATTTCTGAAATCCGCAAAGCCGCGAAGGACGGCAAACCCGGCGAAGAGGAGCAGGGTCAGATAAAGAACTGCGAGGACACTATTGCCCACAACCGCCGCGAGAGCGAGAAAGAAATAGCCGCATACGCAGCCACCAAACCGCTCGTTAAGCAGACCATCGACCTCGCGCTTCTCGCCAACGGACTGCTCAAAGGCTCCGAGCTCTCCGACTTCATTGCCCGCTCGGTAAAACTCCTCTAATCCGCACATTCCTATCCCTGTAATAATGCGAAAAGGCGCCTCTCCCCGCGCCTTTTCGCTTTTTCTGCGCACCATATCCTTAACTTCTGTGTACATTTGCGAACGCTATCTATACCATGAATATAACAGCTGCTATTCAAGCTATTTTTGTTTTGACGCAGGGATTTAGTAATTTTGTAACTCATCACCAAAATCCTGGTCAATGAACTTCCGCACACTTTGCCTCGCCATAGCGCTGTCAACAGCGAGCCTCGTCACGACAGCCCAACAGGTGCAGGGTTTCGTTCACAAACAGTCTGCCGCCGACGGCTATGAATGGCCGACGGACACCGCCGTACTCACAAGGCTCGACAACTGGCAGGACCTCAAGTTCGGGGTGCTTTTTCATTTCGGGCTTTACTCTGTGCCCGGCATAGTGGAGTCATGGTCGATTTGCTCGGAGGATGTCGACTGGATAACGCGCAAGGGCAACAAGCCTTACAGCCAATACAAGGAGTGGTATTTCAGCCTGAAGGACTCGCTCAACCCGGTGCAGTTCGACCCCGACAAGTGGGCTGAAATCATGACCGATGCCGGCATGAAGTATATGATATTTACCACCAAACACCATGACGGGTTCTGCAACTTCGACACCAAGCTCACAGATTTCAAGATAACAGCCGGACCGTTTGCCGACAATCCACGCAGCAATGTGGCCAAAGAGGTGTTTGACGCCTTCCGCAAGCGCGATTTCATGACCGGATGCTATTTCTCCAAACCGGACTGGCACTGCGAATGGTTCTGGAGCCCCGAGTTCGCCACCCCTACCCGACGAATCAACTACAATAAGGAGCGTCACCCGCAGTGGTGGAAAAACTATCAGGACTTCACCGCCGGACAGCTCGGCGAACTTCTCGGCGGCGACTACGGCAGGTTTGACATCCTATGGCTTGACGGAGGATGGATCAGCGGCGATGACATTATGCTTGACAGCATCCTGCTGTGCGCCCGCTCCGGACTTCATCCGGGACTTATATCGGTAGACCGCAGCATCCGCGGGCGCAATGAAAATTACCAGACTCCCGAGAGAGGCATACCGGACAAACAGCTCGACTATCCCTGGGAGAGCTGCATCACTCTCAGCAATGACTGGGGATGGGTGCCGAACGCGCCGTTCAAAAGCCCGGCGAAGGTCATTGGTCTGCTTGCCGAAATCACGGCAAAAGGCGGCGCGCTGCTGCTCGGCGTAGGTCCTACGCCGCAAGGCACAATAGAGCCTGAGGTGGAATGGCGCCTGCGTGAAATAGGCAAATGGCTGCGCGCAAACGGCAAGGCGATTTACTCTACACGCACCACAGCCGTGTACAACGATGGCAACACCTGGTTTACCACCTCTAAGGATGGCAAACATCTCTATGCGATATTCGCTTTGCCGGAGGGAGAGAAACTGCCGGAATCCATCGAATGGAGCGGAAACACTCCCAAGGGCAGAATGACCCTGCTCCACTCCGGCAAAAAGGTGAGCTATAAGGTGAGCGCCGACGGCAAAGTCACCGCCACGCTGCCGAAAGGGCTCCCAGATATGCCCGTAGTCCTCCAATTCAGCATCTTATAACAACAAGCATATTCATAATGAAATACAGATTTCTAATCACGGCGGCGCTGCTTGCAGCCGCGCAGGCACTTCCAGCCAGAGATGTGGCAGAGCTCGCACCGAGTGTGGCAGACTGGTTCCTGACCGGTCTTGAGAACGGCAAACAATCACCTTTAAGTACGGACATCAGACTCAAACCTGCCGAGACAGCACCGGCAGAGGCTATGGTGTGGAGCGCGTGGGTTGATGCCAACAAGCGCTTCGACGAGCAGAAGCTGCCCGCAATCCGTCCGATAACTCTCGGCGACAGCTCCGCATGGAATATTCCCGCCGGTCTGGAGCAGGACGCGGTGATGAAATACTACTGGGGCAGCAAAGGAGTCAAGCCCGAGAGCGGTTATCCCCTCTTCCTCTACCTCCACGGCAGCGGAGAGCCGGCACGGGAATGGGCAAACGGTCTGCACTTCGCCCGCACATTTGCCGACAGCGCGTCAGTGTACTTCGTGCCCCGCATTCCGCGCACCGGAGAGTGGTACCGCTGGTGGCAGAAAGGCAAGCAGTACGCTTGGGAGAAGCTGCTCCGCCAGGCGCTCGCAAGCGGCGAGATTGACCCTGACAAAATCTATTTCTTCGGCATTAGCGAAGGGGGCTACGGCAGCCAGCGCCTCGCGTCATTCTATGCCGACTATCTTGCCGCCGCCGGACCTATGGCGGGAGGCGAGCCGCTTGTAAACGCACCAGTGGAAAACTGCCGCAACATCGCCTTCTCGCTCCGCACCGGCGACCAGGATTTCGGATTTTACCGCGACAAGCTCACCGGCTACACCAAAGCGGCATTTGACAGCGCCGCAGCGCTTCATCCCGCATCATATATCCACAACATCGAGCTTATACCCGGCAGAGGGCACCATATCGACTACCGGCCGACAACTCCGTGGCTCCGCGCGTTCACCCGCAACCCGTGGCCTAAGCACATCAGCTGGGAGGATTTCGAGATGGACGGTGTGCACCGCACCGGATTCTACAATCTTCAGGTGCTTGAGCGCCCCGATGCCGACAAGCGAACACGCTACGACATGGACATCAACGGCAACAGCATAAACCTGACAGTGCAGAATGTCACATACACCACCACCGAAACCGACAGCAAATGGGGAATCGCCCTCAAATTCGACCGCAGTTACTCCCCCGCGACTTCAGGCAAGGTGAAGATATATCTAAACAGCAGGCTCGTTGACCTCAGCCGCCCGGTAAGCGTGACTGTCAACGGCAAAAAGGTGTTTGCCGGAAAGGTCAACGCCACACTTGACAATATGCTCGAGAGCTGCGCCGAGTATCATGATCCGCGGCGCATATTCCCCGCCTCGGTAACAGTGGATTTGTCTAAACTGAAATAATCAGTGGAAATAACGCTTTTCAAGAGCCCTGTATCCGGGGCTCTTTTTTGTTGCCTGTATGAGCGAGTCCACGCGATGAAGCAGCACGGTGTCAGACGGTGCGAGAAGCCAACTCTGAAACTGAGTGAATGACACCGCGGTAGAGATATCCGCCCTCGGATAATCGGGGGCCAGCGCGCGGGCCGTGCGCTCGGTAACTACAACTCGCGGCAGTTCGCCAGTAGCTGCGAGTATAAACAGTTGCTCGTTGCCATACACCGAATCCTCCTCAACATAGATGGTGTCGCCAATCTCGGAAGCGAGATTGTGAAGACGCTCTGCAACAGGCGACCCCGCCATTACCCACACCGATTTACGAGCGAGGTCAAGCTGAGTGCTCACATGCAGCGAGTCGTTATCATCGCGCATCTGCACCAGCACCTGGCGGTCAAGAAACACCGGCACCGTCGAGGCATAGTTGCGGCTAAGATTGCCGCTGAGAGGCATCGCGGCCACAGCCATGCGGTAATACCCCTCGTCAATGCCCTCCAGCGCCTCGCTGAGAGTCATCACCGGATGAAATTTGACCGGCAGCCCTGACTCGGCGCTTATCTGGCGGATGAGATCGTAGGCGAATCCTCCGAGAGTATCGTTATAGCGGTAGAGCGACAGCGGTCCGTACTCAATGGCAACATCGACAGTGTCGCCTCCGCTCGGCTGCTTCGGTTGCGGACCGGAGCGGTGGACGGAGCAGGTGCGGATACTTATCATAAAAAGAATCGATGACGCGAGGAGCCCCACGAGCAACGATGCCTTCGGCATGAATTTTTCAACAGGTATCTTTCTCATCAGTTTGCGAAATCAACGGATACTCCGAGCTGAAATCTGCGCGGATTCATGGGATAGTGAGGCATGACGAAATAGTTATTGCCCATCAGCCCCTGGTTTACATGAGAGAAGAGCACGTAGAAGCGAGCCTTTTTCAGCTTCATGTTAGCATAGGCGTTCATAAACGGATAATTGCCGCACTTTATCTCACGCTGGTTGTAGAAGGTGGTTGTTGCCGGCTGATATCCTGGAGCATAATACTTGGTGTAATAGTCACAGTCTATGCCAAACTGCACTTCAAGCACCTTTGCAACCTTGAAAAGCAGAAAAAGATTGGAATATACCGCAAATTTGGGAAGAGGGAGCACAGATTCGTTGGAAGAAGTCTGGAAAGTGAGCTTGTTGCGCCAATTGAGGATTCCGACCTTGAAATCCTGCTTCAGTGTGGCGCTGACAACCTGCACGCTGCCGCCGTTTTGCATCGGCATACAGTCAGGTCCGAAATAAATAAGGTTCTGTATATTCTCCACTCCGGCATTGATGTATGTGCCGGTATATGGCAGAGTGAGCCATCCGCCGAGGCGCAGACTGCGGGTCTTGCCGAAATCATTTTTCCAGATGAAGTGGTTTGACACAAACTGCTTCATGAAGAAAGGCGCTTCCTCATTATAGAAAGTCCCGTAGGCGTTTATCGTCACAGAGTCGCCAAGCAGCCTGAAGCGGGTGGAAATATTACCCTCAACCTTGATGTCTCCCGCCACCGGTCCTGCTATTCCGAGCTCGCCGGTCACATCATAGCGCAGCAGGGCGCCTCGCTGCTTGGTGAGCTGCGCCCCCGCCCAAAGAAGGTTTTCCGACTTCTTCGGCGCGAGTTTGGCGTCAAAAGGATAGGGTGTCAGCCCTTCCGGACGGCCGTCAAAGAGAGGAATCGAGTCAACAGCCTGATTGAAACGGCGGAACTCATGAGTGATATATGCCGCGAGACCGAATTTGGCATACTTGTGAAATCCCTCAAGAAGCGACACACCCACGGTGTTTTTAATCGACCAATAAGTTGTTATGTCATCGGTGCCGTCATCTCTAAGGTAATTGTTGGTCCAGAACTCGCGTGCCTCCTCCGGCGACTGGTTTTTGAACATGTGATAGCCTTTTCTGTAATCAAAAGTCCAGATAAAGCTCGACACCGGTATATATTCGCGGTGCTCGACAGTGTCGCCGGGAATAGAGTCATTTGGAGGAGTCACATGCCAGTAACCGACTTTGTAGCGGTTGTTTATCATCAGTTCCTGACCGCGGATGCGGTTGTGAGCCGCCGTCAGGCGCGTGGGAATCGTCTTTGGGCTAATCGAGGCGTTGCCGCCGGCCAGCTGCTCGGGATCGGTGATATACAGGTCGTCTGTTATGCCGCCGTTCTCCTTGTTAAGTTCATTGTAGTGGTTGTAAAACATCTGCATTTCGTAGCGGTCGCCGATATACGAACTCGACAGCCCCCATGCAAGATTCTTCAATGCCTGATTGTTATAGCTGCCTTTGGAGTACAGATAGTCGAGATTTGCTCCGATCTGCAGCCGCTTGTTGACATTGCCTGAAAACACTGCCGTAAGTCGGTCTTGCGAATTATCTCTTCCTCCGCCGAAATTATAGCTCAGCAGGGTCATCGGTATGCGTGTGTTGTAAAACGTATGGTTGCCCTGCACCGGAAGCCAGTGGGCAAGGGGGTCGTGGAAGAAGAAATCGCTCATCTTAGGGCGCTCGAAATATATCATATTGAGACCCTGCGAGCCGAGATTGCCGGTCGATGCCCAAGCGAGCGACACATCGCTCGGCACAGATTTGAGATAATAATTGTAAAGCAGCGTGTCAATTGTCGCCGGCTCGTGCAGGCCGAGCGGCGGCAGCATTTTCCACGCGTATGAGGGCGCTATTTCCGGCGACTTGCCAAATACGGCTGCGCACAGAAGCGTTAATGTGGCAAAAGATAGGAGTAATCGGTGTTTCATATTCGGCTGCAAAGATACAGCAAATTCGCCAAAGGCAGCATTTTGCAGCTCAAAAAGTAGCCGCAGGTGCTATGAGGCGGAGAATACAAAACTTTTGCGCCTGATTATTACAAATGCCACGAAGCCCAGAGTCAGGAAGAAATTGAGCTTGAATGCGAAGGCGATATCACCCGCAGCGCTGAATAACGCACGGCAGGCATCGACAAACACCGGCGCCACAGCTATCGAAGTATAGTTTGCCATGAGCACTATCGCAAGAGCAAGCGTTGCCTTGCGCGGGGTGCTGACGGTCATCGGCGCCTTGTTGTAGAGAATAGGCTGAAACACTCCGTAGCCGAATCCCATAAGCGCGGCACCTGTCAGCATTGCCCACTGCTGGTGGACGAAAGCAAACAGCGACAGCCCGATAAGTATGGCTACCGCCGCCACGGGCAGCGTTGCGCCCTTGAGAGCGCGCACAATCTGGTCAACCGCCGTGCCTGGCACGAATGTGAAGAAAAAGAACACTGCGGTGACAGCTCCGGTAAGGGCGGCGCTCCAGTGCTCCTTTTCCATTAGAAACGGACAATAGTATGATATGATTATGACCGAGTATGTGACAAAAAAGTAGACTCCTATGACAGCTATCAGCCGCGACATGATGAATCCCCCATGAGGTTGCTGCTGCTTGGCGGCCGGGGTTGCAGCGGAGTCATAAAGGTCGGCAGCGGGAATGCGCCTGAGCAGCGGAGTGAGCGCAAGCGGAATAATAGGAATAAGATACACCACAAACGGCAGATGCCAGTTGCCGTGGCTGAGTACCCCGACAGCGTATGTGGCGATTACCAGAGTGAGATTGGATATGGCGCTCTGATAGCCCATTTCCTTCATCCTGACATCTCCGGCAAACGTGTCGGCAATAAGACCGGTGGAGAAAGGAATAAGAATACCGGCACCAATGCCGAGAATACAGCTTATGACTATCAGCTCGGTCATTGACGAAGCGAACAGATAAGCTACACCGCACAGAGTGTACACAACCAGCGCTCCTGTAACTATCGCAATCTTGCATCTGAGCAGCGACAGCCTGCCCGATATAAGCAAACACGGTATGATGAGGAGATTTGGCAGCAGAGTCAGGAGCTGCTTTTCAAGCTGGGTTGTGTCCGGAAAAATGCTTTGGAGGGTGCCGAGCATGGGCGTGACCGCCAGTCCGGGAAGATTGACAACAAGTGACAATGACAATATCGCCGCCACAGCTCCCGCTCCAAGAGGCGTTTTCCCTGTTTTTATGCTCATGATGAAGTCTTTTTTAGAAAATTCAGTGTATATGATTTATAACGACTTATCTGTGCTATGGGTTCGCGGAGTTGGACTATCCGTTTTTTTTTGATTACTTTGCATAATATTATGGCAAATAATACCACATCCGCCCCCACCGTGTCGACCGGCAAAGGATTGCTGTCACTATCGCCGGTGGCGGTTTTTCTTGTGATGTATCTTGTAGTGTCGACCGTCATCGGCGACTTCTACAAGGTGCCCATCGCTGCGGCTCTTGCCGCGGCGTGTATGTGGAGTATAGCGATTTACCGCGGCATTCCTCTTACGCGGCGCATCGAGGTTTTCTCCCGGTCGGCGGGTCACGCCGACATCCTCTACATGATATGGATTTTTATCCTCGCGGGAGCCTTTGCCTCGCTTGCCAAGGGACTCGGCTCGGTAGAGGCGACAGTGGGGCTCACTCTGCGGATATTTCCTGCGGAGCTCATTGTGCCGGGGCTATTCATGGCAGCCTGCTTCATATCGCTGAGCATAGGCACTTCGGTGGGCACAGTCGTGGCTCTCAGCCCTCTGGCAGCGGAGGTGGCGGCTGCAGGCGGAGGCAACACCGCATTTATAGTTGCGGCGGTGCTTGGCGGCGCTTTTTTCGGCGACAACCTGTCGTTTATCTCCGACACCACAATAGCCGCGACACGTACCCAGGGGTGCCGCATGAGCGACAAATTCAAGGCTAATCTATGGCTTGCGGTGCCTGCTGCAGCGGTCACTCTTGCCGCATACATTTTCATTCCGTCAGGTGTTACGGATGTGGCGGTGCCGGAAGTAGAATCCCCCTGGCTGGTTCTCCCCTATCTTACCATCATAGCCCTGGCAATTTGCGGCATAAACGTAACTGTGGTCCTCACATGCGGCATAGCCGTGACTCTGCTGCTCGGCGCCATTAACTCTGCCGGCGCGGCAGATATGCTCGGCTACATTGGCGCCGGCATCGACTCGATGGGCAATCTCATAATAATAACCCTGCTGGCGGCAGGAATGCTCGGAGTGGTGAAAGCTACCGGCGGCATAACATGGCTGCTGGAAAACCTTACCCGCCACGCCGCAGGCAGCCGCGGAGCGCAGGTCTGCATAGCCATGCTCACCGCAGCTGTGAATGTGTGCACCGCCAACAACACCGTAGCCATAATAACCGTAGGCGCCATAAGCCGCGGCATTGCAAGCCGCTTCAATGTCGACCCGCGAAAAACAGCCTCACTGCTCGACACCTGCAGCTGCATCACCCAATGCCTCATCCCCTACGGCGCACAGACCCTGCTCGCCACCTCTCTCGCTGGCATCTCCCCCGTAGCTCCGTGGCCCTACCTTATATATCCGTGGGCACTGGCTGTGAGCATTATATTGTCGATAGCGCTGCGATATCCCCGCAACATCAGCCCTGCATGAACTTTTGACAACATAACACCTTATATAATTATAATGACAATAATCAAAATTCAGCATAAAGCATTATGAAACATTCAAAAATCATCACTGCCGCAACCTTGCTCGCCGTCATGGCAAGCAGTTGCTCGCTCTTTACCACCAAACCCACTGTCAGCGTTGACAAGACCACCGGCGAAGTCGTTGTGTCCTCCCCGACACAAACGGTAACCGCCATTGACAAGGTGCTCTACGGCGAATGGACCGTTGCCAATGTAAACGGCACTGCCGTGAAAGGTGATGAGCGCCCATACGTTGTGTTCGACACCACGGGCGTAAATCCCTTCCAGCTCAAGATATATGCCGACAACGGCTGCAATATCCTCAACGGTGACATTGCCGTGACTCCCGGCGGAGAGATGCGCAAGGCATCCGAGTTCCTGAGCACAATGAAATATTGCGCGGACGCACCTTACGAAATCGGCATCAATATGGCTTTTGACGCCGTTGCATCGTTTAATGTCGAGAAAATAGGAAACGATTACATCATGTATATGAAGAATGCCTCGGGCACAACACTTATGGTACTCAGAAAATGTGACATCACCTTCATCAACGGCGCATGGACCGTTACCCGCCTCGGCAATCAGGAGATAAGCGAGGACAGCGGCATGAAACTTGTCATCGACATCCCGGAGCTTAAAGTGCACGGCAACACCGGCTGCAACATCCTCAACGGCAATATCTTCGTTGACCCTGACAAGCAGAACTCACTTCAGTTCAAGGACCTCGCCACCACGCGCATGATGTGTCCCGACATAGAGAACGAGCAGCGCTTCCTCGTTGCCCTCGAACAGGTTGAAACCGCTGTGTCAGGCGCCGACGGCACCACCGCTCAGCTCAAGGACGCGCAGGGGCAGGTGCTTATCGCACTTAAACGCCTGAATCTGAAATAAGAACTTGCTCTTAGAATGGATAATCCCGGAGCCGCGCGCAGCGGTTATCCGGGATTTTTTCATGTAATAGATATACGCGCGAGGGGCACATCCTGCTATGGATATGCCCCTCACGAGAGTTGACACTCAAGTCGCGCGCGTGTCACCGCCGCCGGTATCAGTCAGCGCCTGTCAGCGCGGACTTCATTATTTTCCGGCAATAGAGCAGCTTACAGTAAGACGCTTGCGACCCTTTGCGCGGCGGCGTGCAAGCACCTTGCGGCCGTCGGGTGTAGACATTCTCTCACGGAAACCGTGCTTGTTAACTCTCTTTCTGTTAGAAGGTTGAAATGTTCTTTTCATTGCCGTATTATGGTTTTATTATTTATTACTCACAATTTGAGCTGCAAATTTAAGCAAAATCTTTCACCCAGCCAAATCTTTGACCCGCGCGATGTCCAAATCTGCGCAAATCTTTCATGGTGATATAAGAAGAATATTTGCATAAAAAATATTATTACTGTCCGCTAAAGTTTTTTGAGCTATTGAAAAAATAGAGCTGATTCCATTTGCAGGAGTCAGCCCATTATGGTTACTTTGGTGTCGCCAAACAAGCCATTATAACC
>JAIDJW010000002.1 GCA_029052015.1 Paramuribaculum sp. | reverse complement strand
ACACCGACACCCTAATCTGCCGCCTCAGACGATAATCACATCACCACCATTATGTTTCAATCCGTATAATCGCTTTATGTTTTTCGGACAGGAATCAGCGGGCGAGGCTGAGGTTGAAGCTGAGGCCGTAGGCGGTGTCGGTGACGGGGTAGGCGTTGCTGCTGACGATGGGGGTGTTGATGTGGTGCTCGAAGAACATGCCGACAGTGAGTCGGCGCGACAGCACATAGTTGGCGGTGAGGTTTATGCTGATGGTGCGTGTGCCGGATGTCGCCTGGGTGTAGGCGGTTTCAATTCGGCGTATTAGTGCCTGGCTGACCTGATAGGAGAAGTCGCCGTTAACGGTGAGGTCGTTGCTGATGCCCTGCTGCGAGCCTTTCATCTTGAGCACGGAGTTGAAGCCTACAATTTTGTAGCCTACACCTGCTGTGATGCCTGACGAGGTGGCCTCCACCACCTGACCGGCTGAGGTGTTGAGGGTGAGTGTGCGGCTGTTGCGCCACTCGGCGTTTATGGTAAGGTCGTTGTGCAGGGTCACCGCCGCGCCGATGAGCGGGGCGAATTTTTCGGTGATGGCGACGGACGATATATTATAAGGTGAGGAGGGGATCGGCTGACCGGAGAGCTCGTCAAGGGTGAAGCCGAGGTCGCCGTCGACCCTGAGCCAGTTGAGATATGACGAATAGGAGCCGACAGAGTAGGTGCACTGGTATGAGTGACTGAGCACAAATGATTTGAAAATTTCCGAAAGGCGACCAATGCGTCCGATGCCGTCGTATGTTATTCTCCAGTTGGGAAGCGCAGCGGCGAGTGACGGGAAGGGGGAGAGATATTGTCTGGAAGGGTCGGTGCCGGTGTAGGCGGCAAGAAATGCAGGGATGAGCACATCGCTGCCTGTAACGCTCGGTCCGCCGACTCCGCGGTTGTATGGCTGACCCGCGAGAGGATTGCCGTTCATGAATCCGCCTTCGGGATAGTGCCGTCCCTCATACTGGCTGTTGACGCGTTCCGCAACTATCGGTATAGCCTCGATGAATCTGGTGAAAGCGGCATTGGCATATCCGTTGTCGGCGCTGCTGCCGCGCAGGGCGGTGGCGATGGCGCAGTGGGTCTTGGTGTAGCTTCCGCTGAGGGTTGTCGGCATGTTGGGATACATAAACTGTATGGAGCTGTTGCGGTTGTCGGTGCGGTTTGCCATAAGGCTGATTTTGAGTCCGCGTATTGGCTCGAGCGACAGTTCGATTGTCATTTCGTTTGTGCGAGAGAAGATAGCCGGCGATGTCTGGTCGTTGTCAATCAGCAGCCATCCGCGCTCTTTGGCGTGAGAAATATAGTTTTCGTCCGTAAATCCGAATGCGAAGTCAAGCCCAGGCGACATGGGGCCGTATGATTTGCTCTGACCGAATGCGTTGCCGATTTCAGGCATGAACAGAGGTAGCGACAGCGAGTTGACCCGACGCCACTTTATAGAGAAGTTGCGGGGCGACATGGCGAAGCGTGCCGCATATTGCCCGACTTCGCTCCAGAAGCCTTTGCGTTCTTTTTTCTGTTCTACTACCGTTATATTCACATTTTTGCTGCCTTTGTCAAGAATTTCGATGCTGTTGTCGTCAACTATCCGCGTTTTTAGGTCAATCCGTTGTCCGGTGGAGGGGTCGGTTGCGGTGAGCCGAACCTTGCTTGTGCGCAGGTTGTGGGTCACCATGGTTGTTGTGTCGGCGTTAAGCGGGTAGGTTCTGACAAATCTTCGGGGCTTGGTAGCCGTGGCATCCTGCGCTCCCGGGCGTCGCGGCGCAGACGAGAAGCGCTCGTTAACCTTCTTCAGCCAGGCGTTTTTTATGTAAAGTCCTTCGAGATTGAAGCGGCTCTCGGCCCCCCACGCTCCCTGATTGGCTACGGTATTGCCTAAATTGATGCCGTCAACTGTCGCTCCGCGGTCCCAGCGGTAGGAGGCGTTGTAGCTCAGTGTACCGGTTATGAAGTCGAGGACGGGTATGCGGTTGAACGGTGCCTTGTAGCTTCCGGCAAATGTCTGGTTATATGCCCACGGTGTGCCCAGATGGAGGATTGATTGCATTACTGTGTCCTTCCATGCCTTGTAGCGGTCCGGAAACAGTTTTTTGTTGACGGCTCCTATCGGCTCCTCAATGCGTGCGGAGGTGTTTGAGGTAAAGGTGAAATTAAGCGACTTGGTGAGCGCCCAGGAGAGTGAGAGCTGGCGGTCCCACAGGAAATTCTTGCTCACTTGCACCGGCAGCACAAAGCCGTTGTCGATATCGCTGCGCGTCTGCTGCTCGTAGTAGTAGCGCGACATGGTAGTGAGAAAGCTTATAGAGTTCGGCAGCCAGTTCAGCTCCCATTCCTTGAAGAATTTGAGATGTTTTGACTTGGATTTTATGTGGCCGAAAGGACGAAGTCCGCGTATGCGCGGCGAGTAGGAGTACTGGAAGCTGCCGCGGTAGTCGTTGGCGTTCTCATACTCGGTGGTAGGGTCGCTTTTCGACTGTTTGTTGAAAGAGAAGTTGAAAGTGAAGTTGGCGGGGTCCCACGGCATGGGATTCTTGCTCTGAATGCCGAAATTGAGTCCGGATATACTGAAACTCTTCACAGTGGCGCGCTCAATCGCGAATGCTTCGATGGAATCGCGCTCATGGGAGTTTGCCGCGTCATCGAGCGCATCTTTGAGAAGCACATCCTTGTCGAGAGGGTTGTATTTGGGGGTGGTGCGTTCGTTCATTAGCGAATAGTACACCGGCGCATGGAGTTTTACCGCCGAGGGAACGAGTTTGCCAACATCGCCCTGCACCGCGAAATTAATCTGTGAGTAGTCGTCCATCCGCCGGCTGTTGAGTGACTGGTCTACATTGCCGAATCCGGCGGTTTCGATATGCGTGCCTATATTCAGTGTGGCGATGTCGCTTAGCCCTAAGTTGGCGTTGACTTTTGCCGCCCATCCTCCGGAGCTCTCGAAGTCTGTCACTTTAAGCTCGTTTACCCACACAGTTCCCCCCTTTGCGGTCGCAGAGTTGTTGCGTATGCCTATCATCATCACTCTCACGTCGCTCAGCGAGGGGTTGCCGAGCACAGTAATAATATTCTGCTCGTTCTCAGGGTCGCGGCTGCTGAAGGGAGTGGTGAAGCTGATACCGCTTCCCTGGTTATGGCGCTCGCGGTTTCGCTCCTTCTTTACGTTTACGAGGTTTTGAAGCGTGAGGTCAAGGCGGTTTGCCAGCGGCCACACAGCCTCGCGGTCGGTGCGGGTGTCGGCGTAGCGGCCGGGAGGTGTGAGAGTGAGAGGTATCTCGTACTCGTAATAGTTGTTTTTGATGTCGCTGCCGAGGCGTATGAACAGGGCGAGCTCGCCGTTGCGCAGACCGGTCACATCGTTGATAGGCGCTTCGGCATGCACCCACATCTGCAGGCGGCGGTAGTTGCGCAGATCCTGCATGGTGTTACGGTACACCGCGCGAGCGTCTCCGGCGTCAAGTCCGGTAACACGCATTGACATCGACTGCTCGTTGAGCTGCACAATCTGTGTCTGTCCCGGGTCTGATATGCGGTTGACTCCTGGAGGGAGCACATAGTTGACGGGAGTGCGCGATGAGTTTTCCTCGATATTCACCACCGACACATCTAGCATACCCTCGGCGGGAGCGTCGCCGCGGGTGTTGAGGCTGTAGTCGTAGGTGCGCCATTCGCCGCGCACGAGCTCAAGAGTCGCGAAGCGCAGGTGTGTGGGTTTCCTGAATCCGGTCATGAATATGCGGGCGAAGCGGATGGTAGAGAAGTCGGCTATCGACCCTACGATTCTCTCATATTCGCTGAGAGGTATCTTGAACTGGTACCACTCTACCTCCTGGTCGCTTCCGTCGCGGCATGGCACAAGCGACACTTGCTTGTCGGTAATGAAATTTCGCCCTACAACAAGGTCTTCGGGGCGGATTGAAACTTTGTACTGGAAGTAGCGCTCGTACTCATTGAGGGTGTTGTCCTGGTTGATGTCCTCCACATCGGGGAGATTTCGCGATGACTGATAAAGAGGCTCGTTAGCATCCTCCGGCGAGAGCGAGTTGCCTTCCACTCCATTGTAGCGTTTGTAGCGCTCGAGAATCGACAGACGCTGCTCGTCATAGTCATACCCGCGATAGAAATGATAATTATCGCCGGCGGGGTCGTTGAAGGGCGAGAACTTGTCCTGACTCATCTTCTCAATGGTCATCGGTGATAGTTTGCGCTGCAGCTCCTCGACATAGTTGCCGTATGTCGGAAATGTGAATTCGTCATCGTTAGGCAGTCCGTCAAGGCCTACGTCCTGAATGTTTCGTGCGCTGTTATTGTTGTCGAATGCGTAGTTGAGTGAGTTTTGCGATGAAACTCTTCCCCAGTTGGTAGTCTGCATGAATCGGTCGCTTCCGTCAACCGGAATGCCGTTTTCGTATGATTTCAGCCCATCTTTGAGTATATCCTCGCTTATCTCTCCGAAATTGAAATAAAGGTCGCCGCCCTCGTAGTTGGGATTGTCAGGGTCGAGGAAGGGGTTCATGAGCCAGAACTGCACATACTCGATATTGCTCTGCTCGAAGTTGGTATTGTCAAGTCTGCGCATGATACCTCCCCATCTGCGCTCGGGGTAGAGCAGGCGCCCTTCGTCGTCGATGTTTGTGGCGTCTACATTATAAGGACCTCTCTCATCGGGATAAAATGACAGGTTGAGTGTCTGTATGGTCGATGATTCGCCATAGGTGAGCTGACGGTCGGGAAATATCTCGCGTGAAGTCACCTCGCGGACGTAGGGATTAGACTGCTGCTTGAGGTCGCTCCTCAGATATCCCGGGCAGAGTGACGAGTTGCGCTGGGTGAAGAGTCGGTCGATGTAATACCAGTTGATGAGCGCGCGGTTTTTGCCATAGTCGGGATTGTCGCTAAGCGCGGCTTCGGGGAATAGGGCGTTGGGTCCGTTTTCGTAGGGCGTTGATGAGAGAAACCAGCCGAATGGGGAGCGGAGGTCGATTCCGGTCTGACTCGACTCGAAATCGTCGATGTATGAGCTGCCTTTGTTTGATCCGCTTTTTTGCTGGTGAGGCATAAGGCGGGCAACCTCGCCGGTGAAGCTGAGGTGCGAAGGCACAACAGCATTGACGGTGGGAATCTTGTTGAGGAGCGTGTTGAGCCAAGGCAGGTCGGCGTTGTAGGCCATATTGAGGCCGAACATGGTGTTGTTTACGGTTTCGTTGCCTATATTCACCTTTTCTGTCAGCGCTTTTTCGGAGTAGTGGAGTATTGTGGCGCCCAGGTTGAGGCTCTTGTTGAAGCGGTAGTTGAGGTCGAGCCCGAGCAGTGTCTTGCGCTGGGTGCTGAAGAGCGACTGGTTTTCAAGAGTCACGCTGATGCTCTGCCCCGAGTCGATTATGCTCTGGTTGATAATCGTCACAATTCCCATTGCGTAGTCAACAGTGTAGTCGCTGTTTTCCACAAGGGTGACTCCGCCGGCGGTGACTACCACCGAGCCGCGTGGCACATTCATGGCGTCCAGACGTATCTGCGACCCGGCGCTCGCGCGGTATTCGCCTGTGATGATGAATTTGTTTTTGTCGGCAAACTGGCGGGCTATCACCAGAGTAGAGTCATAAAGCTCGGTGTAGAGAAATGGTTCTACAGCCGGATCGTTCACCCGCTTGCGTAGTCCGGCGCCGAATGGCTCGGCAATCGGGAAAATTATTTTGCCGGTGGAAGGCATTATGGTGTATCCCTCTATGAAGTCAAAAAATCCGTCAGGATTGGAGTCCTGGTTGGAGTCGATGCGGTCAAGACCTGTGAGCTGGAGCAAGGGCACGGAGCTGACGGATGCGAGCGGCAGATAGTTGATTTCTGTGCCGGTGGTGTCGGAGAGATATTTGATGTAGAGTTTGAAATTCTGCGGCTGCACCTGATATGCTCCGAGCGAGTAGACGTTTTTCATCATCAGTCTCCACATCGGCAGGCGGGGATCCTGAGTGGTGCTCTTTAGCATCTTGACAAAGAGGCATCTGTCGGTTTCGGTGATGTCGGATGAAAACTCGCCGACCTGAAACACTTCGCCGCGGTAGGTGTACTCAAATGCCACCGCGAGCACCTCGTCTGCGTTGAGCTGGCTCTTGAGCGAAATATAGCCGAGGGTGGAGTTGAGTGTGTACTCGTTTTCCGACAGCAGGCGGGCGCTCTCCACCTTCTCGTAGTCTCTTCCGCCTTCAATGCCGAAAGGCGAGAGCTGAGCGAGGCTCTGGGTCACGGTGTTGATATTTCGCGCCCCGGGATAGTCGGCTTTGATGACCGAGAGCAGATTGTTGGCGGCATTGGCGGGGTTGGGGATAGCCGCGTTGGGTGTCCAGTAGTCCGATGCCAGATGCGAGCTTTCGCCGAGGTCCATGAATGCCACCATGTTGCGGCTCTGGTTGTAGTTTCCGCTCTTGTTGGTTATCCATACTTCGGCGCGGGTTATCTTTACACCGGAGCTGACGTATGGCAGCTTGCCTGCAAACGTGTCGTAGTTGTCGCGAAAGAACTGCGCAAGGAAGTAATGGCGGTTCTGGTCATACTCGTCGGCATTGATTCTGAACGGGGTTGTCTGCACTCCGGCGCGGGTGTCAACCGACCGCGATTCGGAGTTTTGCTGCGACACCAGCGCTGTGGCGGTGAGTTTGCCGAACTGAAGTGTGCTTTTTATGCCGAAAAGAGCCGTGCTGCCTCGGATAAGTGACGAGCCGGTGGTCATGCTCACGTTTCCCGCCTCGATGTTCTTGACAATATCGTCCTCGGTGCCTTCATATTTGAGCTTCAGGTTCTTGGAGTCGAAGTCGAATGTGGCGTCAGTGTTGTATGTCATGTCGAACTTGAGCCGATCGCCGACGCTGGCGTTGACAGTCGCCTGAATTTTCTGGTCGAAGTCAAAGAATGTCTTGCGGCGGCTTTGGAGCGAAAGTGCGGGGTTGTCGGTCTTGGTGGTCTTTATGCCTGTGGTAATCTGCACCGACCCTTGTGTGCGCAACTGCACGCCTCCGGGACCGAAAATACGCTCCAGGGGACCCACCGAAAAGTTCATGTCAAGCACATTGAAAGGTTCTTTCTGCTTTCCTTCGGCTGTGGCTTTGTCAAGCTCGCGCCAACGCGCAGCCATCGCCCTGCTGTTTTTCCACAGATTGTACTGCGCTTCCGAGAGGGTGAAAGGTGTCACCAGGTCAAGGTCGCCCATGCGTGTGCGGATGAGGTACATACCTGTACCGGTGTCGTATTCCACGCTTGTGACAATGTTTGACGGGTCCTTGAGGTCGGTCGGTAGCGGCTTGGACATCAGGTCATGGTAGTCGGCGGGCACGGTATGCTTCACCGGACTTGCCAAAGCACTGTCCGCAGGCGCGGGTGACTGCGCGCGTGCGCGTAAAGGCATTGCCGCAGCAGCTACGGCAAAAACGAGATATATTATATGTCGGAATATCCGGCGGGTGCTCATTGTGTCCTAACAGCCCGCCGCAAGTGCCTCACATCATGGCAAGAGCTTGCTTGACAGCCGCTTCAACCTTTATGGCCGGGTTGGCGGCGAATATTTTGTCAAGCGCTTTCTGAGCCGCGGGCTTGGGGAAGCCGAGCATTACCAAAGCAGCGAGAGCCTCCTCGAATGTTTCGCCGGAGACGGTGGGCTGACTAATAAACGCATCTGCCCCCGGCTTTATTTTATCCTTGAGGTCAACAATTATGCGTTGTGCTGTTTTTGCGCCTATTCCCTTCACGTTTTTCAGCTTGGCGTGGTCGCCGGCAACTATCGCTTTTTCGAGCTCGGCAGGTGCCAGCGATGACTGGATAACCCTCGCCGTGCCGGCGCCCACACCGCTGACGCCTATCAGCGCCCTGAAGAGTGCGCGCTCGCGCTCGGTGGCAAAACCGTAAAGCACCCAGGCATCTTCTCTGATTGCTTCGTGCACAAGGAGTTTAGCATCTTTCGAAGCCTGAAGGGCAGTGTAAGTGCTCAGGCTGATGTTGAGCATATATCCGACTCCGGCGGCTTCAATGACCGCGTAAGCGGGAGTCAGTTCGGCAATAGGTCCGCGAAGATATTCTATCATGTTAGTTTGTTTTTTTGCAAAAGTAGCAAAAAAATAGGACGCCGCCGAACAAATATATCGGTCCCGGGCAAGGGGGCTTGTCCGGGACCGTGGATATTTCTAATCTAAAGCTTACAGGTTGTTGGCTTTGCGTTCAAAGTAGCCCTGCTCTTTGCCGCATACCGGGCATTTTTTCGGGGCGTTCTTGCCTTTGTGGACATAGCCGCAGTGGATGCACTGCCACTCCTGGTTTTCATCCTCGGAAGAGAACACCTGCTCGTTGGTCATCTGCTCAAGGAGCTTGAGGTAGCGTTTCTCGTGCTCGACTTCGACTTTGGCAACGAGTTTGAAGAGTGAGGCGATTCTGGGGAAGCCCTCATCTTCGGCAATTTGCGCGAAGTTGGTGTAAAGCGCGCTCCATTCCTCGCGCTCTCCGGCGGCAGCTTCCCGAAGATTGGTCATGGTGTCGGCAACAACTCCCGCGGGATATGCGGCGTTGATTGTAACCATGCCGCCCTCAAGCTGTGAGAAAAACAGCTCGGCGTGTGTTAGCTCCTGCTTTGCGGTAATCTTAAACACCTTTGCAATCTGGTGATAGCCTTCCTCTTTGGCTTTCTTTGCAAAGAGAGTGTAGCGGTTGCGTGCCTGGCTCTCGCCTGCAAATGCCGCGAGCAGATTGTGTTCGGTCTGTGTGCCTTTTAGTGACTTATTTTCCATGAGGTCGGTGATAGTAATGAGTATATAGGGATAATTACTCATTTAAAACACCGCATAGCCACCAAATGTTTACTCGGCAGAAGTCTCGAAAGGCAGCAGGTATGTGCCGAATGTGTTGTAGCAGTCCCGGCTTTTGAACCATATTCCGGGATACATTATACCGTATTTAGTAGAAGGTTTGAGTGTTACGGTATATGTGAATTCGGTGCGGTCATCATTCCAGGATGTCGACGAATCCTCCGATTTCGGAAACTCCTTACTTCAACAGGTATTGACGCCTGTACCGAAGATGCGGCGAGAAGTGCGGCGGATACCGCAGCAAGAAAGTGGGTTAATCTCATACTTTACAGTTTTAGATTCTATGATATAAAATGTATTTAGCTTGCATCATCGTACACCGCTGCGGAGCAGTGGGTTTGTTGGAAACCCCACACGAAGCGCGCAGCGGAGTGTGGGGACAGGACGACACTATAAAATGAGCTTCGCAGAAGCGGCTTTAATCCCGCATGTCACGGTCATCGTAAGCAACGCCGGAGTCTATATGCAGCTTCACAAGCTCGTCATCAAAGCTTACCTTGCAATGATGCTCTTTCTGAGAGGAAATGTAGCCGACAACGGCGCTCTTACAATCAACAGACAAAGTTGCGGCAAAATACTCCCTCGCCCAGCCGTCAAAAGCGGTGAATCGGTCATCACGCCTCATCCAGTAACTCGACTTTGCTTTTACGGTCTTGACAAAATCCGACAGACATACGGACGGATGCAGGTCTATGAGTAGGTGAAGATGATTCGGTATCCCTCCTATTCTCAGTAACTTGCAGTTAAGATTACGTGTCTCGGACCAAATATAACGGTACACATCCTCAAGATAAGCCTCAGGAATAGTGAATCTGCGGTGTTTCGTGCAGAATACTGTATGATATAGCGCGCTTACTTTGCTCATGGCTGCAAAGATAGCTTATTCCGAGATGAAGCCGCATCTGCGAAGCTCTTTTTTTGATGGAGTTTGCTCCCCACACATCACTCCGTTCTGTGTGGGGTTCCCAACTAACCCGCTGCTCCGCAGCGCTTCACTAATGACTATGAGGGTTTCTTACTTCTTATTTTTTGTAGAAGCGCACCCAGTCGACAAGCATCTCAACAGGCAGCTCGTCAGGATTGACCTCGCCGACCCAGCCGCCACCGAGCTGCATGTCGATGAGCAGATAGAACTCGCTGTTGAACGGCCACTGACCCTCGATTTCGGTGTCGATGCGCGGATAGGTGAAGGTGTGGGTGTCGTTGATGAAAAAGCGCAGCGAGTCGGGCAGAAGTTCCACGGCATACACATTGTAGTCGTCCGGATTAATCCTGCCGGTCGATCCGTGAGGGGGATTGTCGGAGTGACCGAGAACGTATGAATAATATGTGTGGATGGTCTGATAAGCTATGGAGTCATGGCTCAGGCGCTCCATTATGTCGATTTCTCCTCCGCGGGGCCATGCGCCGGTGTCAGGCAGCATCCATATAGCCGGCCACGCTCCCTGCGCTCCCTGCAGCTTGGCGCGGATTTCTATGCGTCCGTTGCCAAATGCCTTTTTGTGCTTGGAGTACACGCCTCCCGTGAGGTATGGCACAGTGTCGCCGCTCTCGGGATAGTTGGCTATGCCGCGGAGGATGAGGTTGCCGTCACGCAGCGCATAAAGAGTGTCGGCTTTCGACATATAGTTGTTCCAGTCGGATGTGCCGCGGTCAATGCGGCTCCACACAGTGGAGTCTACAGTGTCGCCGTTAAAATTCTCTTCCCACACCAGCTCCCAGCCTGAGGTTTCCGAGTTGTTTTTGTGGTCGCATGAAATTACCGATGCTGCAGCGAATAGGGCAGCGGCAAAAATAAGTTTTTTCATAAAAATCAGGGCTATATTTGATTATTGATGCAAATATAGCCCTGTTTAAGTTTTTTTCAAAGAAATCGCTCAGACTTGGTCGGACTGACCGGCGGATTTGTCCGGGGTCTGGCTGTCGGCGGCAGGGGCCTTGCCTTTGAAGAACTTTGCGAGATATTTTTCCTGGAATCGCTGGAGAAGCTCCCAGAAGTTTGGCACGAAGAGGGTGCCGACAATCGCGTTGACAAACATACCGAACACCACCGCTGTGCCGAGCGATATGCGGCTCTGCGCTCCCGCGCCTGTTGCGAACAGCATCGGCATTACGCCGAACACAAAGGCGAGGGCGGTCATCATGATGGGCCTGAATCGTATCTTGCCGGCATTGAGCGCGCTCTGGCGTATGTCAAGTCCGCTCTTGCGGAAATCCACGGCGTACTCGACAATAAGTATGGCGTTTTTAGCCGACAGTCCGAGCAGGAGTATAATGCCTATCTGGGTGTAGATGCTTATGCTCTGGTTCATGAAAATGCAGCCTATGATTGTGCCGAGTATGGCGGTCGGCATGGAGATGACCACCGCGATAGGGTCGGTGAGGCTCTCATATTGCGCAGCAAGAACGAGTATGGTTATAATCACGGCAAACAGCATTACCATGCTCACCGTAGTGCCGCTCTGGGTCTCCTGATATGCCTCGCCGGTCCAGGCGTATGAGTAGTTGGTGCCGAGAGTATTGCTTACGAGCTCTTCCATAGCCTTGATGCCGTCCGAAGAGCTTATGCCCTTGGCGGGATTGGCGGTGAGCGATGCGGTCTGATACATATTGTAGCGGCTTACGGTAGGCGATCCGAGCGATGGCGCTACTTCGGTGAAGGCCGAGAAAGGCACCATCTCTCCGTCGCTGTTGCGCACGCTGAGCTTGCCTATATCCTCCACATTAGAGCGGGCGGCTGCATCTGCGCCGATATTCACCTGGTAGACTCTGCCGAACTCAACAAAATCGTTGACATAGCTTGTGCCCATATATGATGCGAGCGCGGAATACACATCCTCAAGCCTCAGTCCGTGCATCTTCACCTTGTCGCGGTCGATTTGGAGATTATACTGTGGCACAACGCCCTCGTATGTCGTGGTTATCGAGGCTATGCGCGGATCCTTTGCGGCGGCATCGCGCAGCGAACCTATCGCCGACAGCATTTCCTGCGGACCGAGGCTGTTGATGTCGAGAAGCTGCATCTCCAGCCCGGAGCTCATGCCCAGACCCGGAATTGCCGGCGGGTTGACGGCAAATGCGATCGGCTCCTGAAAACCTGCCGCTATCTCATCAAACTTTTCCATTACCGCATTGACCGACTCGCTCTTGCCTCGGCGCTCCTTCCAGGGCTTCAGTATGACGAACTGCGAGCCGAGATTCGAGGCAGCACCGCCTCCCATGAAGGAGAATCCGGATATGGACAGCACATCCTGAACTTCAGGAATCTCTTTGATTCTGTCAGTGAGGCTTGCCATGAGTCTGTCCGTGCGGTCGAGCGACGCTCCGGTGGGAAGCTGCACAGAGGTCATGAAGTAGCCCATGTCCTCGCTCGGTATATAGCTCGTCGGCCATTTGATAAATCCCCAGAAGGCGGCAACTGTCAGCGCTATGTATATTCCGATAGCCACAAGAGGCTTCTTTAAGAATTTGCCCACAATGCTCATATACAGGTTGAGTGTGGCGGCAAATCCTTTCTCAAATACGCGGTAGATGAAAAATTTCGACGGTTTGGTCGGTTTGAGAAACAGCGCGCACATCGCAGGGGTGAAAGTGAGGGCATTGAATCCGGAGAACGCGGTGGATACGGCTATAGTCAACGCAAACTGTTTGTAAAGCTCACCGGTGATGCCTGAAATGAATGCCGTGGGTATAAACACCGACAGCAGCACGAGCACCTCGCCGATAACCGGTCCCTGAAGCTCTGTCATCGCCTTTTCCGCCGCCTGGCGCGGTGTCATCTTACCCTCGTCCACAATTCGCGAGCAGTCTTCGACCACCACTATCGCATCGTCAACAACAATCGCAATCGCAAGCACCAGACCGAAGAGGGTAAGAGTGTTGAGCGAGAATCCCATTAGTTTCATGACCGCGAATGTGGCTATGAGCGACACCGGAATGGTGAGCATCGGAATCACAACCGCGCGCCAGTTTTGCAGGAACAGCAGTATGACGAGCATCACGAGCAGCGAGGTTTCCACAAAGGTTACGAGCAGCTCCTCGATAGATGCGTCAACAAAGTCGGAAGTGTTGAGAATAATGCGGTAGTGCACACCGTCCGGCAGATACTTGGACAGGTCGGCGAGTTTTGCCTTCACCGCATTTGTTACCGTAAGTGCGTTTGACCCGGGTAGCTGGTATATGCCTATCAGTGCCGCAGTCTCGCCGTTTACTCTCGACACCTGGTTGTAGCTTTCGCTGCCGAGGTCCACAGTCGCCACATCCTTGAGCCGAAGCATGCTGCCGTCGGAGTTGGCGCGGATGACTATGTTGCCGAACTCCTCGGCGCTCTGGAGCCTGCCGCTGGTAGTGAGGGTGAACTGGAATTGCTCGTCAGTCGATATTGGCGCAGCGCCCACGGTGCCTGCCGACACCTCCATGTTCTGCGACTCTATCGCTGCCATCACATCGGATGGAGTGAGATTGCGCACGCGCATCTTCTCAGGGTCGAGCCAGATACGCATACTGTACTCTCCTGCACCGAACGCGCTTACGCCACCAACTCCGTCCACTCGCGCAATCTCGTCCACAAGGTGCAGCTTGGCATAGTTGGTGAGATATAGGGCATTGTAGCGCTCCGGGTCATCGGTCTCAAGCGCTACGAACAGGATAATGTTGCTTGACTCGGCAGTCACTGACACTCCCTGCTGCTTTACTGAGGAGGGCAGGGAGGCCTCGGCCATGGATATGCGGTTTTGAATCTTTACCGCAGCCATGTCGACATCGGTGCCGTTTTCAAAGGTCACGCGCAGACTGTAGCTGCCATCGCTGCCCGAATTAGAGCTCATGTACATCATGCCCTCAACACCGTTGACCTGCTCCTCTATAGGCACGCCCACCGTCTCCGCCACCGTCTTTGCATCGGCGCCGGGATACATCGCCGACACATTGACCGTAGGCGGAGTTATGTCAGGATATTGCGCCACAGGGAGAGTTTTGACAGTGAGGAGTCCCGCGAGTATCATCAGCACGGCGATGACAATCGAGAATATCGGGCGGTCTATGAAGAATCTTGAAAACATGATACTCTTGATTTACTGTTGGGTTAGCGGGTAAGTACAGGTTTGATGCTCATGCCGGGACGCACCTTTAGCATGGCTTTGGTTACGTATCGTGTGCCGGGGGCTATGCCGTCGGTTATTATGCGCAGGGTGTCCTGATACAGGTCTCCGATAGTCACGGGGGTGTAAACAACCTTGTTGGAATCATTGACAGTATAGAGATACTTGCCGAGCTGATCGGTTGAGATAGCCGCATCCTTGACAAGTACTGCCTCCGGGTCGGTTTTCCACGGCAGCTTGACTGATACGTACATGCCGTTTCGGAGCTCGTTGTATGGATTGTCGATACTCGCCTTGACCTCAAGAGTACCGGTTGACGAGTTGACAGTAGGAGCCATATAGTTGAGGTTGCCGGTATATGAGTGCGGCAACTGCTCGCTGAAATACACGGGGATACGGGCATAGTCTATCCCTTCGCGGTTATTGTCGGTGGTAAACATTCTCAGATACGAATTGTCCTCGATAAAGAATGTGGCGTTTACTTCGGCGTTGTCGTAAACTGTGGCGAGCTTGACCGGTGCTGCTGCTCCGCCGACGTATGCTCCGGGGTCGACAAAGCGCGTGGATATATGTCCTGTAATAGGCGCCGTGACAGTGCAGTAGCTGAGATTGGTCAGAGCTGTGCGCAGTTGCGCCTGCGCCTGCTTTATAGCGGCCTCGCTCTCTTCCATGGAGCTCTTTGCCTGCACAACTTCCATCTGTGACACAGCATCGCTTTCAAGGGCCTTTTTCATCGCCGCATACTGGCGGCTGGCATAGTCGTTGGTGCTTTTTGCGGTGGCGAGTTGTGCCTGCGCCTGTGCAACGGCATCGCGATATGTCTGATCCTCAATGGTAAACAGCACCTGACCTTTGCGCACAAGATCGCCGCCTGAGAAGCTCGCGGTGCGCAAGTAGCCGTTGACGCGCGCCACAACATCGACGGTGCTTGTCGCTTCCAGTGTGCCCGGATAGGTCTTGTAGAGAGTCAGTGAGTCGGTTGTGGCCTCTGCAACCTCAATTGTGGGAGCAGAGGCGTCGGAATTGGCAGATGTGCGGGAACATCCGCAGATTATTCCGGCTGCGACAGCAATAGCCGGTGCAAGCATATAATATCTCATAGTTATAGTTGTTTTTGTCAGGGTTGTGTGTCGCCTCCGAGGGCTTTGCATAGGGTTATATATGCGTTGACCGCTTGTCCGCGGGCGCTGATAAGCTGGTTGGAGTAGGTGAGATATGACACCTGGGCGTCCGCCACATTCAAAAAGCCGGAATTGCCGCTTTTGTACAGCTCAACCGACCGGTTGTAGGCTTCTCGGCTTTGCTCCATGGCCAGGGTGAGAGACTCGATGTTTTCAATGGCGCGGGAGTAGGAATAAATCGCATTGTCCACTTCCGCCACAGCGCTCTGCACGGTGGAGTTGTAGGTAGCAATAAGCTCCTCCATGTCGGCTTTTGCCGCTGAGACAGCATATTTGCGCTCAAGTCCTGAAAATAGTGTCCAGCTCAGGGTCGGCGCTATGGTGTAGGCAAAGCTCTCTTTTTTGAATAGATTGCCGGCTTTATGACTTTGCGTGCCGATACTTCCCTGAAGTGAGAGTGTGGGCAGGAAGTCCTTTTTGGCAACTCCTACGGCGGCAGCCGCAGCAGCGAGATTTTGCTCGGCGGCAATGATGTCGGGCCGTTGGCGGAGCAGGTCGGCGGGCACTCCTGCTGTCGGCATCGGCGGACACTGAGGCAGCTCGCAATAGCTGAACAGCGACGAGGGCAGTTGTGACGCGTACTCTCCGAGCAGGGTGGCGAGAGAGTTGGCGAGGGTGTGCACCCGGGTTTCGAGCGGCTGTATGGTCGCAAGGGTGGAGTAATACACTGTTTTCGCCTGCGCGACATCAAGCCCTGAAGATAGCCCGGTTTCGTGGCGCGCCTCAGCTATTTTTACTATTTTTAACTGCGACTCGCTGTGCTCGCGGGCAACCTCAAGTTGCGCCCTGGCAACGCGATAGCTTATATATGTGGAGGCAATCTCTGCGGAAATCGACAGCATCACTCCGTCATATTCCGCTCTTGATGCTCTCCAGGACGCTTTGCGCTGATTCACTCCTGCGCGAATCTTGCCGAAAACATCAATCTCCCACGACATATTTGCCCCGATATTGAAATAATCAGTGGTCGTGGCGTTATGGTCCGGTGAGGTTGTCATTCCGCTGATGCGTTCCTTGGTCCATCCTGCAGATATACCTATCGTCGGATAATAGCCGCTTTGAGCTATGCCAACCTGCGCGCGTGCGGCGTCGATACGCTTCAGAGCCGAGATAATATCGTAGTTGTTTGCGCGTCCGCAGTTCACAAGCGAATCAAGCAGAGGGTCACCCAGCCTGGTCCACCACTGTGTGCCGGTAGAGTCGGTAGGATAATATGCCTGTTCGTATGTCCATGCCGTCGGCATCCTGTCCGGAGTCTGTGCTGCGCAAGGAAAACATATTGCTGCTGCGGCAACGACCGGAACCAATGTCCGACACGCCGCGCCAAGCGAATATTTTAGTATTGCCACCATTTTGTTGAAACGTTAAGCTTTGCTGCTGAAAGTAATGTGTTGTAGTTGAATAACGTCCGCTGTGCAGATAGGGTTCGCGGGAGTATATGTATGCAAGCGCAGTTTTGCTTAAACTCCATCTCCGGGCTTGGTGACTTAGCAGGAGATGACAGTTTATACCCAATCACTCATATATAATGTATATAAGGATACGTTACTCCAGTCGGTGCGGCGAAATGTGGATTCAGGCTGCGGTCACCACATTTATACAAAAATCTCCGCCCTGATTCATCAGAGCGGAGATTTTTATATTGTTATTCGTTGTTGGGCTCAGTTGCTGGTTTCGTAGGCTACTACGTCAACGAGCTTGATGTCGAAAACAAGGGTGGAGAAGGGGAGGATAGCGCCGGAGGACTCTGTGCCGTAGCCCTCTGCCCAGGGAATGACAACGCGCGCGCTGTCGCCGACATTCATGTCGGTCAGGGCAATCTGCCAGCCGACAATGGTTTCGGTAGGACGGAAGGTGAACAGACTGTCCACAGCGGTGTAAGAGGAGTCAAAAGCATAGTCGTTGCACATCCAGCCTTTGTATTTCACAGATACGGTGCTGGTGACAAGTGGCGTCAGATTGCCCTCTGTGAGGCTTCTGTCGTTGAAGTAGTGGATGAGCACTCCTGACGAGGGATACCAGGAAGGGGTGAGTTTGCTGTAGAACGGTGAGCCGTCCTCGTTTTTAAGCAGAGCCTGCTCGCTGAGGAATGCGTCGTTGGTTTCGCGCCACTCCTTGTATGTGTCCCATGTCGACTCCTTTTCGCAGGCTGTCGACAGTGACAGTAGCGCCACGGCGAGTGCTGATATGGCAAATAACTTTTTCATTGCTGCAAATGTGTGATAGCGTTAGAATTCCACTTTTGGTGCTGTGGATGCGCCGGCTTCCGCCTTGAATTGCGGCTTTGGCTCGAAACCGAACCATCCGGCATATATCATAGTGGGAAATTTCTTGATGGAAGTGTTGTAGTCGGCAACAGCCTCGGTGTAGCGTCCGCGGGCGGTGGTGACTCTGTTTTCAGTGCCCTCGAGCTGCACCTGAAGGTCTCGGAAATTTTCGTTGGCTTTCAGGTCGGGATATGCTTCGCTCACCGCGAGGAGGCTCTTGAGCGCCTGAGTGAGTTCGCCCTGCGCCTGCTGGAACTTGGCAAGGGTTTCCTCATTGAGGTTGTCGGCGTCAATGGTTATCGAAGTGGCTTTGGCGCGGGCTTCGGTGACCTTTTCAAGGGTTTCGCTCTCATGGGTTGCATAGCCCTTCACTGTGTTGACAAGGTTGGGTATCAGATCGGCTCTGCGCTGATACTGGTTCTCAACCTCTGCCCATGACTGGTCGACTGTCTGCTGTTTCTCAACGAGCGAGTTGTAGTTACACGATGTGAGGCTGAGGGCGAAAGCCGCCGCTATTGCTGTTGCGATAGATTTTAATGTTTTCATCTTTAAATTTCTGTTTAGCCGAGCTTGCGCAGCAGCGAAGTGAGGCTCACCCGGTCGTGGATAAGGCGGTGCAGGTCGTCGATGCTGACTCTTGTCTGCTCCATTGAGTCGCGCTCGCGGAGGGTGACGGTGTTGTCCTCGAGAGTCTGATGGTCGACTGTTATGCAATAGGGTGTGCCGATGGCATCCTGACGGCGGTAGCGCTTGCCGATGGAGTCTTTCTCGTCGTAGCGTGTGGCGAAGTCAAATTTGAGATCGTCAACGATGGCGCGTGCCTTGTCGGGCAGTCCGTCCTTCTTGACCAGTGGCAGCACTGCGCACTTTACTGGCGCGAGCGGCGCGGGGAGGTGGAGCACAACTCGGGTATCGCCTCCTTCGAGGGGCTGCTCTTCGTAGCTTGAGCAAAGCACCGACAGGAACATTCGGTCAACACCTATTGATGTCTCTATAACATACGGGGTGTAGCTTTCGTTGAGTTCGGGGTCGAAGTATTTGATGTTTTTGCCCGAATATTTTTCGTGCTGCGACAGGTCGAAGTTTGTGCGTGAATGTATGCCCTCTACTTCCTTGAAGCCAAACGGCATCTCAAATTCGATGTCGGTGGCGGCGTTGGCGTAATGGGCGAGCTTGTCGTGGTCGTGATAGCGGTATTTGCTGTCGCCGAGACCGAGAGCCTTGTGCCATTTCAGGCGCCAGCCTTTCCAGTACTCGAACCATTCGAGCTCCTGACCGGGGCGCACGAAAAACTGCATTTCCATCTGTTCGAACTCTCTCATGCGGAAGATGAACTGGCGTGCGACAATCTCGTTGCGGAAGGCCTTGCCTATCTGAGCTATGCCGAAGGGCAGACGCATACGGCCGGTTTTCTGAACGTTGAGGTAGTTGACAAATATGCCCTGGGCGGTTTCCGGGCGGAGATATACTGTCATGGCGCCGTCGGCGGTGCTGCCCATCTCGGTGCGGAACATCAGGTTGAACTGGCGCACCTCAGTCCAGTTTCTTGTGCCGGACACGGGGCAGACGATGCCGCAGTCGAGGATAATCTGGCGAAGTTCCTCAAGGTTGTTGTCGTTCATAGCCTTGGCAAAGCGCTCGTGGAGCTGCTCGCGATGTGCGGCGTGCTCGACCACGCGGGGGTTGGTCTGGCGGAAAAGTGCTTCGTCAAACGAGTCGCCGAAGCGTTTGCGCGCCTTTGCAACTTCCTTTTCAATCTTGTCGTCGATTTTAGCAAGTTCCTCCTCGATGAGCACGTCGGCGCGATAGCGCTTCTTGGAGTCGCGGTTGTCGATCAGAGGGTCATTGAAGGCGTCAACGTGGCCGGAAGCCTTCCATATAGTCGGGTGCATGAAGATTGCGGAGTCGATACCCACGATATTTTCGTGGAGGAGGGTCATGGCGTCCCACCAGTAGCGCTTGATGTTGTTTTTGAGCTCAACGCCGTTCTGACCGTAGTCATACACCGCGGCGAGACCATCGTATATTTCGCTTGACTGGAACACAAAGCCATATTCTTTGGCATGTGACACTATTTTCTTGAACACGTCTTCTTGCTGTGCCATTATATTCGGTTGTTTTTGTTTGTTCTGTTTCAGCTTGCAAAGTTAATAAAAATAGTTGAGAGTTTTGCGGTTGCGGCGCAGGAGAGAGAAGAATGTAAAAATGTGAAGGAGAAAAAATGCGAATATTTTGTAGTGTTACGAAGTTTTCGTATGTTTGCGAAAAATCACAAACTTTTACGATTATGAAGAGATTTATCAGTGCCATTACAGTTTCGGCATTTATCGCCGCAGTGTCAAGTTCTTGCGGCGGGAGCAAAGGCGCCGGCGATTACGGCGATGTGCCCACTATCGACTGGGCGCAGGGTTGCGCCACAAAAGTGATAGACCTGCATGATTTTGCAGACATAGAGTATGTGCCGCTCGAAACCAATGACTCCTGCCTCATCCAGTATGCCACACAGAGGGCGGTCAGTGACAGCTTTATCGTTGTCGGCGATGCTTTTCAGGGGCGAATTCATGTGTTTGACCGCAAAGGCAGGCATCTGAGGAGCTTCGGGCGCAAGGGCGGCGGTCCTGAAGAGTATCAGTATATGTTGGATGTTGTTACGGATTTCGACAACAGCGAGGTGCTGGTATATGACCTGAAGAACAACCGCTTTGTGAGATTCGGGCTTGACGGCAAGTTTCGCGGGGTGACCAACGCGCAGATTGAAGGCAAGCTCGACAATGTGAGCAACTTTGATGCCACCTACATGATTGCCCGCGACGGCAAGGATCTAAGTCTGCAGCCCCTTGAGGAAAACAAAGAGCCTTACAGATATATTCTCATAAACAAGCAGACCGGTGAAATCAAGCGATTGCCTTTCGCCGCCGAGCATCCGATGGGCTATAGCATGACTTGGGAAATGGAGGGCGGAGCCATATCACTAGCATTTCCAATCTCACAGGTCAGCTCGATGGGCAGCGGAGCCGCTCTTATTTCGGATATAAGCAAAGACACAGTGTACCAGTATGCTGAAAATTCGCTGAAGCCGCTGTTTGCATTTAAGAATGTGGACAGAAAATCGAACGTCGTGCCCGACCTCCCGACTGTGGCCCTCGTTGCGGGCAACAATGTGTTTGTCGACTACATGCGCGTTACCGATATAAATCAGAATGGCTCGGAGTTTGACGAGGACATGACACATATGTATCTCTTCAATATGGCTGACGGCAGCCTGAGCAAGGTCGATATTAAGAGGCCGTATCTCAAGGATGGCGGTGATAATTCGCAGGCTCTTTACCGAACAACCCAAAGCACTGATGGCTCAACCATCGCAGTGCCGTTGCAAATGGAGAAGCTGGTAGAGGCGCTTGACAATGACAACCTTGCCGATGATGTCAAGGCACTTGTAGAGGGGCGCAGCGAGGAGGCAAATCCGGTTATTATGTTGATAAAGTTCAGGAAATAAATCAGAAATGGAAAGATTGACTAAGCAGGAAGAGGAGATGATGCTATGCATCTGGGAGCTTGGCAGCTGTACGGTCAAGGAGGCGATGGCGCTTCTCGAAGAACCGGTGCCACCGTACACCACCGTTGCGTCGGTGGTCAAGAATCTTGAACGCAAAGGCTATGTCAACGCGCGCAAGGTCGGCAATACCTATCTCTATACGCCTGCGGTGGCTCAGTCGAGCTACAAGCGTAAGGCGGTAGGCGAGATAGTGAGCGACTATTTCAAGGATTCCTACAAGGAAATGGTCAGCTTTTTCGCGCGCGAAAAGAAACTGTCGACCGATGACCTGAAGGAGATAATAGAAATGATAAAGACGGGAAAGGAGACAAAATGAGTTGCCTATATATAATATAAGGTGAATGTGTGCCTGGCGCTGGTGTGGGCGTTCTGCCGTCTCGTGCTGGGTCGGGACACCCGCTTCGGCTGGAAACGCACATGCATCAATGCCGGAATAGTCCTTTCGCTGCTCCTTCCGGCTCTGCCGCCGCTGTCTTATTCTGTCAGCCTTCCCGATGTTTTGTCCGGCGCAAGAGTGCTTCCGGTGATAGAAGTTACTCCTGGTGATGCGAGTCATGATACTGGCGCGAGCGCTATGACGGTGCTTTTGTGGATATATGCGTCGGTGTCATGCCTTCTTGCGTTGCGGCTGCTCGCAATGCTGGCGAGTATCCGACGCCTCAAAGATGAATGCGTTGCCGAGGACTATAATGGAATCACCCTCTATCGCTATGATGGTGACGGCCGCGGTATATTTTCTTTTTTTAGCTTCATATTTGTTCCCCGGCAGGTGAGTCCCAAAGGGTTTGTCATCAGTCATGAGCGTGAGCATTGCCGGCGGTTGCATTCCTGCGACGTTCTTACCGGGGAACTTTTATGCATCCTGTTCTGGTACAATCCCATAGCCTGGGTGCTCAGGCGCGAGATTCGCGACAATCTCGAATTTCTTGCTGACAGGGCTGCTCTTGACGGAGAGGTTGATGCGAGGGAGTATCAGTACGAGCTAGTCGGGGCGGCAACCGGCACTCTCGTGTCGCGCTTCTGCACCAATTTCAATGTATCATCATTAAAGCGAAGAATATTGATGATTAACAGGTTTTCTCCCCGCAAGTCAGGAGCGCTGCTTTATCTTCTGGCTCTGCCTGTTGTTGGTGTCATGATGTTTGCTGCCTGCACATCCTCTTCTGTCCGTGAAAAACATGGTCAGGAAGCCGATGCGGAAGTTGCGGCAGCAGTTGAAGCCGCGCCGGTTGTGGAAGAACCGGCAGAACCAGCAGAGGTGAAAGCCGATACAGGCAATGCTGCCGCAAAAGCTGGCAGCAGGAAGTCAAGTATTACATCGGTAATATAGGAAGTGTCGGTCAGGGGCCCGGCGAATACATGGGAGTGTACGATGCCGCGATAGATGAGAAGAACGGCGCCATATATCTGTCGCAGTACAATAACGCTCCGGTGCTCGAATATAATCTCCGTGGAGAGTTCGTTAAGGCCCACAATGTGAAAAATCTCTTCAAACCGGTGCTTTATATTAATGGTGACAACAGTGTGTCGGCAGCGTCGCTTTCGTTCGGATATATTGAGAATCCGGTCAGCGCCGCAACATTCTCTCCTCGCGACACCGGTTATGTTACAGTGGCTTATCCTCCGCTATTCTCTTCATTCAGAAACAGCGAGGGCTATATCATTTCGATGGATAATGAAATATGGGCTTACAAAAACACGCCCAACAATGCGTTCATGGCAACAAATAATGACACTCTGTATGCCTACAATGCGGCAGAGAATGCCATTGTGCCGAGGGCGTATCTCAAGATGTCGTCGGAGAAACAGCCGGGCAACTGGTTCCAGGGCAACGAACTGCCCGGTGCCATAGCCATCCAGGTAATAGGTGAGGGTCAGCGGCTGATGTGGTATGACAAAAAGACAGGTGAATTATCCAATGTGACCCTCGTCAACGACTTCATGGGTAATACTACTTTCAATACCAACTCATTGCGCTGCGGCTACTTCGTGCAGGTGTGGGAGCCTGGCCTGCTGATTGATCGCATAGAAGAGCGCTGGCTCAAGGAAAACGATATGACCGACGAGCAGCGCAAGGCACTCGAAGAGTTGCGCGACAGCCTTGATCCGGAAGCCAATGGGGTGCTTCTGATAGGCAAGCTGAAATGATTTGAAACAAATAATAAAAATAAAGCTGACCGATAGATATGGTTTCCCATCTGTCGGTCAGTTTTCTTTATAAATAGGCGTGCTTGCGGTGTCAGAGTGCAAGGAGCTTCTCAATCTGTGCCTCGAGAGTAGCCTTGGTCTGTGAGCCGGCAAGACGCAGATCGCGTATCTGCTCGCCGTTCTTGAAGAAGAGGATGGTGGGAATCGACATGATGCGATACTCTGTGCTCAGATCGTTTTCCTCTTCGATATTATATTTGCCAATCTTAACTTTGCCTTCGTACTGTGCGGCAAGTTCGTCAATAGTGGGAGCAAGGCGCATGCAGGGACCGCACCAAGTAGCCCAGAAATCAATTACCACCGGCTCGCCGGAAGCGATAATCTCCTTTACATTTGAGTCTGTAAATTGAAAAGCCATAGCGTTATATAATTAAGGTGTTGATATTTAGTCGGATGAGTGGCTTCGGTTCATGGCGCCACGTTTGCTTTGCAAAGATACGAATAAAATATGAGCGGACATAACAACACAAAAAAATTGCCCTAAGCGGGGGCAATTTCAGCTATTGACCGAACAAAGATAATGTCCGTGGTTCATTTCTCGGGTGGTGTCAAATCGGTTGTGTCGATTGCTGACGGCGAGACTCACTCTCTGCCGCCGGCAGGCAAACCATATGTCTGCGCTGCCGCTTCGACAAACCAGTCAGATACTTTCTTCAAAATCCGTTTCATAATAAACAGTCTGAAAGGTGTCGGATTGTGGAAAAATGATACTTGTCTGTGCAAGGGTCACTCGATGGGAGTGCAATCACCGGTTACACGGAAGAAATTTCCGTAACTGAGATGAAGTCCCTTGATAAAACTGATCATCTGTCGCATAATACTTAAATTTTAATTAAACCTAAAAACAAATCTTTAAAACCATCTTCGCCTCTGCGAAGTACATAATATATACACTTGAATCGGGTGCAAAGTTAGGTACTTTAATGTAAAATATGCGTAAAAACTATGTTTTTTAACATATAAAATTTCGTAAAGTGCTTATATGTAGGCAAATATAAAATTATCTTTCTTTGCCCTTTCTCGGCTCAGATATCGATTTTTGTAATGAAAAATCCTTCTTGAGGCTGTTTTAGAGGGGACTTTTAGATGTATGAACAATAGACGGAATGGAAATAGCTTGAATATCAGGCGTGTAATGGTGAGGTGGTAAAAATAATCCACAAAAAGTTGTTTATATTAAAAATAATGCCTAACTTTGCATCGCTTTTGAGAAAACGGCCCGGGTGAGGGCTTCCATCTATAGAGCACTGATTCGCTAGCTCAGCTGGTAGAGCACAACACTTTTAATGTTGGGGTCCTGGGTTCGAGCCCCAGGCGGATCACTAACAAAAGCCTCAAAACGAGGAAAATCGCTGAAAATCAAGCATTTTCAGCGATTTTTATTTTTGGTAAAACACCGAAAATCGGCATATCTGAGCACTCTGCGGTGTAAAAATCGGGAATGGTTTCGACCGACACCAAAATTTACACCTGAATAGGCTTTATTGCGCTGATATAGCGATGATTATAAAATGCCAACTCGCCAATACAAAGATTGAGGAGATACGCAACGGATTCAGCGAATGGCTTGAAGCCCAGTCGCCTGAGTTCAAGGAGCGTCTTGTTGATTTGTATAATGACAAGTTCAACTGTTTCGTGCGTCCCCGCTACGATGGCTCACACCAGACATTCCCTGACCTGAATATGAAATTATTGGGAGACAGGTATGGAATCCACTCCATTTACCAGTCGCAAAAGGACTGTATATGGATGCTGAAACAGAACGGCGGTGGCATCTGCGATCATGAGGTAGGAACAGGTAAAACACTGATAATGTGCATTGCAGCGCATGAAATGAAGCGTCTCGGACTGGCTCACAAACCGATGATTATCGGTCTTAAAGCTAATATCGCCGAGATTGCCATGACATATCAGAGTGCCTATCCCAATGCCCGGATACTGTTCGCCGATGAAAAGAGTTTCAAGGCGGACAACCGCGTCAACTTCTTCAACCAAATCAAGAACAACGATTATGACTGCGTGATAATGTCGCACGACCAGTTCGGGAAAATCCCACAGTCGCCTGAGATGTAGCAACACATTCTTCAGGCGGAGCTTGACACGGTTGAGGAGAATCTTGAAGTGCTGAAACAGCAGGGCCACGACGTAAGCCATGGTATGCTCAAAGGTCTTATCAAGCGTAAAGAGAACCTGACCGCAAAGATTGCGACCATTCAGTACCAGATGGACCAGAACAGGGACGCTGTCGTTGACTTCAAGCAGATGGGCATCGACCACATATTCGTTGATGAATCGCATCAGTTCAAAAACCTTATATTCAACACCCGACATGACCGTGTGGCGGG
>JAIDJW010000199.1 GCA_029052015.1 Paramuribaculum sp. | reverse complement strand
ACTATAATGATGGCATACATCCAGTACATACTGAATCGTATCACCGGCTTTTTGGGCTTTTGCTGCTCTTGCATATATTGATTAGTGAAATGGGGGTCTTTGTGATAAGTATTGTAAAATGGTGTCAATCAAGATCGGGAATCTCTGTAGACTTGGCGTCGCTCCAGAGTTCTTCAAGATTATAGAGCTCTCTCATCTCCCGTATGAATATATGAACAAGAGTGTCTCCGTAGTCTATCACAATCCACTGTGAGTTCTGATAGCCGTCGTAATTATATGGTTTGACATCGGCTTCCTTCAGCAGATGCTCTCTCACATTATCGGCTATGGCAGAAACCTGCATGGTGGATGTGCCTTCGCAGATTATAAAGTTGGACGCGGCCGCGGTCTCGATGTCCGAGAGGTCCAGATGTGTTATATGTTTTCCTTTTCGGTCCTGAATGCTTTCGGTGATGAGGCGGACAATATCTGTCGGTTGGTTCATAAATCTATTAAAGAGTGTAAGTTACATGCGCTGTGTGCTGCACGTTGCAAAATTAATACATTTTCTAAACAAATATCATGCCAAAATGGGTCGTTTTGGTTGAAAAAGTGGGAGACTCTCACTCATATCTCATGGTCTCGGCTGGAGAGAGTGTGGATATGATATGGGATGGCAGCACAAGAAGAATCAGCGAAATGAGTATTACGCTCACATCAAGGATAGCCACCGTTGTCAAGTCTATGTGTACCGGCACATAGTTCAGGTAATAGGCTTCCGGATCAAGAGGAATGATGTGCCAGATATGCTGCGCCCAGAGTAGGGCTATGGCAACAATGTTGCCTGTTATGAGACCGCGTGCCACCAGACGTGTCGCCATATACACGAATATCCGTCGGATAAGCGTGTCTGTGGCTCCGAGTGCTTTAAGCATTCCGATCATCCTTACCCTTTCGAGAACAATTATGAAAAGGCACGAAACAAGAGTAAACCCTGCCACGCATCCCATAAGTATCAGTATGACGGCGACATTGGTGTCAAGCAGAGCAAGCCAGTTGAAATATAGCGCGCCGGCTGTAGCTACGCTCTCTACCCTGCATGCCGGCACACTGTCATCGAGATGCTTCCGGTACAGCTCCACACGGAGATTTTCGGCTGCATCCTCTACTTTGTCCGGATTTATGCCGTCGATTGTTATCGAGCTGCCTGTCAGGCTGTCAACTCCGCAAAGCTTCTGCAGCATCGTTATAGGTGCAAATGCATACAGCTTGTCATACTCGTTGAAATGTGTGTCATATATGGCAGCCACAGTAACTCGTCGGGTGTAGAGATTGTCGCCGATAAAAAAGTGTGCCATAAGTTTGTCCTTAGGCTTCAAATCCAGCGCATTGGCGGTTGTGTTAGAGATGACGACCGGGTTGTCTTCAGTGTTGCTGCTGAAATCAGGCATTTCGCCGGCAACTATCTGCGAGGCAATGAATGGATTGCCGTATGCCCCGGTGCCTTTGAGTACGATTCCCTCAAAATCAGAATCAGTCTTGAATATCGCCGGCTGCCTGAGTCCGAGCTCGATTTGTGGTGAAGTGACAGCAGAGTCTATGCATGCTCGCAATGACTCTGTCATCGCAATTCCTTGCCCTTCGTTGTAATCGTCAAGAGGATAGATGCTTATCTGATGCTCAAAACCGGCAACTTTCTCCTTTATTTGAAGCTTGAAGCCGCTGACTATGGCTATTGACATGAGCATTATGCACACAGACAAAGCAATTCCCGCCACAGCAACCGGAATGCCAGGCGCGCGCAGGCTCAGACGTCGTGCAATCGCTACACCAAGGGTCATCTGGTTGCGGAATTGTCAGTGCGTCCGGGATATGCCTTCAGTGCTTCGGCAAGAACTTTTAGCGCTTTGCCTAAATCTTCCTTATTCAGGACGTATGCCATTCTCACTTCATTGCGTCCCATGCCGGGAGTGGTATAGAAACCGCTTGCTGGCGCCATGAAGATGGTGGCTCCTTCGTACTCAAATTCTTCAAGGCACCATTGGCAGAATTTGTCGGCGTCATCAACCGGAAGGCTCACCACTGTATAGAACGCTCCCATAGGTATGGGTGAGTAGCAGCCGGGTATTCGGTTGATGCCGTCAATAAGGAATTTGCGACGCTCCACATATTCATTGTAGGTCATCAGCAGGTAGTCCTTGTCAGCGTCGATTGATGCTTCGGCAACTATCTGACCCAGCAATGGCGGGCTCAGACGAGCCTGACAGAATTTCATGAAGTTGCGTTTAAGGTCCTCGTTTTTGGTTATTAGCGCGCCTATGCGGATGCCGCACTCGCTGTAACGCTTGGACACGGAGTCGATAAGGAC
>JAIDJW010000198.1 GCA_029052015.1 Paramuribaculum sp. | reverse complement strand
AAAATTTACCTGGAACTAATTGTTAGAAACAACCTGTGGAACTCCGTTCATTTCGCAAAATGGACGGAGTTTTTTTCTTAATTATGCCCTTATAAGTAAAAAAGCTGTCAATATACTAAGACGAAAATAATTAGTGCTTGTAAATGGTCGCTTTAATGGCTTTGATTTGTATGATTGGCGCGGTCAGATGGTTTTCAGAAAAGATGGATACAAGGGATGGATTCGGATAGATGCTGGAGTTATTATAAAGAAACCGTCAACTATATGTCAGTCAGGATTGTTATAGTGGAAACACCTTTAACTGTGAGTACTATGACACGAAAAGATCTTATTTCTACCATAACCACGCTCGTAGGTCGATACATCGACAATTTTGACAGCTTCGACAGCAACCCGCAGATAAAAATCAATCCCGACACGCTCCATGTGCTGCTTGTTAACGGCAGCGATATGTACAAATCCATAGAATACTCCGATGAAGTAATCGAGGAAGCTGCGGCAGCCGAAAGGTCCGAAACTGAGGAGGCAACAGATTTTCAGGCAGAGCGCAACCCCGATTTCTATGCTGTTAAAAAGCTGCTCCATTGTGTGGCCGACAACAAGGTAGAGCCCGATGGCGAGGCAATCGAAGCAATAGCCGATATTTATTTTGGTAAATAATGTTTTAGTGGTAAAAATGCTGTAAATCTGATTATTGCATAGCTTTCGAGCTGCCGGTTGCAGATTGTGCATGGATTTTTGACAAAAATTTATTATCTTTGCACGCTTAAAATCTCAGTAGAAGCTAATGAGACAATTAAAAATCACCAAATCTATCACCAACCGCGAGAGCGCATCGCTTGACAAATACCTGCAGGAAATAGGTCGCGAGGAGCTCATATCCGTTGAGGAGGAGGTAGAGCTGTCGCAGCGTATTCGCCAGGGCGACCAGCGCGCACTTGAGAAACTCACGCGTGCCAACCTCCGCTTTGTGGTGTCGGTGGCCAAGCAGTACCAGAATCAGGGACTCAGCCTGCCCGACCTTATCAACGAGGGCAACCTCGGACTGATAAAAGCCGCAAAGAAATTTGACGAAACCCGCGGTTTCAAATTCATTTCCTACGCCGTTTGGTGGATTCGCCAGTCAATCCTGCAGGCACTCGCCGAGCAGAGCCGTATTGTGCGTCTGCCCCTCAATCAGGTCGGATCTCTTAACAAAATCAGCAAGGCGCTCTCCAAATTCGAGCAGGAGCATGAGCGCCGCCCCTCGCCCGAGGAACTTGCAGAGCGACTTGATGTGCCGGTTGACAAGATTGCCGATACACTCAAAGTGAGCGGACGCCACATCTCTGTCGACGCCCCGTTTGTGGAGGGCGAGGACAACAGCCTGCTGGATGTGCTCACAAACGATGACTCGCCCATGGCTGACTCCACTCTCACTCAGGAGAGCCTCTCAAAGGAAGTTGACCGAGCACTGCGCCAGCTTCATGAGCGCGAGCGCGAAATCCTAAAGATGTTCTTCGGCATCGGATGTCAGGAGATGACCCTTGAGGAAATCGGAGCCAAGTTTGACCTCACCCGCGAGCGCGTGCGCCAGATTAAGGAGAAGGCAATCCGCCGCCTCAAAGGCCAGAAGAGCAAACTGCTCAAAACCTACCTCGGACAATAATCCGACACATACATATTTTATTTAGCGCATAACACCCACCGGCGGCGGAAGCATCCAGCTCCCGCCGCCGATGTTTGTATGCGAAAGGTTCTGGCTATTTCTCTCTACTTAATAACGGTACAGACGTTAGTGAGTTAGCAGGGGTTAAGGGTGAAGATGCACGATAAAGACTGCAGTCTTGCAGCTGAATTTATACCTATGAAGGGTATATGCTTGTCCGAATGGTATATTTGTGGGTCGATTTTGTGGTGTGGGAGGAGATGAATCAGCGGATTGTTAGTAATTTTGTAGAATTAATGGGGCTTTGCTCCGCTATAACGAAATCAGGTTTGGACAACAGGACTAAAAAATATTCTCTGAAGGCGTTTTACCATACCTTTGGCTGTAAGCTCAATTTTGCGGAAACTTCCACGGTTGCAAAAATGCTGTCCGATATGGGCATCGAGCGGGCGGCTGCCGGCGAGGTGCCGGATGTGGTTGTGGTAAACACCTGCTCGGTGACCGAGCTCGCCGACAAAAAGTGTCGCCAGACTATCCGGAGTTTCGCGCGCAAATGGCAGAATGCCGCAATAATTGTTACCGGATGCTATGCGCAGCTCAAGCCGCAGGAGGTTGCGGAGCTGCCGGGAGTGAAAATTGTTGCAGGCATTGACCGCAAGCTGAAAATTGCCGAGTATCTTGACGAATGGCTTGGCAGCCGCGCCGATATGATGCAGATTACCCCCGCCAAAAATATCCGCGAGTTTAACCCTTCATGTTCGCGCGGTGACCGCACGCGGTGGTTTCTCAAGGTGCAGGACGGCTGCGACTATTTCTGCTCCTACTGTACGATACCGATGGCGCGCGGACGCAGCCGCAGCTGCTCGGTTGCGGAAGTCGTTGACAAAGCCTGCGAAGCCGCCGCGCAGGGAGCGAAGGAGCTGGTGATAACCGGAGTGAATATAGGTGATTTCGGCAAGGGGCGCACCGAAAAGTTTCTTGACCTGATAAAGGCGCTCGATGAGGTTGACGGCATAGAGCGCTACCGCATATCCTCGATAGAACCCAATCTGCTGAGCGACGAGATTATCGAGTTTGTGGCGAAATCAAAGCGGTTCATGCCTCATTTTCACATCCCGCTGCAGTGCGGCGACGATGAGGTGCTGCGCCTGATGGGGCGCCATTACGACACGGCGTTGTTTCGCCACCGCATCATGAAGATACGGCAGCTGCTGCCAGATGCTTTCATCGGAGTGGATCTGATAGCCGGAGCGCGTGGCGAAACTGACGATTTGTTTGATAATTCTCGCCGGTTTGTAGAGAGTCTGCCTATTACACGCCTCCATGTGTTTCCGTACTCCGAGCGCCCCGGCACCAAGGCGCTTTCAATACCTCACTCTGTCGCTGCCGAGACAAAGCATGCCCGCGTAAAGGTGATGATGGACATCTCCGCAGCCAAACTAAACGCGTTCGGCAAG
>JAIDJW010000197.1 GCA_029052015.1 Paramuribaculum sp. | reverse complement strand
GCCTCCGGGAAGGCGGCGGAAAAAAGCCGGAATAAGTCCGAAGACCTGCCTTGGCGCTGATTACATAAATGTTATCTTTCGAGGATGAGAAAACATATAGCATCATTGTTTCTTGCGCGCATATCTGTATGTGCCATGCTTCTTGCGGCATGGGGCACTGTCGGCGCGCAGGCCAGACGCGACACGACATATACCCGCAACCTTCCGACTGTGACGGTCAGAGGCGAATCAAGCCGCACAGCCGCCTCCACCGCCCCTAAATTTACTCTTGACGGCAACAGGCTGGAGCGCATCGGAGCCACAGACATCGGCCAGGCGATGAAACGCCTTCCTGGAGTAAACCTCAGAGACTATGGTGGTGCCGGCGGTCTCAAAACAGTGTCGGTGCGCGGCCTCGGAGCGGCACACACATCCGTGATGCTCGATGGCATTGCCCTCACCAACAGCCGCAGCGGCGAGATAGACCTCGGGCGCTATGCTATCGACGGACTTGGAGCGATAAGCCTCGCCATAGGCGACAACGACGAGATATTCCAGCCCGCACGCGCCTCGGCTTCCGCGGCTACTGTATCCATCACCACCGCACCGCGCCCGGAGGACGACAGCCTGCATCTCACAGGCATTGTGCGCGGAGGGTCATTCGGCTATGTCAGCCCATATATAAAGGTGTCAAAAGGATTTGCCGACCGCTATGCCATCAGCGTAATCGCCGACTACAGCCGATCTGACAACAACTACCCTTTCAGGCTGCACAACGGCAACACGGTCACCACCGAGAAGCGAAACAACAGCCGTGTGGACGCATGGCACGGCGAAATAAATTTCACTTCACGGCTGCGCCGGGGCACCACCCTACTGTCTAAAGTCTATTATTACGACAGCGACCGCAAGCTCCCCGGTCCGGTAATATATTATAATAATGTGAACCGCGAAGCGCTGACCGAACGCACCGCTTTCTGGCAATCCACCCTGCGGAGCTCGCTGGGCCACGGATTCTCTCTTCTCGCAAATGCCAAATTCAATTGGGACGCTTCACTCTACAGCGATGTCAACGGCAAATATCCCGGCGGTCGCATTGACCAGAACTACTATCAGCGCGAGGCCTACGCCAGCGGAGCTGTGCTCTGGATGCCGACAACCAGCTGGTCGATAGACTATTCCGCCGACTATGCGTTCAATAATCTCAGCAGCAATCTCAAAACCGAGAATCATCCCTGGCGCCACACCATACTGCAGAGCCTCAGCGCACGCTTCAAAACCGCGCGCGTCACTGCAACAGCACGCCTGCTGGGGTCGATTTACCGCAACGGCTCACGCGACGGCACCGCTGCCCGAAATGCCTCGCGCCTCAGCCCGAGCGTGAGTGTGAGCGTGCGCCCCTTCGCCTCGCAAAACCTATTTGTGCGTGCGTCCTACAAAAATATCTTCAGGATGCCCACCTTCAACGAGTCATACTTCTTTCACTATGGCAGCCCCACCCTCAGCCCAGAGACCACCGATCAGTTCAATTTCGGTGTGACATGGCAGGCTGCGCCGGCCCCATGGCTGCAGAACCTCACCATCACTGCCGACGGATATGTCAACCATGTGAAGGACAAGATTGTGGCGGTGCCCTACAATATGTTTGTGTGGACGGTGGTAAACCTTGACAAGGTCAGAGGACTCGGAGCGGATATCACCCTCAGCGCCGACTTTGTGCCTGCGCGCGGACACTCGGTGCTTTTCGCCGCCAACTACAGCTATCAGCGCGTGGAGCCGCGCACCCCCGGCAGCCGCGACTTCGGGCGCCAGGTCGCATATGTGCCCCTCAACAGCGGCGGCGCGAGCGCGAGCTACGAAAATCCATGGCTCAATTTAACCTTCAGCGCCACAGGCACATCCGCACGATATACCACCAACGAAAATCTCGCAGGCACACGCATTGCGGGTTATATCGAGGCGGGACTCGGTTTCTACCGGTCATTCCGTATTGGCAAATGTGCCCTTGAGCCAAGATTTGACATCATCAATCTTTTTGACAAAAACTATGCGGTAATAGCCCGCTATCCGATGCCCGGCAGGTCTTACCGCGCAGGAATAAAAATAGAATTATAACCAACAATTCATTATCACTATGTCAAGAACTTTTCTTAAAACCGGCGCAATTGCGCTACTCGCAACCGTCGCAATGACTTCGTGCAACGATGACAACGGAAACAACTGGCACGAACCCACTCCGGTGACCTCCGGTTTAGTTGTCGTGAACCAGGGAGATTACTACAACAATATCCCCGGCAACCTTACGTACTTCGACTACGCCACCTCCTCTGCAAAACAAAATGCCTACAGCGCTGCCAACTCCGGCAATCTGCTCGGCGACACCCCGCAGGACGCTATCGTCTACGGCTCAAAGATGTATGTAGCCATCTATGATAGCAACCTTATCCGTGTGCTTGACCGCAAGACACTCGAGCTCATAGAGGATATAACCCCCGATGCAACCACCGGCACCCAGCCGCGAAGCATGGCAGTCGACAACGGCAAGGTATATATCAGCATGTACGACGGCAAGGTTGCGCGCCTCGACACTGCTTCACTCACACTTGACGCAAGCGTGGCTGTAGGCCCCAACCCCGAAGGCGTGGCCATACTCAAAGGCAAGCTCTATGTAGCCAACTCCGACGGCATGAACTGGCAGAGCAACTATGCCAACGGCAAAACCCTGAGCGTGATAGACCTGTCATCGTTCACTGTCGAGAAGACTCTGCCCGTTGGCCTCAACCCCGGTCCGGTCGTCGCTACCTCCAACTATATCTATGTTATAGCCAAAGGCGACTACGCCTCAATCCCCTCTACCCTCCAGAGAGTTGACCCGTCAGGCAACGTCACCGACATAGCGCCCGCCACCCTCATGTGCGGATTCAACGACAACATCCTCTATGCCAACGCTGTCTACGGCGTAGGTCCCGAAAAAATAACCTACACCCTTCACAATACCCTTACCGGCAACAGCAGCCCCATGATATTCAACGAAATCCAGTATCCCGCAGCTTTGGCTATCGACCCGGTTACCGCCAACATCGTCATCACATCTTATACTGTCAACAACGGCTATGCGGATTACACCAGCAACGGCTACGCTGTAGTTTATAGCAACGGAAATGTTCCCGTAGCACAATTCCCCGCAGGCCTCAACCCCTGCGCTATCGCATTCAACACCGGACTTGAATAAATGAAATAT
>JAIDJW010000196.1 GCA_029052015.1 Paramuribaculum sp. | reverse complement strand
TAAGCGAGTTGCGTCGAGTTCCCTTTAGGGCGATGCGATTTCTTCTTTGCCATTTGTCGAGAGACAATCCGGCTTGCCGTTGCTTATCAGGATAAATTGCCGTTATTTTTTAATAAATATCCAATTATTATACACAATCACAAACTATACAATGAAAAGACTAATAACACTAATCTACACAATACTTGCCGTCACGCAGCTGTGCAGCGCGGCAAGGTATGTAGAAAACACCTATTTCGGCTCTGCATATACATATGTATATGGTTCCACTTCCGGTACTGCTATAATCCCTACTACTGCTTCTAAATTATACAGTAATATAAGCAAGCTGGTGTTTGGGAAAGTCACAATTGAAATGAACGCTGCTAAAAATGCTAATTACGATTGTGTGGGTATCCGATTTTCCTCTCAAGCAGGCAATACATTTAAAATCTCCATTCCGGATGTTGAGAATGCGTATATAAGAAGGGTCACTTTTGTTGCACCTCCCCAAAAAAACTACAGAAGCGGAGCTAATGGCATTAGATACGACGGGAATCCGCTAAGTGTTCCTAATAATTCAACAAATTTAAGTTTGGCAAAAGAGTGGCGGTCTGAAGAAGGGCAAAATTTAGAGAGCGTTGAATTTACAAATATTGCAACTGTATATCTTGCCAACATAGAGGTTGAATATGAGGTGCCGGAAGGTGGCGAGAGTGGCGAGGTTGCGTTTACCTACCCGCCTTCCATTTCCATTGCCGAAGGCTACACAGACCCATTTCTCAACATAACAAAAATCAGAATATCAAACAGCTCGCTCAATCCTGACGCCAAGATATACTACACTACCGACGGCTCTGTGCCGACAATCAACAGCAAACTCTACGAAAAGGAATTTGAGGTTTTCAGGTCTGATGTCAAGCCTCAGTTTGCCATTCAGGCTATGGCTGTGGAGAGCGGCAAGTCGCCAAGCTCGGTTGTGCGCCGCGAAATATCAGTGCTTGAAACCGTGAAAAAGCCTTTTGCAGAGATGATTGACGAAGGCTCGGCACTTGACGGCAAACTCGTCATGGCTTCGAAGCGAAGCACACTCAATACCGGCCACTACGGGGTTATTATTGAAGGATGCTACAAGGTGCTTGGCTCAGAAATGCGCTACATGTACGCTTCCGACTACGAATGGGCGCAGATAGAAGGCGCTACAAAAGATTTCCGTGTGGGCAACATGCTCTACACCCTCAACGGCGAGGACTTCCCCGAATCATATTATGACAACGATTTCACCGGTCGCCATTCATACGAGAAAGACGATAATTTCCGTTATCTGGACAGTCAGTACGGCACCGTAGACCTTTTAGGCACATTTTCCTACAACAACGGATTGCCAGAATGCAGAGTCACCGGCTACAGACGCTATCTCGCCGAGGCAACGCAGGGCACTGTGAAGTACTATGCGCAGGGATTGCTGCTTGAAGAGCCTCGTCCGCATGTGCAGCGTCTTGACCGCGCTCTGACAAAGGAAGACTATTCGCGCCATGTGGTGTATCCCTACACCAAAGTGGAGTCAAATCGCATTGTTCTCAACGACGGCAGCGGAGCCACAGTGCAGCTCTACAACAAGTTCGAGGGGCACACTCTGGCTGACCTGCTGCCCGACGGGTTCCGCTCCGGCGAGCGTTATGATGTGGAGGGCTTTGTGGGTTACGAGGTCGGAGTAGGGCTGGTGCTCTATCCGGTAGCTGTTTACCGCTGCCCGCTCAACCCGGTTGTGAAAGCGCCCAATCTGCTTATTGGCGAGTTTGTGGAGGGAGCCGAGGAGGACGGGCGCAACCACTCTTCAGACCCTTACTACACGAGTCCTGGTCTGAAGATTGTAAGTGTGGACTATGTGCTGCCCTCCGGTGTTGACATGACAGTGGCTCTGCCTGACGACCCCGACGTGAAGGTGTACTATCAGACAGGCTCACGCATCACGTCGCCACTCTACCCCTATGATGATATTTCCGCCCGCGCTACCCTTTACGAAGAGGGTACAACCATAAACTGCATTTATGATGACCTGGAGAAGAATGACCGCAGCCGCGCATGGTTTGTTGCCGAGCGCACTGACCCTGCTACCGGAATAAAATCGCTTAGCCAGGTCATTGAGCTGAGATTCAAACGCTTAGTAAATATCCGCGACGTGCAGACCATAGCTCTGTTCCGCGCCGAGTGCTACGAGCGCGAGAACGAGGCGGCGGTGCCGGTGTGTCGCATGACAAAGGGAAATCTCTCCGATGCCCGGTTCACTGTGGTGCGCATAGAGGACAAATGGCTCTATGTGGCGCAGTCTTTCGAGCACATAGGATATGACTATATGCTGATATACAACGCCAACGGCTGGAGCGCGGCAGGGTTGAAGCCCGGCGATGTAGTGACCGACTTCGCTGTTAAACCCATGCGCACCGAGCTGGGCAACTGGGTCGGAGACGCCACTGGCTTCTCACGCACATTCAAGATAGTGGGCCATGCCGACCCCGCTGCCATAACTCCGCAGCAGCTTGATATTTCTGCTGACTCAAAGCGGTTTGACGACAGCGACCTTGCCCATTACTTCCGTATGACAAACGTGAAGGTGGAGCGCGCAGGCGATGAAGCCACCGGTTTTGTCTACACTCTGCGCACCGACCCGCCTATGGAGATGTACTTCGACCTCTTCGGATTTACCGGCGGATGGAACACCCGCTATGCCGATGAGAATACTCCTTACGAAATGACCGGAGTGGTGGTGCGCAAGGGCTCCGACAGCTTCGCTTTCTGCCCGCTCGAGCTGCCAAACCGTGGCGAAAACGCAGAGCGCCCCTCTATATATATAGGTGAGGACGCGAAGCAGACGGAATTTCTCACAGAGGCATATCTTAACTTCGGCATTGATGGAGTTGACGAAATACCCTCGGGCACAGAGATATATTATACACTGGACGGATCAAATCCGTTTGACAACGCCAACCATACGCGGCGCCGCTACAATCCGTCGGCTCCCGAGAAGATAAACTCTACTGTGACTGTGCGCGCCTACTCGGCCAGAAGAGGCACAGGCGTGAGCGCCGAAACACAGAGAGTGTTCACCCGTGTGAGCCGTCCGGTGAATTTCCTTGCAAACTTCATATTCGACGAATCCGACCCCGATGTGGTGTATTATCTTGACGCGGAAGTGACGGTGCTTGCCTGCAGCCGCAATTTCCTCTTTGTGCAGGGACCGCTCGGCAACTCGCTGCCGATCTACAACTCTGCCGGGTGGGGAGAGGAAGAGAACAGACCGGAGCCTGGAAGCAGACTGAAAGGCTTTGTGATTAAAAACGCAAATGCCGACAATTTCCGCTTTGCCGATGCCACCGGCTATGACAGCTACTACACCCCGGTGTCGGTAGGCGCTCAGGTTGAGCCTGCCGAGGCAAATGCGCTGGACAAATCGCAGTACGGTCAGTTGGTGGTGCTCCGCGGAGTGTCCATAGAGCCGGGTTCAGAAGCCGATAGCGGCAGCCGTGATTCCGGCTACTGCTCCGGAGTCACCGCCGGCGGCGATATGTTCAGGATTTCGCATTCCGCATTCGGCGAGCTCCCGCATCTGCATGGCGACACAGAAGGACGCCTGTTTGATGTCACCGGCATAGTAATGCCTTCCGACGACACCCCTGACGCGGTTCCCGTGCTGTGGATTCGCGACGGAGAGGATGTGACACCTCTTGAAAGCCGTGAGCCGATTATTGTGTGCGATGCAGTCAAAGGGGTGTTCTATCCCGAAACCACTGTGACTATAGAGCTGCCTGAGGATGTTGACGCGCAGACAACGGAGATATGGTACTCGCGAGGCATGGGCGACTGGCAGACATGCGCTGCTGGCGAAAAAATCGTGATTGACCGCACCTGCACTGTAAGCGCATACATAGTTGAGGAAGGCAGAGTGCCCGGAGCTACTGCAAGCATTGACCTCACCCGCATGGAGCGCAGCGGAAGCGTGGCCCTTAGCGCCGTTCATTCCGAAAACGGCATGACGGTGACTGTGGTGCCGGTAAACACACCCGCCGGCGACTATAAGATATATTACACTCTCGGCACTGACACCGAACTGACTCCGGAGAGCGGCACGCCATACGGGGAGCCGGTTGAGATAACCGCAGACGCCGTGGTGCGCGCTATTCTTGTGGAGAGCGGCAAGGCTCCAGGACTTGAGGCTGTGCTGGTTGTGACGATACCGACGCGCCCCGAAGCACAGCAGGCGAGCGGCAGAGTGAAGTTTATCATGGGCAAGAACGCAAACGGCAATCCCGAAGTGACTATCGTTCCCGAAGATGAGCTGGCTGCCGGATCGTACGCCATATACTACACCCTGTCGTCGACTCTGCCTCTGGAGGAGGATGAAGAAATGCTCTACAACTCCCCGATAGAAGTGAGCGAGAGTGCAGTGGTGCGCGCAATGCTTGTCGAAACCGGCAAGACTCCCGGCGACGAGTGCAGCGCGCATGTCTGGGTGACTACCGCGATAGACGGAGTGACTTCTGACAATGACACCGGCAGCGTGAGAGTTGAAGGCAGCAGGATTATCGCTCCGCAGGGCGCGGTGCTGTACGACCTCTCGGGACGCAGGCTTGATATCCGTCAGGAGCTTCAGCGCGGAGTCTACATCGTTGTGCTCGACGGAGGTACTTCGGTCAAGGTTGCGGTGCGGTAAGCCGCGACCCCGCCGGGGGACAATTATATGGAAACAGCGGGCGGAATCCTGTCAGGGGTTCCGCCCGCCTTTATTGCCGGGGTGTTAAAATTAGAAAACTTTCAGCCTTTTTTCATTCGCGGGTGTTATAATAGTAAATCACGTTAAAACACTCGGAATTATGAAAGCACTCTTAGTTTTAGCAGTTATCCTCGCCATTGTCGGAGTCGGATTCCTTATCGCGACACTCTTCACAACCGGCGGCAGCATGGTTTATATGTCAATAGGAGCGGGTCTCTCGCTGGCGGCATTTATCCTCGTTCTTGTGGCTTACGTCAATAAATCTGTAAGGTAAGCACGCAAATATCTCCGCACTGTTACACGCGGGCACTTCCGGGCATACACAAGGAAGAGCCCGCGTTGTCTATTTGCATCCGCCGAGCTTTTTTACTACTTTTGTCAGCGTCTATCAATCTATTCCGACACCTATGAATGTTACGGACACCAACGCACAGTTTGATGCGGCTATGGCAAGCTGCAGAGACATCTTTTCGCGAAAGCTCGACGACTATGGCGCGTCATGGCGCATCATGCGCCCAGAGTCTATAACCGACCAGATTTTCATCAAGGCAAAGCGAATACGCTCCCTGGAAACCAAAGGAATCTCCAAGGTAGGCGAGGGGATATTGCCCGAGTTTATGGCGATAGTCAATTACGGCATTGTAGGGCTGATACAGCTTCAGCTCGGTTGCGCTGATGCTGTTGACATCACACCGGCTGAAGCCCTGACGCTCTACGACCGCTACGCCGCTGAAGCCACTCAGCTCATGAAAGCTAAGAATCATGATTACGACGAGGCTTGGCGCTCTATGAGAGTCAATTCATACACCGACCTGATCCTCACCAAGATTCAGCGCACCAAGCAGATTGAAGACCATCGCGGAGTCACTCAGGTGAGCGAGGGCATTGATGCCAATTACCTCGATATGGTCAATTATGCGGTGTTTGGCATAATAAAACTCACTGAAGGTGAATAAGGAGGACAAAAAGACGCAGCCCCCGCGGCTTATCGCCGGAGTGTGGATTGCGCGTCTGATTATCGGCGGAGTGTTCGTCGTGTCCGGCTTTGCTAAGGCCGACGACCTGTACGGATTTATCTACAAAATAGAGGAATACCTCGAGGTTTGGGGCTGGATTCAGCCGCGAAGCCTGGTGCTTGTCGGGGCTATGGCTCTCAGCGCCATGGAGTTTCTGCTCGGGGCCATGCTCGCGATGGGCTGCTACAAGCGCACCGTTGTGTGGCTTCTGCTCGCCATGATGGCATTCATGCTTCCGCTTTCCGGATACATCTATGTGGCAGATCCGGTTGCCGACTGCGGATGCTTCGGCGATTTCTGGGTGATAAGCAACGGTGCCACATTTCTTAAAAACATAGCGATTACAGCCGCGCTGATTTTTCTGGCAAAGTATAATCCTGAAGTCGACGGACTTTTCGGAGCATATATCCAGTGGCTTGTGGTTACAGTCTGCGCGGTATACATACTCGTGATAGGCAGCATAGGCTATATGGTGCAGCCGCTCGTCGATTTCAGGTCGTTTCCGGCAGGCAGCAAGCTGGTGAAGGAGGATGATGGTGGGGAAGAAGCCGAATTTGAGTTTGTATATGAGAAAGACGGCGAAAAGAAGACATTTACCACTGACAATCTCCCCGATTCGACCTGGGAGTTCGTTGACCGCATACAGATTTCTGGCAAAATCAGCGACAAAACCGATTTTGCAGTGCTGGACGGTGATGAAAATGTTACAGAAGAGGTAATCTCAGACGAAGGGGAGCAGCTGCTCATAATAATCCCGGACTATAGCCGGGCGGATGTGTCATGCACATACGCCATAAACGAGATGAGCGATTATATTGTGTCTCGTGGAGGCTCTGTTGTGTGTCTGCTGGTGGCCGACAGCGCGCAGATTGCCGAATGGAGAGACCTCTCCATGGCTGACTGTCCCATGCTGTATGTCGAACCCACGGTGCTCAAGGAGCTCGCGCGTGGAGTCATGGCGGCAGTATTTCTCCGCGACGGCACTATTGTGTGGAAAAGAGCGCTTTCCAGCATAGACCCCGATATTTTTGCGGCAGCATCAGCAAAGGACGACGTGATGGACTCGCTGGCAGGCGACGGTCCCGGCACCGCACGCAACCTAACCCTCGTGTTGCTTGCCGTACTTGCTGTGCTGTTTATGCTTGACAGGAGCGGACGCTTGCTCGATTGGAGCATTAAGCTGAAAAAAAGAGCGGAGACATTGAAATAATTTGTAAATTTGCAGGTCTACTGCATATAAGGACATTTCAAAAACCATAAATTCATAAAAACAATGAGAAAGAATATTGTAGCAGGCAACTGGAAGATGAACACCACTCTTGCCGAAGGAGTAGGTCTGGCAAAGGACGTAAACGAGGCACTGAGCCGCG
>JAIDJW010000195.1 GCA_029052015.1 Paramuribaculum sp. | reverse complement strand
CCAGCGCGAGGGAAATTTATGCGGCAGCTATCCAGCACAATGACCGCGCACTTATCATAGGTCGCAGGTCATTCGGCAAGGGGCTTGTGCAGCGGCAGATAGAGCTGCCTGACAGCAGCGCGTTGCGTTTGACCACCGCCCGTTATTACACCCCCTCTGGCAGATGCATTCAGAAGGCTTACACTCTCGGCTCCAGCGAAGATTATCAGATGGAAATCTACAATCGTTTCAGTCACGGCGAAGGATTCAGCGCCGACAGTATCAGGCTGGACAAGTCCAAAATATATACAACTCTCGGCGGCAGAGAGGTTTATGGCGGCGGCGGTATTGTGCCGGATGTGTTTGTTGCGAGCGATACCACCGGCATCACACCTTATTATATTAAGGTGTTCAATGCAGGCATGCTTCACCGGTTCGCATTCAGCTACACCGATTCAAACCGTGAGCGATTAAAGAGCGCCAAAAATGTGGAGGAATTGCTTGCGAAGCTACCTTCGGATGATGTTCTTCTCAATGTATTCGTCGACTATTCCAAGGACAACGGCAATATTCCTCCCCGCTGGTACTATATAAACATTTCGCGTGATGTGATTGTTAATCAGTTGAAATCGCTCATAGCAAGTGATGTTCTGGGGCAGGGCGCGCTCTTTGAGGTCAGCAACGGTTCTGATCCGGTTGTGAAGCAGGCAGTGTCGCAGATAAATCAGGGCGCGGCGTCAAATCCGGTGTCGTCTGCTGCAAAAAGTGCTGTGAGTGCCGGCAACTGACTGTAAATAAAGAATAAATGAAAAAGGATGATATAAGACGCAAAGTTAGAGCTGAAAAAAGTCTTCTGTCGCCTGATGACAAGGCAAAGGCCGCGCGCAGTGTTTTCAGCCGGCTTGAGGAGTTGGCGGCATTTATGATGTCTGACAGGATACTGCTGTATCATTCTTTGCCCGATGAACTCTCTACCCGCGAATTTATTGACAAATGGTGTGAGAGGAAGCGCTTCTTTCTGCCGCGGGTCAATGGAGTTGGGCTTGACATTCTTCCCTATGACAGAAGCACCTTGAGCCTCGGAGCATTTCAGATAGAGGAGCCTCAAGGCGATGAAACAGTTTCTATAGACGAAATAGAAATGGTGATAGTGCCGGCGGTGGCATACGACCGTCGCGGCAACCGCGTAGGACGTGGAAAAGGGTACTATGACAGGCTTATGAAGGATTCAAAGGCTCTGAAGGTCGGTGTCAGTTATGATTTTCAATTCTTTGACGAGATTGAATCTGAGGAGCATGATGTGCCGGTGGATATCGTTATAACGGAAAGTCAGACGTATATTATGCGTAATAACAGACCAAAACACTGAATTATTTAAAATGATTATAAATAATGCCGGGATTTCTTGGAGATTCCGGCATATTTTTTGAAATTTGCATAACGTTTCACTCCCCTTCAGGTACATAATGAGATTAGACGAACTGCATACAGGACAATCGGCAATGATTGTCAAGATATTAGGTCACGGAGCATTCAGAAAGCGCCTTATAGAGATGGGTTTTGTCAAAGGACACGAGGTGAAGGTGTTGCTTCACGCTCCTTTGCGCGACCCTATCAAATATAATATAATGGGCTATGAAGTGTCGTTAAGGCGGTCTGAGGCACATCTTGTGGAAGTGATTCCGCTTGATGGGCATGAAGAAGCTGCGTTAGACAGCCGTGACGCCTTGACGAGGGAAAAAGCCGGGAGTCCGGAGTTTCACGAAAAGAGGAGAACCATCAATGTCGCTCTTGTAGGCAACCCTAACTGCGGCAAGACATCCCTGTTCAATATCGCATCCGGCGCCCGCGAGCATGTCGGCAATTACAGCGGGGTGACGGTGGATGCCAAAGAAGGTAAGTTCAAGCACAGAGGCTACACAATCAATATAGTTGACCTGCCGGGCACATATTCTCTCGCCTCTTATTCGCCTGAAGAGTTGTATGTGCGCAAGTATCTGCGTGACGAAACTCCTGATGTGATTGTCAATGTTGTTGTAGCGTCCAATCTGGAGCGTAATCTCTATCTTACCACAGAGCTCATTGACATGGACAGGAGTATGGTCATAGCCCTGAATATGTATGACGAGCTGAAAAAGAGCGGAGATACTCTTGACTACAGACTGCTTGGCGAAATGATTGGAGTGCCTGTGGTGCCGACCGTTTCCCGCACCGGAGAGGGTATAAACGAGCTTTTTGACACCGTGATAGAAGTGTTTGAGGGCCGGGATGTGGCTGTGCGTCATATTCATGTGCCTCTTGGCGAAGATATAGAGCGTGGGGTTAGCGCGATAAAGGATGAGCTGAAGAAGGATGACCATATCGGGCGTCATTTTTCTCCCCGTTATCTTGCCATAAAGCTGCTTGAAAGAGACAGAGAGGTTGAGGATGAGGTGAAGAAATTGCCTGACGGCAATGCGATTTTGTCGCTGCGCGACCGCGAACTGCTGCGGATTGAGTCGGTGACAAAAGATGATGTGACATCCTCTATAGCAAATGAAAAATACGGATTCATAGCTGGAGCTCTCGCAGAAACTCTGGTTAAAGGTGAGACTGACCCGAATGATCCGACACATATCATAGATGCCTTTGTCACAAGCAAGCTTTTCGGTTTTCCGATATTTGTTCTCATAATGTTCGCTATTTTCTGGGCGACATTTGAGATTGGCGCCTATCCTATGGAGTGGATAGAGTTGTTGGTCGGCCGGGTAGCCTCACTCGTGCAGTCAACAATGCCCGATGGTCCGCTGAAAGACCTTATAGCAGACGGAATCATAGGCGGAGTAGGGGGCGTTATCGTGTTTCTACCGAATATCCTTATCCTGTATTTCTGCATCTCCTTCATGGAGGACTCGGGGTATATGGCGCGTGCGGCGTTCATTATGGACAAGCTGATGCACAGGATAGGCTTGCACGGCAAATCGTTCATACCCCTCATCATGGGCTTCGGATGCAATGTGCCGGCAATCATGTCGGCAAGGGCTATCGAGAGCCGTTCAAGCCGCATAATCACGGTGCTGATTAATCCGTTCATGTCGTGTTCTGCACGTCTGCCGGTATATGTGCTCCTTGTTGGCGCATTTTTCGAGAAGCATGCGGCGTTAGTCTTTCTGGGACTGTATCTGCTCGGCATTGTTGTTGCCATGATAACGGCGCGACTGCTCCGCGCATTCTGGTTCAAGAAGGATGAGACCCCCTTTGTGATGGAGCTTCCGCCATACCGAATACCAACCTTCAAGGCTTCCATGCGCCACACCTGGGGCAAAGGTCAGCAATATCTCAAAAAGATGGGAGGAGTGATTCTTGTGGCAAGCATAATCGTGTGGGCATTGAATTATTTCCCGGTTCACAACGAATCTTCGCTTCGGGAAACTCCGACTTCCGCAACATATACCGCCGGTGATGACTCGGAGATAAATCCGAACACAGACTCCTATCTTGAAATGGCCGGCAAGTTTGTGAATCCGGTGATGGAACCGCTCGGATTTCACTGGAGGGCTTCTGTGGCGGTGCTTGCCGGAGTGCCCGCCAAAGAGATAGTTGTGTCGACACTCGGCGTGCTCTACACCGGCGATGAGGAAATTGAGGATTCCTCGCTCGCGGCAAGACTTACAGCCATAAATCCGGCTACAGGACATCCGGACTTCACTGTTGCGGCGGCTTTGAGCTTCATGATATTCATATTGCTGTATTGCCCGTGCACTGCAACAATCGTTGCTGTGGTAAAAGAGACAGGAAAATGGTACTACGGACTATTCTCGATAGTCTACAACACGGCTGTGGCATGGCTGATAGGCTTTGGCGCCTACCAGCTCATGCAGTTGTTTTAGTCAAGGTCAACAACAGTGATGCCTGCGCCTCCGAACTGAACATGTTCATCGCGATATGAGTGCACGCCCGGCACACTGTCAAGATACTTGCGGATTGCCTGGCGAAGCGCTCCGGTGCCGGTGCCGTGCAGTATTCTCACTCTGCCTGCGGAAAACTGTATGGCATCGTCAATGAAATAAGTCACAGCCTGTAGAGCTTCGTCTACCCTCATGCCTCGCAGGTCAATGTCGCGGCTGAATCCGAGATGACGTTCGCGGGAGCTGTCACTCGTGCTGCTGCTGACAAATGATGCGCTTCTTGACGCGGAGCTGTCGATTTTTGCATTGCTCAGGCGCAGGCGTTCCGTCTTGACGGTGGTTTTGAGCATTCCGAAAGCGACCACAGCGTTTTTGCCTTCAATCTCAATGATTTTTCCGGGGGTTCCTTCGCCATCCAGTTTGACAACGTCGCCCGGCTGCAGAGCACGCTGAGGCATCTCAGCAGGCACAATATTCTTTTTTCGCTTTGGCTTTTTAGGCGCTTTGTTGAGGAGAGGATGACCGGCATCAGTCTGCGAGGCTATCTCGTCTTTCTCGATAGCGAGTTTCTGCCGCGCTTCCTTGGTCCGCTCCTTATCCGCCTGTGAAGTGCGTATCTCACGGATAGTGCGCTCAACAGATGCGTTGCTTGAGTCGATGATTTTTTTTGCTTCTTCCTTTGCCTGCTCTATAATTTCGCGACGTTTGAGCCGAAGAGTCTCCGCATCACCCTCATACCGTTCGAGAAGTTCGTCAACCTTCTTTTCCTTGCGTTTGACATCCAGTCGCTTGTTTTCCCAGTACTTCCTGTCGCGCGCTATGTCAAGCAGATATTTGTCAATGTTTATATAGTCACTGCCGACAATTTCTTCGGCTTCGGCTATTATATCTGCGGGAAGTCCGGTTTTTCGCGCTATTTCAAGCGCAAAAGAGCTGCCGGGATTGCCGATAGAGAGCTTGAAGAGCGGCTGCATAAGATGGCGGTCGTAGAGCATGGAGCCGTTGACGAGTCCCTCGGTATCCTCCGCAAAGTGCTTCAGATTCTGATAGTGGGTAGTGATTACTCCCCACATTCCCGCATCGGCGAATTTGTGAAGAATCGCCTGTGCTATGGCTCCGCCAATCTGCGGCTCAGTGCCTGTGCCGAATTCGTCTATCAGCACGAGTGAAGTGGTTCTGCCCCGTCCCACAAACAGTTTCATGTTGCGCAGATGTGAGCTGTATGTGCTGAGATCATCCTCGATAGACTGGTCATCGCCTATATCAACGAATATGTCATTGAAAATACCGAAACGGGAGTTCTCATATACCGGAGGGAGCACTCCGCACTGAGTCATATACTGGAGTATGCCCACTGTTTTGAGGCATACGGATTTGCCTCCGGCGTTAGGTCCCGAAATTATGAGTATCTTCTGCCGTTCTGAGAGTTGGATATCCAGCGGCACAATCTCTCTGCCCTGGGCTTTGAGTGACTGCAGGAGAATCGGGTGACAGGCGTGATACCACTCAAGTTCCGGTTTCGGGCTCAGATGCGGAAGCGAGCCTCCAGTTTCGCATGCAAAGGCCGCTTTTGCACGTATAAAATCAAGATGCCCCAAAATGTCGATGCTCGCGAGAATTGAGTCGATGTGAGGTCTTATGAATGACGAAAGCTCTGCCAGTATTCTGTTTATTTCGCGTCTCTCCTCAAGTTGCAGCTCTCGGATGCGGTTGTTGGCTTCAACAACTTCAGCCGGCTCTATGAACACTGTTTTGCCTGAAGCGCTTTCATCGTGGACAATACCGGGGAGCCGGCGCTTGTTCATCGGCGCAACCGGCAGCACAAGTCTACCGTCGCGCATAGCAGGCGATGCGTCACCGTCTATAATACCCTCGGCCACAGCTTTTGATAGCACACGGCGCAGCACAGAATTGACTGTGCCCGACATAGAGCTGAGCGAGCGGCGGATATCTGTCAGAGCCGGCGATGCATTGTCCTTGACATTACCGTATCTGTCAAGCACTCTGTCGATAGCCGCGCGGCATTGGTCAAATCTCTCAAGTCCGGCAGCAAGTGAATCAAGTAGGGGAGATCTGCTCTTGCCCTCTTCTGACTTCAGCGATGCGAAAAAAGCTATTGTTGCTCCAATGCAGTCTATGGCTTTTGACACGCATAGCATCTCTGCCGGCGAGCACGACATTCCCGGTATCCTGATGCTTTGAAGCACAGCCTCCGCTTCATCGCAGTTGTTAGCAGGCAATGCGTTTTCACCGGTTACAAATTCCAGCATTTCGTCAACGCAGCCCAGCGAGCGGCAAATAGTTCTGTAGTCATTGCAGAATCTCATGTCGGCGGTACGCTGACGTGCGTTAGACGATGAGCAATATGAATTAATCTGCGCCCTTACGCGCTCAAAACCAATCTTGTGTTCAAATGAGTCGGGATATATCATACCGCAAAATTACACAAAAAGCTCCTTGTGACAATATGGAATCTATCTGTTGCAACATTTTAAGTAAACGGCGTGTTATAAGATAAAATCAAAATCAACCAATAAAACTTAAAATTATGAAATCGTTGAATCTTAATTACTGGGGACAGACAAAGTACTGGTGGATAGTGCTTGTCGTCGGTATTTTAATGGTGCTCTGCGGATTTGCCTACTGGTTCTGGCCGGTAGCCGGATTCGCGGTATCCTCACAGATTTTCGGCTGGCTTCTTGTTCTTGCCGGCATAGTGCAGTTGTGTGTGTCGGCGGGTTCCGATCGTCCGCGCGGCTGGGGATGGTGGCTTGCAGGCGGTGTGATAGATATGTTTATCGGGTTTATGCTTGTCAGGAGCATAGTTCTTTCTGAAGCGGTGTTCCCGTATTTCATCGCCATCATATTCCTGTTCTGGGGCATCAGCGCCATCATAAGTTCTGTCAGTCAGCGTCGACGCAAGTACTGGTGGCTCTATCTCATCAACGGTATTCTTCTTATGATTATCGGTTTCTTCTTTATTGAAGCCGGATGGGTTCAGAATATGATGATGACAAGTTTTCTGACTTCTCTCGCCTTTATCTACTGGGGTTTCTCGATAGCCATGCTGTCGTATGACATGAAACCGGGTGAAAAAGAGAAATAAACGAGTTCTTACAATGAGTCTTTGACCTTACATTTTTGCCGACCTGGGCCGCTATAAAAGCCTCAGGGTCGGCAAAATTGGTTAAAAACACTTATTACAGTCGGAAATTAGTGCCTGTTCATTGATTATATGCTATATTTGCATTACAGCAGCAGTCCTGCATTAAACCAAAAATGATTATTGCTGTCTAAATGTTTAAGTATAAACCTAATAATTGCAAACCCATCATGAACATAAAAAAAACATTATTGCTCTCCCTGCTCGTGACTGTTGCCGGTGTTTGCCGTGCACAGGGTTATTATGACGATGACATATATTTCGACTCATCCAAAGATAAGGACAAGAATATCGAACTCGCCAAGAAACAGAAGGAGGCCGCCAGGAAGAGAGCTGTCAACGCAGTGATTCTCAATCCTGTAGCTGACTTTCCGGCAGCAGACACCTACGCTCCCGAGGGTACCTCTACAAGAAGCGTTGACGAATACAATCGGCGCGGTATTTTTGCAAAGGATTCGCTGGCGCATGACTCTTTAGGCAATGTCACTGATTTTGCCTACACCCGGCAGATTGAACGCTTTTACAATCCGGAAATAGTGAAAGGTTCGGCCGATGCAGAGCTTGCCGGGCTTTATTACGCTCAGCCGGCATACGTTAATATCAGTGTCAATGTGCCTTACAGCACCTATTGGGGTTACCCTTACGGCTGGAGCGGCTGGTATGATCCCTGGTACTACAGCTCATACTGGGGCTGGGGTGGCTATTGGAATAATCCATGGCACTGGGGACCCGGCTGGGGTCCTTCATTGGCTTGGGGGCCCGGTTACTGGGGTCCGGCCTGGAGCTGGGGCCCGTCATGGGGATGGGGGCCCGGCTATTGGGGCCCGGCCTGGGGCTGGGG
>JAIDJW010000194.1:2081-3221 GCA_029052015.1 Paramuribaculum sp. | reverse complement strand
CATAGTTGCCGCCCTGCATATTGTCAAACTCGCTGGTGGCGGCTGTGATGACGTCGCCGCTGAGTGCGGGCTTGCCGTTGGCGGTCTTGAGTGCTATGAGGCTGTATATGTCGATGCGGCGTGTGCGTCCGGTAGCGGTGTCGGTCGACTCCACTGTTTCGGGCTTTACTTCCCATGCAAGCTTGAGGTTGGAGGGGAGTATGCGCTTAGCTACGGCCGATGAGGTGATGGAGTCGATTGCTGCGCGGTTTGCTGCGGTGGCATAGCCTACAGCGATGGGGTTGCCCTGCTGGCCGACCTGGAGGAAGAGGTCGAAGAGACCGCGACCGTTGCCGGTGGAATCGGCGCGCACAGTGTTGTCGAGTGCAACGAGTGCGTTCTGAATCTCTGCTACGGGCATAGTCTCGTAGAATTCGAGGTTTGCCGATGATTTGAGGAGCTCGCGCACGCGGTCATGCTCTTTCACTCCGGGGAGTTCGAGAAGAATCTGACCGTCCTTTTCGAGCTCCTGGATATTTGGGGCTACTACGCCAAACTGGTCGATACGGCTGCGGAGCACGTTGGTAGAGCTGCTCACGCGGTCTTTGACCTCCTGCTTGAGTGCGCGCTCAACAGCTTCGGGTGACTCTCCGCGCTTAACCTGGTCCTTGAAGACTACTGAAAGGTCGCCGCTGGGGTCGAGTTTTTTATACTGCTGGCAGAAAAGAGCGACATAGTCGTTGCTGCCCGTAGCCTTAGCGACAGAGTCGGTGGCGTGGAGGGCGGGCTCGAAGTAGGGGTTGCCGTCGGCGTTAGCCATTGAGCGGAGAATGTCGGGCACAGACACCTGAAGGGTTACATTCATACCTCCCTTGAGGTCGAGACCGAGGCCTACACCGAGTTTCTGCACTTCGTTGAATGTGTATCCGAGATAAACTTTTTCCTTAGAAATGGAGTCGATGTAGCTTTTGTAAGCCATACGGTAAGAGTCCGAGCGCGAGCCTGCATCTCCGGCGGTCTGTGCCGCGTAAGCCTCTGCCTTGTCCTCGTAGTGGTTTGTGACGAGGGTAAATGACAGATAGAACAGGCAAATTAGCACCAGGAACACGGCGATGACTCCCGCCACAACGCTTCCTAATTTTCCTTTGCTTTGCATGTGGT
>JAIDJW010000194.1:0-2071 GCA_029052015.1 Paramuribaculum sp. | reverse complement strand
ATGTTAATTGGGTTATTAAATTATGTTTTCTTTCAGCCTGCAAATATACGACTTAATTCTGACAAAAAGCAAGCCGCAGAGGTGTTTTTAGCATCTCTACGGCTTTTAGGCGGTTATTTTTTGGATATCAGGCGAGACTCGCTGCGATGAACTCGCGCATTTCGGGTGTGTGCCCCTCGACGCTCTGGAGCAGTTTGAACTGGTTGCGCGTTCTCACCAGATTGTGTTCAGGGTATTTTATTTTATAATATGTGTCGCCGTTGATGTAGTCGGTCAGGAATCTCACGGCCTGCATATAGGGGAATAGGGCTGCGGCGTAGGGCAGGTTTTCTATCTCTAATGGTGTGAGGAAGTCTTTGGCGCTCGAGAGGTAGCCCTGGGTGAACGCGCGGAAGATGTCCATGTCAAACTCCACATGGTCTATGTCGGGGTCGTCCTCGGCGAGCTTGTTGGCTCCTGTGCGCAGGAAGTCGCCGTAGTCGCTGAAGATGAAGCTGGGCATCACGGTGTCGAGGTCGATGACGCAGAGTATATTGCCTTCGTCGTCAAACATCATGTTGTTGACCTTGGTGTCGCAGTGGCAGATGCGTTTAGGCAGCTTGCCTTCGCGGTGCAGGCGCTCTGCTTTGGTCATCTCTTCGGCGCGCTTCTCGAGTTCGTCGAGAATCTGTTTCACTTCAGCCACTCTGCCCTCGGGGTCGGCCTCGACGGCGTCGTGGAGCTGCTTGAGGCGGAATTCCATGTTGTGGAAGTCGGGAATGCTCTCCTTGAGGTCGGCGTCGATGTCAACAAGCATTGCCTGGAAGTTGCCGAAAGCTTTGCCCGCGTTGCGGCTGCTCTCGGGGTTTACGGCTTCGAAGGTGTGGGCGTCGGGTATGAACACCATCATGCGCCAGTAGTTTTCGCCGTCAAAGAAATAATACTTGCCGTCGAAGTTGGTGGGGACGAAGGTGAGCACCTTGCGGTCGATGTCAGTTTCGCCGGCGGCTTCGAGTTTGTGGCGAATATGCGAAGTCACTGCCTGTATGTTGGTCATCAGGGTGTCGACATCTGTAAAGATGTTGTGGTTGATGCGCTGGAGCACATAGTCTGGCGCTTCGCCTTCGGTTTTTACTATATATGTGTCGTTTATAAGGCCGTTGCCGAGGGGTTTGATTGCATCAACGGTGCCTTTGATGTCGAAATGCTTTACGACAGTGCGCAGAAGTTCTTTCATGTTATAGAAGGTTAGGGTTAAACAGGTCTTATTGTTTTACCGGAATCTTGGCGATGCGGCGCTCGTGGCGTCCGCCCTCGAAGTTTGATTCGAGAAACGCGTCGACGGTAGCTATTGCCACCTGCGGGTCGATGAACCGCGCGGGCATCACAAGGATATTGGCGTTGTTGTGCCCGCGTGCGAGGGCGGCGAGCTCCGGCGCCCAGCACAGGGCGGCGCGCACGCCGGCGTGCTTGTTGAGCGTCATGGCAATGCCGTTGCCGGTGCCGCACATAGCTATGCCGGCCTGACATTCACCTCTCTCTACGGCTGTGGCCGCGGGGTGGGCGAAGTCGGGATAATCGCAGGAGTCAACGCTATGCGTGCCGAAGTCGCGCACTTTGTAGCCTTTTGAGCCGAGGTATTCGATAACGCGGCATTTGAGTTCGTAGCCGGCATGGTCGCTGCACAATGCGAGCGTGATTTCCGAAGGATTTGATGCGAAAGTTGTCATTGTCTTGTGATTTTTGCGCAAATATACGATTTTTTGTGGAAATAGGACTAATTGGTGGAATTGGTCCAATTAGGCTGATTTGTGATGTTGTTTTGCTACTTTTTTTATAATTTTGCGATAAATTGGGTGCTTTGGGTGCGCGCGCAGCATTGACGCGCGGCGTAAAGCACCTGAAGGACAGGATGAAGTAAGATATACTATGTATATACGGAATGATGTGACAAGAATATTGGCGGCTATCGTGGCGCTTGGTGTGCTGTGTGGCTGCCGCGATGATATTCCGGTGCCGGATGTGCCGGGGCTGGAGGAGAGCGAGACGGTGCAGTTTCTGGTCCGCAACAATCTTGACCAGTGGACGGCGG
>JAIDJW010000193.1:1242-21933 GCA_029052015.1 Paramuribaculum sp. | reverse complement strand
GTGCTGCCTGTAGGTGTGGATATTATGAGACCGTCACCGAGATACTTTGCCAGAGGCATGCCGTCAACAAAAGTGTCCACAGCAATCATGCTGCCGGTATCCTGACGCAGAATTGCAGCCTCGTTGAGTGCGAACGGCCGCGCCTGGATGCGCCGGTCCGGACACTCAGCCGCGAGCATTGACCGTGATTCCACAACATAATCACCTGTTTCGATATGACTTATAGTGGTATCTATATCGGCCATGGGAGCCGCGGACAGATAGCCGAGATGACCGGAATTGAGCCCCATTATGGGTATCTGCTTGTCGCCGATACGGTTGGCGGTGTGCAGAAAAGTGCCGTCGCCTCCGATACTTAGCGCAAGGTCTGCGTTGAAGTCAAATCCGCTCACCGTGCGGACATTGTCGAGTACTCCGGGAATTATTCCGGCAAGATAATCGCGGTAAACGCTGTCGAAACTCACCCGCAGGTCTGTCTGACCAAGCAGTCTGACAAAAAAATCGCGCAGCTCGGCGGCATACGCTCCCTGATAGCTGTTACCGAAAATAACAATATCTTTCATGACACTGCTATGAGTTTTACACATTGAGGTGGGCCAGCAGTTCTCCGATTCTCAGCGCGGTTGTGCTGTCGTCTATGTCGTCAGGATTGCCGGATGTGCGCACAACCGCATAGCCGTAGCGCTCGAGCGAGCGGGCAACAAGCTCCGGATTCCGGTGGCTTATGCGAAGGTCCACAACAATCTCTCCTGCAGGAGTAACCTCGGAAGTCACATTCATGTTGAGCAGGTGGGCGTCGCAGTCCTCCACTGCAAGAGCGATGCGCGATGCCGAGAAGTCATTGCGGTAGCAGCATACGCTCAGCTCACTCCATTCGTCGCTCTGGGGAAAAATTCTCGCGGGGTGATGAAACGGGTCAAATCCCAACATGCTGAAATCGCGTGTATTCCGTTTGTGTATGTTATCTTTTGCGGGCAAATTTTTAAAATCTGATTATTTCTGACTATTTTTGTGGTCGCTTTGCAAAGTGCAAAAGTAGGGAAAATATTCCATATTTCCTTATTATAATAACATGGCGCGCCGCAAAGTGGTTTTCTTACTTTTCAGAATGACGAATTTAAGCGTTAATATCAACAAGGTTGCTACCCTGCGCAACGCCCGCGGCGAAAACACGCCGAATGTAGAGAAATTTGCCGCCGACTGCGAGGCTTTCGGTGCAAACGGCATCACTGTGCATCCGCGCCCGGATGAACGGCATATCCGTAGGGCCGATGTGTTTCAGCTTCGTCCGCTCGTGAAGACCGAGTTCAATATCGAGGGATATCCCTCACCAGAATTTATGGACCTCGTGCTAAAAGTCAAGCCCGAGCAGGTGACTCTGGTGCCTGATGCCCCCGGCGACCTCACTTCAAGTGCCGGATGGAATATCGGCGAGCACTTCGATTTTCTTGCAGAGATAGTCGAGAAATTTCGCGATGCAGGCATCCGCACCTCGATTTTTGTCGGCACCGACCCGGCAAACATCAAACTTGCGGCAAAAGCAGGAGCCGACAGAGTCGAGCTATACACCAAGCCTTACGCCGACAATTATCACGCAAACCCTGAAAGCGCAGTGGAGCCTTTTGTCCAGGCAAGCATCGCCGCCCACAACTGCGGTCTGGGAGTAAATGCCGGTCATGACCTGAATCTTGAGAACCTGAAATATTTTCATGAGAAATTGCCTTATCTTGACGAGGTGTCGATTGGTCACGCGCTGATAGCTGATGCGCTGTATCTCGGCATCAAGGATACGATACGCGCCTACAAAGAGTGTCTGTTATAAAGTAACTAACAAGCAAAAAATATTATCAATGTCTGTGTTTTCTACAATTCTGGCTCAGGTGCCTGCCGCAGTTGACAGCACTTTCGCTGCTACCGCCGACAGCGCGGCTGCTTCCATTGCACCGGTAGTAGAGCCGGTTGCCGAGCCCGTGCAGGAACTTTCGGTATGGCAGCTCTGCCTCGAAGGCGGATTCGTGATGATACCGCTCGCACTACTTGCCATAATCGCCATATATGTATTTGTTGAGCGTGCCATTGTGATACGCAAGGCCGCCAAAGAGGATGACTCCTTCATGAAGCGCATCAAGGACTATATCCATGAGGGCGAGCTTGAGAGCGCACAGAATCTGTGCCGTCACACCAATTCTCCATATTCGCGTCTGATAGCAAAAGGCATAAGCCGTATCGGCCGACCGATGAACGATGTTCTCGTGGCCATTGAGAATACCGGCAACATCGAGGTTGCCAACCTCGGCAAAAGTCTGCCCTGGCTCGCCACTACTGCCGCCGGCGCTCCGATGATAGGCTTTCTCGGCACGGTGATAGGCATGGTACAGGCATTCTACAATCTTGCAAGCGCAGGGTCGAGCGCCAATATCGATGTGCTTGCCGGAGGTATTTACAAAGCGCTTGTGACAACCGTTGCAGGTCTTATTGTCGGCATTCTCGCACTGTTTGCCTACAACTATCTTGTGGCCCGCATCAATGGCGTGATGAATAGCCTCGAAGGCAAAACCATGGAATTCATGGACCTCCTCAACGAACCCTCCTGACCATGGCACTGAAGCGTCAATACGACATGACATCGCTCTTTTCGATGGCGTCAATGACCGATGTCATATTCCTGCTGCTCATATTCTTTATGGTGACTTCCACATTCGTGTTTCCCACAGCGCTGGAAATCAATCTGCCGCAAAGTTCGGAGCAAACGGCCCTCAAACCATCCACACGCCTGTATATAGATAAGGAGTCGGTGATATACGCTTCGTTTGAGGACAGCGAGCCTCAGCCTATGAACGACACCGGGCAGCTACTCGGTTTCCTGCAACTTATCCAGCGGCAGAACCCGCAGGATGTCATAGCTGTGTATGCCGATGAGAATGTGACTTACGGCAAACTTGTAGAGGTGCTTGACCTCGGGGCGCGAAACGGACTGAAAATGGTTCTTGCCACCAAACCTGCGCCAACATCGGCAAAACCCGGAAAATGATATGATTTTCGAGAAGAAGGCACGGTTGATATCTGCAGCAGTGACAGTGCTCGTCATTGTCTTTACAGTCGTGCTGTTGCTGATGATGTATCTGCAATACACCGGCGACGAGCCGAGAGTGTGGCCTCCGGAGAACAATTCCGAGCTTCTTCTTGAAGGAGAATATGTTGCCATCGGTGATGTGCCTGTGCCAGACCAGTTTCAGGAATCTCCTGCTCCGGAATCTGATTCTGAGCCTATGAGTGCGGCAGAAGACCTCGCCGATGCCGGTGAACCGGCTCCGGAACCGGCTCCGGTGATAACCTCCAAAGTAGAGTCTCCCGTAAAAATAAAGGAAAAGCCGAAACCTGAAAAGACAGGTCCTACCAAGGAGGAGCTGGCGGAGATGGAGAAAGCGAAAAAACAGAAAGAGGCTGCCGAAAAGATAAATTCCAGAGTGAAATTCAACGGTGCTTCGCAAGGCGCCACAGAGTCTTCAGGCAAAAGCGGCTCGCCAAACGGCAACGCATCTACAGGAGCGCTATCCGGTCTGCCCGGAGCAAACCTGAAGGGGCGCACACTCTCGCGGTGGGCAAATCCGTCTGCTACCGCCACCGGTCTTATTAAAATAAAGGTGAGAGTGAACCGTCAGGGCAATGTCATCAGCTCGGAGTATCAAAACGGCGTAGGACCTGTGGCTGCGAATGAGGCTGCGCGCCATAGCTGCGTTCAGGCAGCGCTTCGCTCAAAATTTTCGGTAGACGAGGATGCTGAAGCTGAGCAGACCGGATATATCATCTACCGCTTTGAATAGCGGCATCCGAAACTTATAATCATTTTTTGCACTTATTTTGTGATTGTTAACTCATTGGAGGGGCTATTCCTGTTTTGTCGGCAAATGTCGGCGTGATTTCCATTTGAGTTGTAGGTAGGAAGCGTTTGTCGGTATTTTTGCGTCAAATAACCGACAAAACGATGAAAATACCGAATTTATTATCATTGATTCTGCTCGTGCCGGCAATGGCAAATGCCCAGCAGACCTGGAGCTACAGCCAGTGTGTGGACTATGCGCGGGCAAACAACATCTCCCTTAAGCAGGCGCGACTCAGCGCGGAAAACTCACAACTGAGCCTTGAGGCGGCAAGAGCCCAATGGCAGCCTACCCTATCATTCTCCACCACTCAGGGCTACACCAACACCCCCTGGGCAGAACGAGGACACAAAAACAGCTATGGCAGCAATTACGGACTCAACGCCGGATGGACAGTGTGGAACGGCGGCGAGCGGCAAGCCACCATAGAGCAGCGCTCTGTTCAGGCCCAGGCGAGCGAAGTCAGCGCTTTGGGTCTGGAGACTGATCTTGAGCACAGCATTCTGCAGGTTTATGTCAATCTCCTATATTCCCGCGAAGCCATTGAAATCAACCGCGAGGCGGCAGACCTCAGCAAGGCTCAGGAGGAGCGCGCGCGTCAACTCATGGATGCGGGACGACTTTCGATAGTCGACTACGCCCAGATAGCCGAGCAAGCCGAGCAGGACAGATACATGATTGTAAGCGCCGAAGGCACATACGCAACGCAGTGCACAGAGCTGAAGCGACTGCTCGAACTCGGAATAGACGAAAACATACAGCCACAGAGTGTTGACTGGACGCGCGAGGAGGTGCTCGCACCTCTGTGGTCACTGGACGAGAGCTACCGGCTCGCCCTGCTCAACGACAATGAGCTGAAGGCAGCGCAGCTTCAGAGCGAAGCCGCGCGCCTCGAGGAAAAAGTGGCGAAATCGTCGGGTCTGCCCCAGCTCAGCCTCAACGCCGGAGTCGGCACTACATACTATGCCCCCGGTGGAGCGTTCGGCACCCAGCTCAAGCGCGGATTTAACGAAAATATCGGTCTGACACTGAGCATTCCCATTCTTGACCAGAAAAAAACGAAAGTTGCCGTAGCTCAGGCAAGAGTGGCAGCGAGTGACGCCGACCTGACCCGCGAATCGCGCCAGACATCTCTCGGGCGTGACATCGAGGCGCTATATACAGATGTGCGCTCCGCCCAGAGCCGTTACGAGGCGGGCGAAAAACAAATCGAGGCGGCGACTCTGAGCAATGACCTTGTCAACGAGCAGTTCGCGCTCGGACTGGTCAACACGGTTGAGCTTCTCACCGCCCACAATGCGCTCACGGCAGCAAAGCGCGAGCTCACCCAGGCAAAATATATGGCTATGCTCGGCAAAAAAAGAATAGAAATCTACAGAAACAATTCAACAACACTCTGATATGAAATACCTGCATTTAACAGCGACAATTGCAGCGGCAGCTATGCTCTGCGCCTGCGGCGGCAAGCAGCAGATAGAGCTGGAGACAGCAAAGGCTGCACGCGGCGAAATCACGAAGACGGTAACTGCTACCGGCACTGTGGAATCCAAGACACAAGTGGATGTCGGCACACAGGTGACCGGCATCATCGACAAACTGTATGCCGATTACAATTCGGTTGTGAAGAAAGGGGAGCTTATCGCAGAAATCGAGAAAACCCTTCTTGACAGCGAACTTAAAAGCGCCAATGCCAGCATGGAATCGGCACGACTGACCTACGAGTACAACAAAACCAACTATGAGCGTGACAAAAAGCTGCACGAACGTCAGCTTATAAGCGACTACGAGTTCGAAACCTCGCGAAAAGAGTACGAGGTGTCCAAAACCGCGTATGAAAAATCGCAGGCCGACAGGGTGCGTGCGGCAAAAAACCTGAATTATGCTGAAATATACTCGCCTATAGACGGCATAGTGATTTCGCGTGAGGTAGAAGTGGGACAGACTGTCGTTTCAAGCATGAATGTAGCCAATCTGTATGTTATTGCCGACCTCGAAAACATGAGAGTGATCGCTGATGTGGATGAGGCTGACATAGGTCAGGTAAAAGTGGGTCAGGAAGCGAAATTCACAGTTTCAGCATTTCCCGACGATGTGTTTCACGGAGTTGTAACAGAAGTGCGCCTCAATCCTACCACAGAAAGCAATGTAGTGACATACGAAGTGGTTGTCGATGCTCCCAATCCTGAAATGAAACTGATTCCGGGTCTCACAGCGGAGATAACTATATATACCGTGCGTGAGAAGAATGTTTTGACAATTCCTCAGAAGGCTCTCCACTTCACCCCGCATGACTATCCCGGCTCGCCCTCGCTGCCCAAAGCGGACCCGGCACCTGAATCCGCTCCCGAAGCAAAGAGAGTGTGGGTGCTTGAAAGCGGCCGTCTTGTAGCTCACGAAGTGACAACCGGAGCCTCATCAGGCACATCAGTTGTGGTAACATCGGGGCTCTCCGATGGAGATATAATAGCCGTAGGCTACGATGTGGAAGCGGGACATAATGATGACGCACCCTCCGGCGACGGTGGCGAGCGCAGCCCGTTTGCTCCTAAACCTCCACAGCGCAATAACAAGAAATAAATTATAGAGATGTCAGAAAAGCGTGAAATAATAAAGGTGACTGACCTGCGCCGCGAGTTTATTGTCGGCGGTGAAAAGGTGAAGGCGCTCCGCGGTGTGTCGTTCACAATCCACGAAGGGGAATTTGTCACCATCATGGGCACCTCCGGTTCCGGCAAATCCACTCTCCTCAACCTGCTCGGATGCCTTGACACACCTACTTCCGGCGAGTATGTGCTTGACGGAGTGAGCGTGCGCACCATGAGCAAGGACAAGCGCGCCACCCTGCGCAACCGCAAGATAGGCTTCGTGTTTCAGAACTACAATCTGCTGCCTAAAACGACTGCGGTAGAGAATGTCGAGCTGCCTCTGCTCTACAATCCCGACATAAAGCAAAAAGAGCGCCGGCGCATGGCCATCGAAGCTCTCGACGCTGTTGGGCTCGCCGAGCGCCTCGAGCACAAGAGCAACCAGATGAGCGGCGGCCAGCAGCAGCGTGTGGCGATTGCCCGCGCGCTCGTCAATGACCCGGTGCTGATTCTTGCCGACGAAGCCACCGGCAACCTTGACACCCGCACCTCGTTCAGCATCCTTGTGCTCTTCCAGCAGCTTCATGCACGCGGACGCACAATAATATTCGTCACCCACAATCCCGACCTTGCGGCATATTCCTCACGCAACATTGTGCTGCGTGACGGCAAAGTGATTTCCGACACGCCGAATCCCTCTCCGGCATCGGCCAAGGAGATGTTTGACTCGCTGCCTGTTCCCGACTGATAAAACTTGATTGAAATGAATTTAGCCAATCTTCTCAAAATAGCTCTCAAAGCACTCAACAACAATAAGCTGCGGTGCTTCCTCACCATGCTCGGCATTATCATCGGCGTAGCATCCGTGATTACCATGCTTGCCATCGGCCAGGGCTCGAAGGACAGCATTAAGGCTCAGATATCCGAGATGGGCTCCAACATGATAATGATTCATCCCGGAGGCGACCGCAGAGGCGGAGTGCGCCAGAGTGCCGACGACATGCAGACTCTCAAAATGACGGATTACGAGGCTCTGCGCACCGATGCTCCGTCGCTTGCGGCGGTGTCGCCCAGCGTCAATTCCGGAGGTCAGTTCATCAATGGCAACAACAACTGGCCGTCGAGCCTCTACGGGATATCCCCGGAGTATCTTGAAATCCGAAAGATTAAGGTGGGAGAGGGCGAAATGTTTTCCGAACAGGAAATAAAAAGCGCAGCCAAAGTGTGTCTGCTCGGCAAGACTGTTGTTGACAATCTATTCCCCGACGGCACCAATCCCATCGGACGCACGGTGAGATTCAACAAGATTCCGCTCACGGTAATCGGAGTCCTCGAATCAAAAGGCACCAACTCGATGGGCATGGACCAGGATGACATGGTACTTGCGCCCTACACCACCGTAATGAAAAGAGTTCTTGCAGTGGATTATCTCCAGAGCCTCTATGCCTCGGCTCTCACAGAGGACATGACAGACCAGGCGATTGAAGAGATAACCGAAATACTGCGCACAAACCACCGCCTTACACCGGAGGCCGACGATGATTTCACAATCCGCTCGCAGCAGGAACTCAGCCAGATGATGAACTCCACTTCCGACATGATGACGGTGCTGCTTGCCTGCATTGCCGGCATATCGCTCCTCGTCGGCGGCATCGGCATCATGAACATAATGTACGTAAGCGTTACCGAGCGCACTCGCGAAATAGGTCTGCGCATGAGCATCGGCGCACGCGGACGCGATATTCTCGCACAATTTCTCATCGAGGCGGTGATTATAAGCGTAAGCGGCGGCGTTATCGGAGTGATTATCGGCGGAGCCGCGTCATGGATAGTCAATGTTGTTGCCCATTGGCCCGTAAGCATTCAGATTTATTCAGTAATTTTGTCTTTTGCGGTATGCACCGTCACCGGAGTGTTCTTCGGCTGGTATCCGGCTCAGAAAGCCGCCAATCTTGACCCGATTGAAGCAATAAGATATGAATAAAACAGAAACAAGGAGCGCGCGCAGGCAGAGGGTTGTGACTTTCATAACCCATCTGCTGTGCCTGGTGATACTGTTTGTGTTGCCCGAAGTGCTCTTCAACTACGGCAGACCTCAGGGAGCGCCGGCATATATCGTCTACTCCAAGTCGCTACTATATGTAGTAGCATTTTATGTCAACTACTATTTCATTGTTGACAACACTATCGGCAGACCCCGCGGAGTTCTCAGGCTTGTGGTCTACAACGCTCTGCTTATGCTTGTGATGGTGGGTGTGCTGTATGTGCTGATTCGCACGTCAGACAAGCCTCCGCGGAGGGGCATAGACATGGATGAAGCTACGAGGTTGGCACGCCACCTGTCGTTTATACTCCGTGATGCGGTGATGCTCGTCCTCACCATAGCCCTCGCTGTGGCGATAAAGCTGAGTGACAAATGGATGAGAATGGAGGCAAGGAGCAAGGAAGAGGAAGCCGTCAAGCGCAAGCAAGAGCTTGACGGGCTGCGCAGCCAGCTCAATCCCCACTTCCTGTTCAACACCCTCAACTCCATATATGCGCTCATAGACATTAGTCCTGCAAAGGCACGTGATGCCGTCCACGAACTCAGCCGGCTGCTGCGTTATGTTCTCTATGAAAATCCCTCACTGGTGGCTCTCGGCTCAGAGGCATCATTTATGGAAAACTATGTGAAGCTGCAGCGGCTCCGCCTGCAGGCAGGCTCGCGCCTGGACCTGGACGTGAATCTTGGCGGAAATGCTGACTCGCTTGTGCCACCGATGCTGTTTGTCACTCTGATAGAGAATGTGTTCAAGCACGCCGATTTTTCATCTCCGGCAAGCATATCGCTCACAGCCGACAGTGACTACGCACTCTGCACCACGCACAATAAGGCCAAAAACTGCGACAGCAAAGCGGAGAGCGGCATAGGACTTGGCAATCTGCGCCGGCGCCTTGAGCTTCTTTTCGACAACCGTGCAGCGCTGACAGTTGCCGCCGAGGATGATAATTTTACAGTCAAACTAAAAGTGCCGCTGTCCCGGCATTCCAATCTCTGAAACCTATGGAACCATTGAAATGTGTTGTCGTCGATGACGAACCTCTCGCTGCCGCGCTCATAGCCGGTTATATAGAGAAAACCCCTAACATGGAACTTGTCGGCACATTCGGCAGCGCTCAGGATGCGGTGCGCACAATAATGCAGGGAAACATCGACCTTGTATTCCTTGACATTGAGATGCCACAGCTCAACGGCATTGAGTTCGCCCATATAATGCCGCCGGAAACACGCATTGTGTTCACAACCGCATATGAAAACCATGCCATAGCCGCATTCCGGCTCAACGCCCTCGACTATCTTCTCAAGCCAGTCAGCTACGAGGAATTCATGGTTGCCGTCAACAAGGCTTTCGACTATAAGCGGCTGAGACAGCGCGCAAGCGAGGCGGAAGCTAACGGAGAATACATAGTTGTGAAAAGCGAATACAAGCTCGTGCAGATACCTGTGGCATCCATCCTCTATGTCGAGGGTCTTAAAGACTATGTGAAGATTTATCTTGACGGGCAGGACAAATGCATCATGACCCTCATGAGCATGAAAGCCATAGAGAGAGTGCTGCCCGAATCCCGGTTTATGAGAGTTCACCGCTCGTTTATTGTCAATAAGTCCAAGATAACCGTCATTGAGCGAAACCGCATAGTGTTCGGCAAAGCTTACATTCCTGTCAGCGACACCTACCGTGGAGTGTTCAACGACTATGTTTCCTCACGCCTGGTGTCAAACGGCCGGCCGGAATCCGACCCCGAGGATGAGTGACAGTCAGCTTGCCATCGGCACAATGCCTCAACGAGAAAAGCGAAAGAAAGCGAAAGTTCTTTCGCTTTCGCATTTATACTCTCCTTATTTTATGACTGTTACAAGTTTGCGTAGATCCAACACAACATTAGATACTTGGTACAAATTCAATAGTTGCAACCGGCAATCAGCGATATACGCAACTCATTCCGAACTTTTCTAAATCATGCTGGTTTTCCATGCCTCATTAGGGCGCCAAGAGTGGCTGACGCTGCAAATGACCTGAAAAATTTTGTCTTTAAGGGCGTTTTATTTAATTTTGTGGAAGTAACGTGCCTGAAAAGGTCCCAAACACGGCAACGACTATGGACAATGACCCCCACACAATGACCCCTGAAGAGGAAGAACGACTGATAGAGTCTGAGTTTCAGGATGTTTTAAACGGATATCTAAAAAGCAACCACCGCAAGAAGGTTGAAATAATCGAGCGCGCCTTTAGATTCGCTAAAAAGGCTCATAGCGGCATACGCCGCCGCAGCGGAGAGCCGTATATCCTTCATCCCATTGCCGTAGCCAAAATCGCAAGCCAGGAGATTGGACTCGGCTCCACATCCATCTGCGCCGCCCTGCTCCATGATGTTGTGGAGGACACGGAGTACACCGTCGAGGACATCGAAAGCCAGTTCGGCAAAAAAATCGCCCAGCTTGTGGCAGGCCTGACCAAAATTTCGGGAGGCATCTTCGGCGACCAGGCATCTGCACAGGCAGAAAATTTCCGCAAGCTGCTCCTCACCATGAGCGAGGACATCCGCGTGGTGCTCATCAAAATGGCGGACCGACTGCACAATATGCGCACCCTCGGCTCCATGGCTCCAAACAAGCAGTATAAAATTGCCGGCGAAACCCTATATATATACGCACCCCTCGCCCACCGCCTGGGACTGTTTGAGATAAAGACCGAGCTTGAGGACCTCAGCTTCAAGTACGAGCATCCGCAGAGCTATGAGCGCATAGCCGCACTTATCAAGGCTTCGGAAGCAAAGCGCTCGGCTGTTTACAACGACTTCTCCGCACCCATAAAGGAGCGCCTCGACACCATGGGACTGAAATATGAGGCACAGTCGCGGCTAAAATCGGTTTATTCCATCTGGCGCAAGATGGAGACTAAGCATGTGCCTTTTGAAGAGGTCTACGACCTCTATGCCATGCGCATAATCTTCGACTGCGAGGACCAGAGCAAGGAAAAAGAGATATGCTGGAGCATCTACTCGGCGATAACAGACCTATACCGTCTGCACCCCGACCGCACGCGCGACTGGATTTCCGCTCCCAAAGCCAACGGCTATCAGGCGCTTCACCTCACAGTGATGGGACCAGACGGCAATTGGATAGAGGTGCAGATACGCAGCCGGCGCATGGACGAAATCGCCGAAAAAGGATTTGCAGCCCACTGGAAATATAAAATCGGAGAGAGCGACGAGGAAAGTGAGCTGAATGTGTGGCTCAGAACCATCAAAGATATTCTCGACGACCCCAATCCCAATGCCATAGACTTTCTTGACACTCTGAAGCTCAACCTATTCGCAAGCGAAATAGTTGTCTTCACGCCTAAGGGCGAACTCATCACCCTGCCAAACCAGAGCACGGTGCTTGATGTGGCATTCGAACTCCACTCACAGATTGGCACCAAATGCATTGCAGGCAAGGTCAACCACAAACTTGTGCCGCTAAGCCACAGGCTGCAGAGCGGCGATCAGGTGGAGGTGCTGACCTCACAATCGCAGAAACCTAAGGAGGAGTGGATGTCGTTTCTCGCTACAGCAAAAGCGCGCACACGCCTGAGAGCAGCACTGCGCAAGGAGCAGCAGCCGGTCATAGAAAAAGGGCGCGGAATTCTCGACTCATTCTTCAGGGATGCAGAAGTAGAGGCGACCAACGAGATGATAACCAAGATGGCGGCGTTTTATCATGTGCCAAACCGCGACACACTGCTCTATCGCCTCGGTTCTGGCGAACTCACCCTCGACGGATATATCCTGAAAGAGTCGCCCAAAACCGAAAAATCGCTGCTGTCAAAAATATTCAGGATTGGCAGAAACTCGCGCAAGTCGTCAGGCACCGACCTTACCGTCAACACACCTGACAAAATAAACAAAAAAGAGACCTATACCCTGCGCTGCACCGACAAGGATCGCAACTTTGTGTTTGCCGACTGCTGCCGTCCGATTCCGGGCGACGATGTGATGGGCTTCATAAATGACATAGGTCAGGTAGAGGTGCACGCCCTTACCTGTCCGCGCGCCCAGGTGCTGAAGGCCGCGCACGGCACACGCATCATCAGCACACGCTGGGAAGAAGTGCGCCAGAAATTCCTCGCCGAGATACACATAGAAGGGGTAGACCGTCACGGCATACTGCAGGAACTCACACAGATGATTTCAAACCATCTCAACATCGACATCAGGTCGCTGCATATAGATACCGACAAGGAAGTGTTCGGCTGCCGCCTGACTGTTATGGTCAATGATACAGAAGTGGTCAATGGTCTCTGTGCGAAAGTAAAGAAAATAAAGGGTATCACCGGCGCGTCGAGAGTCCAGAACGCATCGCTACCCGATTAACCAATTAATGATGAAGATTGAAAAGGCAACATACGTGAGATGGGCAGTGTTTGTCGCGGCAACCGCGCTCATTGTCTACTTTCTGCCCCGCAAAAACAACAACTCATACTACTATGAGGTTAACCGCCCGTGGGCATACTCTCTTCTCACCGCTCCTTTTGATATTCCGATTCACCTCGACTCTGTACGAGCCGCCGGGGTGAGAGACAGCATCGAGGCCGGCTTTGAGCCGGTGTACTACCGCGACCACAATATTGAAAAAAACGCCCTGTCGCAGTTTGCAGGACGTCTCAACGGTTCAGACATTGAGCTGTCGCCCCTCGAGCGCAACAGGTTGCTTGACCGGGTGCGCAAAATCTACGAAAACGGAATTGTTGACACCGAAACATATTCGTCGATATCACAAGGCAGACTCAGCTCCATAAGGGTGATTCATGAAAATGTAGCCTTGTCGCTGCCAACCTCGCGCTACCGCTCAGCCCGCAATGCCTACGCTTATATCGACAGCACCTTGAACGATGTAAGGTTTTCGCGAGCCATAAGCGCCGCCGGGCTGTCAGACATGCTTGTGCCGAATGTCCTGCTTGACACAGCAGAAACCGAAAGGCTTCACAATGAGTTGATGCAGCGCGCAATGGCGCCTATCGGAGTAATACAGCAGGGAGAGCGAATTATCGACCGCGGAGACATTGTCACACCTCAACTCCACACCATCCTGCGCACTTACGAGGATATTGCCAGGGAACGCGGAGGCGCCAAATCCGGCGACTACATCTATCCAATCATAGGACAGACGCTATATATTGTGCTGATGCTGATAGCGCTATACTCCTATCTGTATTTCTTCAGGCGGGAATACTACTCGTCGCGTCGCACAATATTGCTGCTGATGATAGTCATCACAGCGGTCACTCTTTTTGCCTTCGGCATGTCAAGAGCATTTATTTCGGGACTCTATCTGGTGCCGTTTGCTATAGTACCAGTTGTGCTCGTGATATTTCTCGATGCGCGCACAGCCTTTTTTGCCCACATCGTCACTGTGCTCACCGCCACTATCGCAGCCTCATTCCCGCTGGAATTCATTTTTCTCCAGTATATGGCCGGCGTAGCCGCCATCAACAGCCTGAAGGAACTCACCAAGCGCTCCCAGCTCATACGCACAGCTCTGCTCGTATTTCTCGCCTATGCGCTCTCTTACATTGCACTTGAGCTATTCCACACCGGAAGTATCGACAAGCTTTCGATGCGGATGTTCGGTTTTCTCGGCATAAACGCTGTGTTCGTCTCATTTGCTTATGTGGCGATATTCCTGCTTGAAAAAACATTCGGTTTCATATCAAAAGTAACACTTGTTGAGCTCAGTGACATCAACAACCATGTGCTCCGTGAGCTATCGGAGGAATGTCCAGGCACTTTCCAGCACTCCATGGCTGTCAGCAACCTCGCTTCGGCAGCAGCCCACCGCATCGGAGCCAATGTGCAGCTTGTAAGAGCCGGAGCACTCTACCACGACATCGGCAAAATAGACAACCCCGCATTCTTCACTGAAAACCAGCACGGGGTGAATCCACACGACTCACTCGACCCACGGCAGAGCGCGCGCATAGTCATCAGTCATGTCACCGACGGACTCAAACGCGCCGACAAAGCCAAGCTGCCCGACAGAATACGCGACTTTATCAGCGAACACCACGGCGCAGGAAAAGCAAAATATTTCTACAACACATGGTGCAACGCGCACCCGGATGAGACTCCCGATCCGGCCCCATTCACATATCCCGGACCGAATCCGCGCTCAAAGGAAACCTCCCTCCTCATGATGGCTGATGCCGTCGAGGCGGCTTCAAGAAGCCTAAAGGACCATAGCGCGGAGGCTATCGCGACGCTGGTCAACAAAATCATCGACTCGCAGATTGCCGACGGACTTCATGACGACTCAACCCTGTCGTTTCGCGATGTCAAGGAGATTAAAGACGTATTTACCACACGCCTTCGCACCATGTATCACGCACGAATTTCCTATCCGGAAATCGTGAAACCCGCCAAATCTACGCAATGACACGATTTTTACTAATTATAATTACAGCCCTCACTGTCGCCATCGCGGCACCGGCGCAGAACATAAAGCAGAAGTTTACTGTCGAGAAGCCCAACCTCGAGGCTATCAAAAAGGCGGTAAACGACCGGAATTCCCCATACTATTACCCCCGGCTGATGAAAGAGTATCAGCGCAACGACACTTTGATGAAGCTTGACAAATTCCGTCACCTATACTTCGGATATATGTTTCAGGAGGACTACAACCCGTATCGCCCGGTGGCATTCAAGGGACACATCCCCGACCCTGCCGACAATCCCGACCTAACCCGCAGCGAGTGCGATTCGGTTATAGCCCTATGCGAGCGTGCACTTGACGACAACCCTTTCGACCTAAAGCGCATGATGCGCCTCATTTCCGCCCTTAAAATGAAAGGGAAAAACAATCTGGCAAATATCTGGCAGTATAAACTCGACTACATACTTATGTCTATTGTTTCGACCGGCACCGGACTGGATGAGGAAAATGCCTGGTATGTCGTTGCCCCGCAGCACGAATATGTGCTGCTCAACGCCATGGGACTTCAGGCGGTCAATCATGTGTTTTACGCACCTTACTATGAATTTATTCAGGTGAAGCGACCGCAGACACGGGGCACCGAGGGCTATTATTTCAACATCAAGACTATCCTTGACGAGTACTACCGAAAATATCCGGAGGAGAAATGAACGACACCGACAATCATAATAACACACGCGCAGACAAAGGCACCGTCTTTCTTCTGCCGGTGCCCCTCAGCGACAACGACATCGCACAGGTGATTCCGGCTGTAAACACGGACATTGCGCGCTCTATAAAATATTTCATAGTGGAAAATGTGCGCAGCGCGCGCCGCTTTCTCAAAAAGTGCGACAAAGCCATCGATATTGACTCCCTGACCTTCTCCACGCTCAACACCCACACCTCGCCCGAAGATATTCCGGCCATGCTTGAGCCCGCGCTTTCCGGTCATGACATCGGGGTGATTTCCGAGGCCGGATGTCCCGCCATAGCCGACCCCGGAGCTGACATTGTGGCTATCGCGCAGAAAAAAGGGCTGAAAGTGGTGCCGCTCGTAGGCCCTTCAAGTATCATAATGGGGCTTATGGGTTCCGGGTTCAACGGGCAGTCATTTGCATTCGCAGGTTATCTGCCGGTTGAGAGCGGAGCCAGAACTGCAGCGCTTAAAGAGATGGAACGGCGCATTGCACGCGAGCGACAGACACAGATTTTTATCGAGACCCCATATCGCAACAACCGGCTCATCGAAGAAATTTGCCGCACACTACCCTCATCCATGCTTCTTTGCGTCGCTTCCGACATAACCGGGCCCTCGCAAAGCATACTCACGCGCCCTTTGGGCAAATGGAAAAAAGCAGAGTATGACTACTCTCACACACCGACTATATTCCTGCTGTACAGCTGACATCAATGGCAAAAAAAACGACATACGATCCTAAAAACCAGCCCGGACTGTTTGATATATTCGACAGCCTGCCGGCAAGTCACGTCGAAGAATTGCCTGTGCATCCCTCTATCGAGGAGTTTGTTGTAGAAACCCGCGCCCGCGCCAAAGAAACCGCACGACAATATAGCCCGCTTGACGAACCGCTCGATATTGACACCCGCCCGCGAAACTCTATCTTCTTCAAGAGCTTCGGCAGCGGCAGCAGCGGCAACTGCGCGTTTGTAGGCGACCGAAGCGGAGGAGTGCTGATTGACGCAGGCGTTGATTCACGAAAAGTCATCGATGGTCTCGCCACGATGGACCTGACCATGAACGATATCCGCGGAATATGCCTAACGCATGACCACAGCGACCATGTGAGATACGTCTATTCTCTGGTGCGGCGACACAATCATATAAAAGTGTACTGCACTCCGAAAGTGCTTTCCGGCATAATGCGGCGCCACAGCATTTCACGCCGTCTCAAGGACTACCATCAGCCTATCTACAAGGAATTCCCCTTCAAGATAGGTACCTTCGAGATAACCGCATTCGAAGTGAGTCATGACGGCACCGACAATGCCGGATTTCACATAACCTGCGGCGACCTCGCAATGACTGTCGCCACAGACCTGGGATGCATCACAGACAGGGTGGACTATTATATGCGGCGCGCAAACTTTATCGTTATCGAGAGCAACTATGATGCAGAGATGCTGCGAAACGGCAGATATCCGGTGCATCTCAAAGCCCGCATCGCCGCCGACAACGGACACCTTGACAATAAGCAGACAGCACATTTCCTGTCAGAAATCCGTTCTGAGCAGCTCCGGAACGTATTTTTGTGTCATCTCAGCCAGGACAACAACACACCCGCTATAGCATTTGCTACTGTAGCTGAAGCCCTCGGACTCACTCCGGGACTGAGGCCACAGCCGGGAAGCATAAGGCTGGAAGTACTTCCCCGCTTTGACGCCTCCCCGCTCTTTATTCTGAAAAACAATGGAAAAACTGATAGGCAAGACTCTTGAAGGACTCGCTGAAGTTGCAGCGCAGTGTTCTATGCCCCGCTTTGCAGCCAAGCAGATGGCACGATGGCTTTATGTAAAGAAAGTCACCGATATCGACCAGATGACCGACCTTTCGAAAAAAGCGCGCGAGCTTCTGGCGCAGAGCTATTGCATAGGAAGGGAAAAACCGATTGAATGTCTGCGCTCGTCCGACGGCACTGCCAAATACATATTTAAAGGTGTGCCGGGGCGAAATGTAGAGGCTGTGATGATTCCCGACAAAGAGAGGGCCACACTCTGCGTGAGCTGTCAGGCAGGGTGCCGCATGAACTGCGCTTTCTGCATGACAGGGCGCAACGGATTCAACGGCCACCTTACAGCCGCCGACATCATGAACCAGATATTGAGCATCGACGAGAGCGATGCCCTCACCAATATAGTGTTCATGGGCATGGGCGAGCCAACAGACAATCTCGACGCCGTAATGGACTGCCTTGAGATACTTACCGCTCCTTGGGGCATGGCATGGAGCCCCAAACGCATCACAGTGTCTACCATCGGCAATATTCCCGGACTGCGCAGGCTGCTTGACTCCACAAAAGTGCATATCGCCGTCAGCGTCCACAACCCATTTGCAGAAGACCGACTGAAAATCATGCCGGTAGAGAAAGCATGGCCAGTAGCGGAAGTGATGCAGCTGCTTCGTGGCTACGACTTCACCGGACAGCGCCGGCTGAGTGTAGAGTACACCATGTGGCGCGGCATCAACGACACTCCGCGCCACTCCCGCGCACTTGCGCGCCTGCTCAAAGGCACCGCTGCGAGAGTGAACCTCATCCGCTTCCACCCAGTGCCCGGATTTGACGCCACCACCTCACCAGCCGACACAATGACGGCATTTCGCGACACCCTCAACTCTTTAGGTGTCACAGCCACCATCCGCGCCTCCCGAGGCGAGGACATTATGGCCGCCTGCGGTATGCTCGCCGGCAAATCCGACCATGCCTGACCGATAGCCCCTAACCATATAAGTCCGAATAGAATTCATCTCATTGCAAATCGGAATATGCTTCTGATTTATAAATAATGAGACTGTCGATTTTAACTATAGCCTTACCGGTCAGTCATATACAGACTTATACCTCTGGCTATGCTTTTTATAATAGCTTTATCATTACAAACAAATAACTATAGAAGTCAAAGCTAAATCTCAGGAATCAGGTAATAGGAGACCTAATATGGACGATATTATAAAATCGCTCAGTCTAACAAAATCTAATTTCTTGTCGTCAAACTTTCAATATCATATCTCCTACACCCTTTGGGGTATATGAGTAGCAATTACACATCGTTTTTATACCCTTTATGGTGTAAGATGACGATTATTTATCATATTTGCACCCAAAAGGGTATATTTCATGACTCAATTAGCTAAATATGTGAAAGAAATGCGCAAGCAATTCGGGCTAACCCAGGTGGACTTGTCCCAAAAATCAGGAGTTGGTCTGCGTTTTGTGCGCGAACTTGAACAAGGGAAAACAACTCTCCGCCTTGACAAGGTGAATCAAGTGTTGGCGCTATTCGACGCCGAAATGTCTCCGACTAAAATCACTGAAGCATGAAACAAGCTAAAGTGATTCTAAATAATGCTCTCGCCGGAATTCTGACCGAAGACGACATGGGCTATGAATTTCGTTACGATTCAGATTATCTGAATTCGACTGAAGCCGTTGCGGTGAGCCTGACTCTTCCGCTTACAGATAAATCGTTTCGTGACAAGGTCTTATTTCCTTTCTTTGACGGGCTCATCCCCGAAGGTTGGCTCCTTGATATAGCTGAACGGAGCTGGAAAATATCAGCCCGCGATAGATTCTCATTACTGCTCGCCTGCTGCAAGGACTGCATAGGCAACATCAGCGTTATACCAATTGATAAAAAGGAGGACGGCAATGTGTAGATGTTTATACTGCTATAAGCCATTGACCGAAGGAGATGTCGATTACCACAAGCCTTGCGCCCGCAAGATATTTGAATCGACAACAGTTCCGCTACTGCCATACACTCGCGCCAATATAAAGGAATTGGCTAAAGAGATAGTGACGGCAAGCACTGCCGTCACAGGTGTGCAGGCAAAATTGTCGCTCGACATCTCACGCGGTCATGCCGGAGAACCTAAACGTTTCACCATAGTAGGACTATGGGGACGGTTCATTCTTAAACCACAGACCGACCGTTTTGCCTGTCTTCCGGAAAACGAAGATCTGACCATGCACATGGCGGAGGCTGCCGGGATAAAAACAGTGCCACACTCACTGATACGCTTTGCTGACGGTGAACTATGTTATATAACTCGCCGCATTGACCGCACCAAAAATGGAGGCAAGATAGCAATGGAGGATATGTGCCAACTCTCTGAACGACTCACTGAAGATAAACACAAAGGCTCATACGAGCGTGTCGCAAAGCTGATTCACCAATATTCTGACGCCCCCCTACTGGATATCGTTAACTTTTGGGAAATTGTGCTTTTCTCTTGGTTTACCGGAAATGCTGATATGCACTTAAAGAACTTCTCGCTCTTCCGCCCAGCCGACAATTATATGCTGACACCTGCATACGATCTATTGTCTACCGCTCTTGCAATGCCTGAAGATGACGAGGAGCTGGCATTGACTCTGAACGGCAAGAAAAAACGGATTAAGCGCGAAGATTTTGAAAAAGCAATGCTTGACTGCGGAATCGATAAAAAGGCCATTGCAAACATATTCAACAGATTTTTCAAAGCCATACCAAAATTGCATGATTTGATAACACAATCTTTCCTCCATAAAGAGTTGAAAGAAGCCTATCATGCCAAGATAGACACAATGGCACAACGTGCATTTAGACTGGCAGACTACTAATTCCGTCAGGTTAGAATTTGAATTCGATTCCGCCCATAACCGTGGTGCCTGGCATCGGGCATCCGTATACTATCTCGTATTTGCGGTTGGTGAGGTTGTCGACCTTCACAAGCGCTGTAACGGGAACCTTTGCTCCGAAAGTGTATGCGGCTCTCAGGTCAAGCAGTGTGTAATTCACGGTGAGATTATCCTCAGCTCCGTTGTACAGAGACCAGATGCTGCTCTCGCTCAGCGTGAAGCTGAATGCCCCCGGAGTGAATGTCACCTCTGCGTTGAGCTTGTTTTTAGGTGCATACATCACTCTGGCATCGGTGTGGAGATAGCTGTAGTTGGCGCTGGCTGTCCACCGGCGGTCTATTCTCCACGCTCCGTCTATCTCGAATCCCTTGTTG
>JAIDJW010000193.1:0-1142 GCA_029052015.1 Paramuribaculum sp. | reverse complement strand
TGTGTTCATGTTGCGCGGACGGCCGTCTATCATCCTGGTCTCAATCATGTTGCTGCCGTCGATAAAGAAGAGCGCCACACCGAGGCTGAGCCCTCCGTTGAGCGCTGTCTGGCGGTATGACAGCTCATAATTACGCATATACTCCGGCTTCAGGTCAGGGTTTGCCGGAGCATAGAGATATAGCTCTCTGAGATTAGGCGAGCGGAATCCTTTGCTGAAAGAGAGCTTGAACTGCGAGTTTTTGACCGGAGTCACCATGATTCCTGCCTGAGGCACCCACACATTGCCGTAGCTTGAGCCATGCTGCAGTCTCACTCCTCCGTTAAGATTGAGGATTTCACCTAACAGATTCTGCTGCATCATCACATAGCCGGCAATTTCGTTTTCATGCCCTCTGAACTCCGCGCTTCGCACCGAAGGGTCCGCCTTGGCGATATTCCAGTTGTGACCGCCCCAGTGCTGGAAGTCTATACCTCCGTGCACACTGTTGCCCCTCCAAAGGTCCACACTCTGATACACAGTGATTCCCATGTTGTAGTCAGTGGAATTGAACAGATAATCGCGAGGAGCGCTACCCGGAGCATTACCGTCGTCAACCTTGTTACGTCCCCAGTTTATGTATGCCTGCAAGCCACCGTTAGTGCCGTCATAAGAGTTTTTGGCATACAACGAGGCTGTGCCGCGAAAAACCTTTGTCCACATATTTTCGAGCGGCGACTGCAGTGTGCCCGGATTGTTTGCCTTAGTCTGGGTCATATCAAGATTTGTGCCCACGCTCCAGTGGGAAGATGGCACATACCTTAGCTGTATAAATTCGTTTGCAAGCCAGAATTCACTGCCGGCGCGGCTGCCGTTGCTGCGGTCGAGCTGCCCTGCGGCAGTAACATCGAATTTGCCTTTGCGCACTCCGGTGCTCATGTCAAACTTCTGAGTATTATATGAACCGAACATTCCGCGCGCACGTCCGCTCACACCCTCCTTTTTCTGATGACGTGTAATTATGTTTATAGAACCGCCCATGGCATTGGAGCCGTAAAGAATCGATGAAGGTCCCTTTACTACTTCTATACTCTCCACACCGTTTGCAACGTAGGTTTCTGCAAGCGAATGACCGAACACCCCTGCCCACTGCGGCTGCCCGT
>JAIDJW010000192.1 GCA_029052015.1 Paramuribaculum sp. | reverse complement strand
GCCGTGTACATGACCTCATACCCCCTCATGTCGCCCGACCACCGCTGGGCGCTGATGATGAACCCCAGAGTGTGGCTCTATCAGACACCTGCCGAGATTCTCATCAAAGCCTCAAACGGAGCTTCGGACTTCGGCAACAAATTCGGCCAGCCGCTCATCTGCGGATCTGTACTCACCTTCGAGCACGCTGAAAACGGCAAATGCTATGCCTACGACAAAGTGATAATGCTTGCCGGCGGCGTGGGATTCGCAGCCAAAAAGGATGCTATAAAAGGAGAGCCGGAAGCCGGTCAGAAAGTAGTGGTGATGGGCGGTGACAACTACCGCATCGGCATGGGCGGAGGAGCAGTATCTTCTGTAGAGACCGGCAGCTATGACAACTCCATAGAGCTCAACGCCATCCAGCGTGCCAACCCGGAGATGCAGAAGCGTGTGAGCAATGTTATCCGCGCGCTGGCCGAGAGCGATTCAAACCCCATCGTATCTATCCACGACCACGGCGCAGGCGGTCACCTCAACGCTCTGTCCGAGCTTGTGGAGGCTACCGGCGGACGCATCGACATGGGCGCCCTCCCCGTCGGCGACCCGACGCTCTCGTCGAAGGAGATTGTCGGCAACGAGAGCCAGGAGCGCATGGGCATGGTTATCCGCGAAAAAGACATCGAATATGTTGGCCGCATCGCCGACCGTGAGCGCAGCCCGCTGTATGTCGTCGGCGAAACAACCGGCGACGACCGCTTTGTGTTCGAGCAGACCGACGGTGTGAAACCCATAGACCTCGCAATGGCGGATATGTTTGGCAACTCGCCAAAAACCGTCATGAACGACACCACAGAAACCGTTACATACAAAGACGTGGAATATTCCGACTCCAAGATTGAGGAATACCTCCGCGATGTGCTCAGCCTTGAGGCTGTTGCCTGCAAGGACTGGCTGACAAACAAGGTTGACCGCTCGGTTACCGGCAAGGTGGCCCGTCAGCAGTGTCAGGGCGAGCTTCAGCTCCCGCTGAGCGACTGCGGCGTTGTTGCCCTCGACTATCGCGGACGCAAAGGCATAGCCACCTCTATCGGTCACGCGCCTCAGGTGGCTCTCGCCGACTCTGCAAAAGGCTCTGTGATGGCTATCGCCGAGGCTCTGACAAATATTGTCGGCGCTCCACTGTCAAACGGTCTCGCCTCGGTGTCACTCAGCGCCAACTGGATGTGGCCCTGCAAGAACAAAGGCGAAGATGCCGCCCTCTACCGCGCTGTAGAGGCGTGCAGCGACTTTGCCTGCGCGCTGGGCATAAATATTCCCACCGGCAAGGACTCCCTGTCAATGACCCAGAAATATGGCGACGACAAGGTGTTTGCCCCCGGCACCGTCATCATCTCCGCCGCCGGCGAGGTGAGCGATGTGCGCAAAACTGTGTCACCCGTGCTCCGTACCGGCAAAACCTCTCTCGTCTATGTCGATTTCTCAGGCGACAGACTGCGTCTCGGCGGCAGCGCCTTCGCCCAGTCGCTCAATCATATCGGCTCCGACGCGCCCACAGTTAGCGATGCAGCGAAATTTGCGGCGGTGTTCAACGCCGTTCAGCGCCTTGTCAAACGCGGCTCCGTTCTCGCCGCCCACGATGTCAGCGCCGGTGGTCTTGCCACAACCCTTCTCGAAATGGCTTTCGCCAACACCAACGGCGGCATAGAGCTGACAACAGACGCCTTTGCCGCAGCCGGCGAAACCGACCTCGTTAAGATACTTTTTGCCGAAAATCCCGCTATCGTGCTCCAGCTCGCCGACAGCAGCCTGGATAGCGCGCTCAAGCTGCTCGAAGCAGCCGGCGCGTCACCCAAAGTCATAGGCAAACCGTGCGCCGAGAGAGTGCTTCTCATCAACCACGCCGACACAGAGCGCCTTATCGACATCGACTATATGCGCGACGTCTGGTATCGCTCGTCATACCTCCTTGACTGCGAGCAGAGCGGCGAGCGTCATGCCTTGGCACGCTTTGAAAACTATAAGAAACAGCCCATACGCTTCCGTTTCCCCAAAGGATTCGACGGCAAGCTCGCAAGCCGCGGCATAGCCCTCGGACGTCATGACAAATCAGGCATAAAAGCCGCTATCATCCGCGAAAAGGGTGTTAACGGCGACCGCGAAATGGCATATTCGCTCTATCTCGCCGGATTCGATGTTAAGGATGTGCACATGACCGACCTCATGAGCGGACGCGAAACCCTCGATGATGTGAACATGATTGTGTTCTGCGGCGGATTCTCAAACTCCGACGTGCTCGGCTCCGCAAAAGGCTGGGCAGGCGGATTCAAATGGAACGACAATGCCAAAAACGCCCTCAAGCGGTTCTATGAACGCGAGGATACCCTCAGCCTCGGTATATGCAACGGCTGTCAGCTCATGATTGAACTCAACCTCATCAACCCGGGTCATGAGAAGCGCACCAAAATGGAGCACAACGGCAGCCACAAGTTCGAAAGCAACTTCCTCGGCGTCACAATACCACAGAATAATTCTGTGATGTTCGGCAACCTCTCCGGCATGAAGACCGGTATCTGGGTGGCTCACGGCGAAGGCAAATTCAATCTGCCGCTGCCGCTCGACCGCTACAACATCGTTGCCCGCTACAGCTATGCCTCATACCCCGGCAACCCCAATGACTCGCGCAGCGCAGTAGCCGGAATATGCTCCGACGACGGTCGTCATCTCGCCATGATGCCTCACCTTGAGAGAGCGATATTCCCGTGGCAGTGCGGATATTATCCCGCAAGCCGCCGCAACGACGAGATTACCCCCTGGATTGACGCGTTTATCAACGCCCGCAAGTGGGTAGAGACTCACACCGCTAAAAAATAAGTATAACCATCACTATCACATACCATATATGGGAGGATTTTTTGGAGTAGCCAAGCAATCGCGCTGTGTCAACGAACTCTTCTACGGAGTTGACTACAACAGTCACATGGGCACAAAGCGCGCGGGAATGGCTACCTGCCACGACGGTATCTTCAACCGCTCGATCCATAATATCGAAAATTCATATTTCCGCACCAAGTTCGAGAGCGATCTCGACGAATTTGACGGAAAATGCGGCATCGGTGTAATTAGCGACACAGATGCGCAGCCGATAATCGTCAACTGTCATTTAGGCAAATTCGCCATTGTGACCGTTGCACGCATCAACAACATCAAGGAACTTGAAAAGGAGCTGCTTGCCAAAGGCCACCATTTCTGCGAGCACAGCTACGACATCATCAACCCCACCGAGATGATTGCCGCGCTCATAAGCGAAGGCAGCGACTTTGTGAGCGGCATAGAAAATGTGTATCGTCGCGTCAAGGGCTCCTGCTCCATGCTCCTGCTGCTGGAAAACCGAATCATCGCCGCCCGCGACCGCCTCGGCCGCACACCTATTATAATAGGCAAAAAGGACGATGCATACGCAGCCACTTCCGAAACCTGCGCCTTCCCCAATCTCGGATTTCATATCGAGTACAATGTAGGCCCCGGAGAAATAGTGGAATTCAGCGCCGACTCCATGCGTCAGCTCAAGGCTCCCGAGAAGGAAATGCAGATTTGCGCCTTTTTGTGGACATACTACGGATATCCGGTGTGTGAATACGAAGGGCGCAACGTCGACGAGATGCGCTATGCCTCCGGATGCGCCATGGGCGAGGAGGATGCTACTGATGCCGACTTCATCAGCGCGATTCCCGACTCCGGCATCGGCATGGCTCTCGGATATGCCGAGGGCAAAAAAGTGCCCTACAAACGAGCCATCGTCAAGTACACCCCCACCTGGCCCCGCAGCTTCACGCCGAGCACCCAGGAGCGCAGGGAGCTCGTTGCAAAAATGAAGCTCATACCCAACAAGGCGCTCATGCGCGGACGCAAGATTATCTTTTGCGACGACTCGATTGTGCGCGGCACCCAGCTTCGCGACAACGTGAGCGACCTCTTTGAGTGCGGCGCAAAAGAGGTGCACATGCGCATCAGTTGCCCTCCCCTCATCTACCCATGCAAATACCTCAATTTCACCGCTTCCAAGAGCGAGATGGAATTGATAACACGGCGTGTGATAGCCGAGCTGGAAGGTAGCCCTGACGCCCATCTTGACGAGTACGCCACCACCGGAAGTCCCCGCTACGAAGCCATGGTGGAGCGCATCCGCGAGCAGCTCAAAATCAGCTCCCTGAAATTCAGCTCTATTGAAAATGTAATCAAGGCCATAGGATTGCCCAAATGCAAGGTGTGCACCCACTGCTTTGACGGCTCCAGCTACGACTGAGCGGCAGCCAAAGTTGTTGATTTCAATGAAAATGACTATCTTTGCACTCTGAAAAAAAGAAACTTAGAGTATGTTTACTTTTAAATGACCTTTCAAAAATCAGAAAACATACCCTGAGAATCAACTTGATTTAAAATCTTACACTAAACAGATAATAATATGAGTCTAAACATCGTTGTGCTCGCAAAGCAGGTGCCCGACACCCGCAACGTGGGCAAAGATGCAATGAAAGAGGACGGCACAATCAACCGCGCCGCTCTTCCCGCCATCTTCAATCCCGAGGATTTGAACGCACTTGAGCAGGCTCTCCGCCTCAAAGATGCAAATCCCGGTTCAACTGTGACCGTACTTACTATGGGACTTCCCCGCGCGAGCGAAGTTATCCGCGAAGCGATGTTTCGCGGAGCCGATGGCGGCATAGTGCTGACAGACAGAGCTCTCGGAGGTGCTGACACCCTCGCGACTTCCTACTCACTCGCCCAGGCTGTTAAGAAAATAGGCAATGCCGACATTATTCTCGGCGGCCGCCAGGCTATTGACGGCGACACCGCCCAGGTGGGTCCCCAGATAGCCGAAAAGCTCGGCATGCCTCAGGTGACATACGCCGAGGAGATTCTTGACCTCAGCAACGGTCATGTAACTGTTAAGCGTCGCCTTGAAAACGGTGTTGAGACAGTAAAAGCACCCCTGCCCTGCGTCGTTACCGTAAACGGCAGCGCGGCAGAATGCCGTCCGCGCAATGCCGTGCGTGTGATGAAATACAAATACGCCACATCACCCTCAGGAGTAGCCTCGCTTCCCGAAAACATCAAGGAGATATACGGCAACCGCCCGGAGCTGCACATCCAGGAATGGAGCGCAGCCGATGTGCAGGCCGACCCGGCGCAGATTGGTATGCCCGGCTCACCCACTAAGGTGAAGAACATTGTTAATGTAGTGTTTACCGCAAAGGAAAACCTTCGCCTCGAAAACAACGACGAGGCTATCGAGAATCTCGTAAAGGAACTCCTTGCCAACCACACTATCGGCTAACCCCCCTCACCATAAATCAAGCATCAATATGAGCGAAAAGAATAACCTTATAGTATATTGCGAGTTTGAGGACGGTAAAGTTGCCGATGTCAGCCTTGAACTCCTCACAAAAGGTCGTCAGCTTGCAAACTCTCTCGGCGTAAAGCTCGAGGCAATCGTTATCGGCGACAATCTCAAGGACGTAGAGAAAGAAATCATCAAGTACGGCGCCGACACTGTCTACAAAGTAGAAGACAAGCGTCTGTATCCCTACACATCCAATCCCCATGCCGCAGTGCTCATCAATCTCTTCAAGGAGATAGAGCCCCAGGTATGCCTTATGGGGGCAACCTGCATCGGCCGCGACCTCGGTCCCCGCGTTTCATCCTGCCTGCACAGCGGTCTCACCGCCGACTGCACAGCACTTGAAATCGGTCCCCACACCGACCCCAAGACCGGCAAGGAATACGAGAACCTTCTCTATCAGATTCGCCCCGCCTTCGGAGGCAACATCGTTGCCACCATCGTCAACCCCGACTGCCGCCCGCAGATGGCCACCGTGCGCGAGGGAGTGATGAAAAAACAGATTCACGACAATGACCACAAAGGCAAGGTTGTCAACCTCGACGTCAAGAAATATGTCAAGCCCGAGGACTTCGTTGTTGAAATCATCGACCGCCACATCGAAAAGTCAAAAATCAACATCAAGAACTCCCCCATCATCGTTGCCGGCGGCTACGGCATGGGCTCGAAAGAAAATTTCGACCTGCTCCACGAACTCGCAGCCACTCTCGGCGGCGAAGTAGGCGCAAGCCGCGCCGCTGTCGATGCCGGATTTGCCGAGCATGACCGCCAGATCGGCCAGACAGGTGTCACCGTGCGTCCGAAACTTTATATCGCTTGTGGTATTTCCGGTCAGATACAGCATATCGCCGGTATGCAGGACAGCGCCATGATAA
>JAIDJW010000191.1 GCA_029052015.1 Paramuribaculum sp. | reverse complement strand
TCATATCCGCGAAGATACGAAAAAAGTTTAGAAGTTGAGGAGTTTACAAAGTCACAGCTGATATGGGGCGGCGCTTTTCAAGCGCCGGAACTCCCTCCTTCTGCACCCGGCCATGGGAGAGCTGCTAGCGCAAGCGCAGCGGCGCTACCGCTACGCTCAAATCTCTGATCCTGCGGGCTGTCAGATTTTGGAGGCGAGGGCTGAGGCGAGGGTTTTCATCGCCTCTTTGTCGGCGGAGTGCATGCGGCTCTTGATTGTTACAACCGGCTCAATCGTTTCAATATCCGGCAGAGCGGCAACGGCCTCTTTCATGAGTTTGGCGGCGATGGGTGCCCAGGAACCGTTTTCAATGAATCCGACCGTGCGGTTGCGATAGTTTTTCATCTTGAGGTGGTGGAGAAACTCTGCCATGGGCGGGAAGAGAGATGCGTCATACGTCACCGACGCAAGCACCAGCGCGCTGAGACGGAATGCCTGGGCTACAGCCTCAGACTGGTCCTGACGGCAAAGGTCGAATGTGACGACGGTGTCTACGCCTTGCGAGCGCAGCATATCGGCGAATTCAAGGGCGCACTCGCGTGTGCCGCCATAAACCGATGCATACGCCACGAGCACTCCCTTGGCTTCGGGACGATAGGAGCTCCATGTGTCATATAGTCCGATATATCGGCCCAGGTCGCCGGTAAGCACCGGTCCATGCAGCGGGGCGATTGTGCTGATTTCAATTCCGCTCAGTTTTTTGAGCGCGTTCTGCACCTGTGCGCCGTATTTGCCCACGATATTGATATAATAGCGGCGCGCCTCGGCTGTCCAGTCGTCATCATAGCAGAGCGCCCCGAACTTGCCGAACGCATCGGCAGAGAACAGCACCTTGTCTTCAATATCATAGCTTACAATAACCTCCGGCCAATGGACCATCGGGGCAGCAAAGAATTTGAGCTGTCGCCCTGCGAGATCAAGAATATCGCCCTCCTTTACAGCCAAAGTTCTGCCGCTAAAGTCCGCATTCTCAAAAAACTGCGGCAGCATGGCTATTGCTTTCTGACTCGCAACGAGCTGCATAGCCGGAAATTCAGCCATGGCCATAGCGATGTTGGAAGAGTGGTCCGGCTCCATGTGGTGGACTATGAGGAAATCCGGCTGCGCTCCGGCGAGTTCAGCCTTCACCTTTGCCAGCCATTCCGGTCCGAAGGAGCGATCAACTGTGTCAAGCAAAGCAATCTTTTCACCGCGCACTATATAGGAATTATAGGACATGCCGCGGGGCACCGGATACTGGTTTTCAAACAGAGCGATATCAGTGTCATCGACCCCGACATAGCGGATATTGGCGTTGATATGATTATTGACAGACATTGTTGTGATATATTTTCAGATGTTGAGTTTCAGCATAATAACATTAAAGCGTCTTATACGGCCTGCTTACTGACTGAAGCCGACCTCATTGCGCAAATCATAGGTGTTGCGCAGGCGCTCAAACTCTTCCGGCGCCGATTTCAGGCGCGCAGTGTCACAGGCCGGATTGTATGAAGCCTTGATTTCATCAGCAGTCACCGAAGACGGGAGATACGGCATGGGCGGTTTGTGAGGCATTGTGAGGTTGAAATGACGGGCTATCGCCTCGGCCGCCATCTGCGATGCCCTCATCTTGCCTTGCATTGAGTAACCGGCGATATGAGGCGTAGCTATCACGGCCGCGCCAAGCAGCTCGCGGTCAATCATCGGCTCATCTTCCCAACAGTCCATGACAAGGGCACCGATTTTGCCTGACGAGAATCCGGCAAGCAAAGCGGCGGTATCGGTCACGGGACCACGGGCGGAGTTGATAATAACTGGCTTGCGGCGCAGGGAGCTGACAAATGCGGAGTCGCACAGATGGAATGTCGGAAACTCTCCTACCTTGGTAAGCGGCGTATGAAAAGTGATAAAATCAGCCTCGGCAGCAATAGTGTCTAAAGACACAAATCCTTCGCCCCCCTCGGCTGCGGCTCTGGGAGGGTCATTGAGAAGCACCTTCATGCCGAGCTGTGTGCCCCAGTCGGCTATAATAGAGCCGACATGACCCACTCCTACAACTCCAAGGGTTGTGCCTCTCAAGTCATTGCGCAGCGTCAGCAGTGAGGCGAACACATATTGCGCAACAGCGGGCGCATTGCAGCCCGGAGCATTGCACACTTCAATGCCATTTGCCTCGCACCACGGGATATCCACGTGATCAAGCCCTATGGTGGCAGACGCCACTATGGAGCAGCGGCTTGCGGCAAGCAGGGAACTGTCGCACCGGGTGCGGGTGCGGGTAACGAGCGCGTCGGCATCACGCAGCGCGTCCCTGGTTATTTCAGCAGCGGGGAGATAGCTGATTTCCGCCGCCTCATCCAACAGTCCCTTGAAATAAGGGATATTCGCCTCTACAATTATTTTTATACGGTTATCGACCATATATAACATCCGCAATATAGGATTATCAACAAAAGTATAACCAGATAAGCCCTTTTGTGTTCATAAAGTCTCATAAACAGCCCGGCCTGAAAAGCTGTGCAGCAGTCAAGAAGCGGAGCGTAAGCGGCAATGTTGTTGAAATCCACGATGCAGAGCGTGCCGGTGACTATACCTAGCATACACAGCAGGCCGCAAAAAGCCCTGCTCCGGGCATTGAACGCAATTATCTTCATCAAGTTAACGCATCCTATAATCATGCCCGCGCAGAGGGTTATGCCCACGCACACAAGAGTGGGAAGTTCATCGACAACATCCCCTGCCTTGAATATAAGCGAGAACTGCGGCATGGAAAATGTCGAGAGGTCAAGCAGACCGACACCCCAGAGAATCCACACCGGAGTTATAATACCTATAAACGCTGCCAGTAATGTGCGTAGATTCAGACATCTTACCTGACTGCAACCGACAAGAAACACTGCCAGATACGGCACAAACGCGTAGTCGCACAGGCAGCCGCACGCAAGAATGAAAAACACGAGGAAAACCCTGCGGGTGCGGTAAGGCTCCTGATATATAGAATAAAGGAGCATGACACACAACAGGGTGCATAGCGTAAGAATGAGCCCGCTGCCAAGAGTGATAAACAGAGCCGGAGTTGCTGCAAGAATGATGGCGAAGAGCCCCACAAACATCAACGAAACCGTTCGCAACAGATTATAGACCTTATTAACAAGGGCCATCAGCACGCAACAGCCGCCAACAAGCAGCACGTTGACTGCTGCCGAGAGCATCCTGTCTGAAATCCATTGCGAGGCAGAGGGCAGCCACATGGCTCCAGCAGACGGGCGCATCGCCACTCCCCTGCCCAGGGCTATCCAGCCCATGAGCAGAGACATGGCAATCATCAGCCAGGTGATGCCACGTGAGCGCAGCACACTGCTTATTCTCCTTTCGCTACGATGCACAGGAATTTCAGCTTATTTTCTCTCTGCAAGCGCCATGAGATCGCGACCGATGTCGGTGCGGGAATATTTACCTTCAAACCCTATCTTGTCAATAGAGCGGTAGCTTTTCGCGAGAGCGTCGGCGACATCAGTACCGGTCGAACTGACAGATATGACTCTGCCTCCGGAAGTAACAAGATTTCCCTCGCTGTCCACTGCTGTGCCGGCGTGGAAAGGGATACTTTCGGTAACATCTTCTATTCCGGTAATTTTCTTGCCTTTGGGATATGATCCGGGATAACCTCCGGACACCATCATGACTGTGACTGCCGTGAGCGGACTGTGGCGGAGTTCCAGGTCACCGAGGTTGCCTGACGCAGCGGCATCCATAAGCTGAAGAAGGTCGGAATCAACGCGAAGCATCACCGCCTCTGTCTCAGGGTCGCCCATACGCACATTATACTCTATCACCATAGGCTCGCCGCCGACATTGATAAGTCCGAGGAATATGAATCCACGGTAGGTTATGCCCTCTTTGGCGAGACCATCTATTGTCGGTCTGATTATACGGCTTTCTACTTTTTTCATGAATTCGTCATCGGCAAACACTACTGGGCTGACTGCTCCCATGCCGCCGGTATTAAGTCCGGTGTCACCTTCGCCGATACGCTTGTAGTCCTTGGCAACCGGGAGAATACGATATCCTCCGGCTCCATCTGTGAGCACAAATACCGAACACTCGATACCACTGAGGAATTCCTCAATGACAACAGTTGCCGACGATTTGCCAAACATGCCGCCAAGCATCTCCTCAAGCGCGGTGCATGCCTCATCAAGGCTGTCGATTATCAGCACCCCTTTGCCTGCGGCAAGTCCGTCTGCCTTAAGGACGTAAGGAGCCTTGAGGGTGGCAAGAAACTCCTTGCCCTCTTTAAGGGTCTCAGCAGTGAAAGAGCGGTAGCGTGCAGTGGGGATGCCGTTTGCCAGCATGAAGCGTTTGGCAAAATCCTTGCTGCCCTCAAGCGCGGCACCGGCTTTTGACGGACCACACACCTTTACCGGTTTGTCCTCAAACCAATCGTATATGCCGGCCACAAGAGGGTCTTCGTTGCCGACAACAATCATGTCGATTTTATTGTCATTGACAAACCTCTCTATAGCCTGGAAGTCAAGAGGCGACAGAGCGACATTTGTGCCGTAGCGCGATGTACCTCCGTTGCCCGGAGCAATATAAAGTTTGGTGAGAAGCGGACTTTCCGCAATTTTCCAAGCAAGCGCGGACTCTCTGCCGCCGCTGCCGAGCAAAAGTATATTCATAGCAAAATATCGGTGATTATATTATTTCTTTTTCCATCCCTTGCGGCTGCGCATCACAACATCGTCGGCTGATGGCGGAAGCGAGGGTTTCTTACCTGTGAGGCTTTTAAGCGCAGCCTCGTTGCGGCGCTTTGCGAGCGGATTTTCGTCTGCCTCAAATTTTTCACGCCGCTCGGCAAAGCGGCCCTTTTTGGGTGCGTATGACTCTTCAAGACGGCTACGCTTGCCAGCGCCACGCTGCGAGTCGAAGTCGCGCCGGCGCGAAGAGTGTGCTTCCTTGCCTCCGAAACCTTTTTTGCGCGCGTCACGTTTCCATTCCTCGTCGCTAAGGCGCCGCGGCTTTTTATCACGCCGTGGCTCTTCATCATGATTGCGAAGCGAGCGGCCGCTCTTGCGGAAGGAGTCATAATCGCCATCAAAAATGATATACTCGCGGAGCTCGCACTCAAGCGCTCCGTTAAGCAGACTCTCCTTGACAGATGGTGACAGACCGATGCTGTTGAAATACTCCTCGCGGAAGCCAATTATCCATGCGTGATAGCCTGTAAATACATGCTTGAGCTTGCTGCCTATCATTCGGTATAGCCCCTCCATGTCATCACTTCCGATTCGCTCGCCATAGGGAGGATTGGTAATGAGAATTCCGTCGGCCGGCGCCTCTTCCCACTGCGAAAGGGGCTTTACCTTCAAATCGATATATTTGGCTACCCCTGCCTGCTTGATATTCTTTTCGGCAATGGCCACAGCTTTGGGAGATATGTCGGCACCATATATTTTATGCGTAAATTCTTTCTCACCTGACTCGTCATTATAAATGCTGTCAAAGAGTTCGCCGTCAAAGTCAGGCCACGATTCGAACGCAAAGCGGCGACGGTATATTCCGGGCATAATGCCGGCACCTATTAGAGCCGCCTCAATCAGGAATGTGCCCGAGCCGCACATGGGGTCCACAAGCGGGCCGTCGCCGCGCCATCCGCTTTTAAGTATTATACCAGCCGCGAGCACCTCGTTGATAGGGGCCTCGGTCTGAGCGACTCTGTAGCCGCGCTTGTGGAGCGATTCGCCCGACGAATCAAGCGAAAGGGTGACGCGGTCGCCGGCAATGTGGACGTTTATCATAACGTCGGCATCCTGAAGACGCACGCCCGGGCGCTTGTCGGGACCGAAACGGTCTTTAAAATAATCGACGATGCCGTCCTTGACCCTATAGGTAACGAATCTTGAATGAGTAAACTCGTCAGAGTTGCTCACGGTGTCAAGCGAGAAAGTCTTGTCAAGTGACAACACTCTTGTCCAGTCAAACTCCTTGACCATTTCATAAAGCTCGTCGGCATCGTGGGCTACAAACTTATAGATTGGCTTGAGTATGCGCAGGGCGGTGCGACAGCACATATTAGCCTTGAACATAATCTCCCTGTCGCCTTCAAACGACACCCTGCGTCGTCACGGCTCCACATAGAGAGCTCCCAGATTTCTAAGCTACTCGGCGAGCACGTCTTCAAGACCCTGAAAGGTCTTTGCCACCATTTCGAATTTTAAATTTTCCTCCATATTGAAGTATCGTGTAGTTTTTTTCTTTCAGATTTTGAAACGCAGAATATTGTCCGGTCGCGCCTGCACCAGTTTCTCGCCCGGAGCGACATCTTCAGTAATCCACAGGTTGCCTCCTATGACGGCCCCCGAGCCTATTGTTATACGCCCCAGCACAGTGGTGTTGGAATATATGACCACATTATCGCCTACAATCGGATGACGGGGCACCCCTTTGACCGGATTATTGTCGGCATCGCGGTCAAAACTGCGAGCGCCAAGAGTAACGCCCTGATACAGCTTTACATTGCTGCCTATTATAGCGGTTGCTCCGACAACAACGCCGGTGCCGTGGTCTATCACAAAGCTTTCGCCAATGGATGCTCCGGGATGAATGTCAATGCCGGTATCACGATGAGCGAGCTCGCCAATCATGCGCGGCACAAGCGGCACTCCCAGCTTGAGAAGGCGATGGGCTATGCGATGATTAAGGGTTGCGCGGATTCCGGGATAGCAGAATATCACCTCATCGACCGACACAGCCGCGGGGTCGCCGAGATATGTCGCCTCAGCATCGGTGAGGAGCACACGACGCAACTCCGGGAGATAGTTTATAAAGTCCGCGGCAATTGCCGGGACATCTGCATCCGGCATCACCACAGCAATCTGCGCCAAAAGCAGGTGATGCAGCTCCTCAACTGCCATACCGGTGTGATACAGAAGACTGTTGCCTTCGAGTGCGGCCGCCCCGAAAAACTGCGGGAATACGATATGACGGCAAAGTGACACAATCCTGCCGATATCGTGAGGCGCCGGCATAGGTGTGACAGGCCTCAGACCGGATGTGTCAGACACGCCACACTCCACAAGCTGTCTGACCACAGCTTCCGTCAAATTGTCGCGCCCTGTCGCGCTATGGGTCGAGGCCGATTTCTCCATAATGTTGCAAAGTTACTCACAATCATTAAGAGATACTCAAATTTCTGTCAATTTTTGGACCCCGGACGCAAAGTTTTGACACGATGCCTGCCGAATGACACTCTGCGAAGCACCCATGCGACAACAAAATAGATGGCGCTGAGCATCCAGAGCATCTTGTATGGCGTAGCCTCGTCAGCTAATGAAGCTCCGTTGCAGCTCAACCTTATAAAACCTTCTACCCCCCACGTCGCGGGTATGAAATCTCCGACAAGTGTCCAGAACGGACTCATGGCATAGCGTGGCCATGTTAGACCGCTGAGAAACAGAAATACTACGGAGGTGAACACCACAACGAGCATAGAAGCCTCGCGCTCTGTGACAAATACCCCCAGACACTGGCCCAACATTGCCGTCGCAATCAGCATGGGCATGATAAACACCAGATATTGCCACACATTGCCGACATGAGGCAGCGAGAACATCAGGGGCACAAGATGCAGCACATAAAGAGTCATGGGGATGTAGCACACCAGATAACACAATGTCTTGCCTATCAAGGCGGCACTTGCCGGAGCTTCTATCGCAAGAGGATCATAGCCCCGGTTGCGACGCCTGCGCTCGGAAACTCCTCCGGCAATCATAGTTATGCCGAGAATCATGCTCTGCTGAAGAATCAGCACTATTATGCCCGGTATTATAAAGGACGCGAAGCCCTGGGTCGGGTCACCGATAAACACCGACTCGGAATTGACCGGCACACCGTCCATGCTCTGGAGCACAAGTCCGGCGGACTCCACCTTTTGTCCACGAATCTGATTGCCGAGCTCTATCTGAATATCGGTGAGGGCTCCGAGCGCCGAACGGTAGCGAAGCAACAGGCTCACATCAGCATAGTAGGTTATCTGAGCCTGCTCGCCGCGTCCTATCTTGCGGGCGTAATCCGATGGAATCTCCACGATACCAAACACTTTTTTTTCGTTGCTTAGACGACGCGCCGCCGGAATATCGGGACAATACTGGTACACCTCAAGGGCATCGGTGGCATCAATCATGCGCGCAAGATGCCGGCTCTCGGCCGTGCGGCTGTGGTCAACTACAGCCACAGGCAGGTCACGAATCACCTCGGGATTATATATAAGCGTGTACACAACCGGATAGATGAGCGGCAGAGCAAAAAAGAACAATATGACTCCTGCATCTCCGAACACCAGCCGAAATTCCCTTACCCAGACTCTGAGCAGAGATGCGAACCAATATCTTATGTCTGACAAAATATTCATATCGTCATCGTTTAGGGAACATAAACCGGGTTAAGACAGTGCTTTTTAAGTCGCGGCAGCCCTGCCATGCCTACAAGCGGGAATATCAGCAGTGCAATATAATACAGGCGCGAATAATAAAGGGGTATGCCGTTGAGAGCCTGGTCGGCATATATCAGGAAGTAGTAGCGCGCCGGCAGTATGTAGCTGAAGATTCCAATAGCGCCATACATGCTCTGCACCGGAAAAGAGTATGCCGCGATAGAGAAAGAGAGGATGCCGACAAGCGATGTCATGCTCAGGCTTAGCCTGAGATTGGGTATGACACAGCATATTGTGAGAGCGAGCCCCTGACTACCTATTACCAATAGTATCATGGCGAAAACCATATTCCATGGAGAGCAGTGCAAAGGGAAGCCGCAGAAGCGATACATGACGGCCTGCAGGAAAACTCCAATCGCACTAAACACCAGAGTCTGCGGCAATAATTTGCCAACAACAGCCACAAGGACAGAACCCCCTGAAATACGAATCCATTCCGGCGAAGTGCCTTTTTTTATCTCGTCACAGATTGTGTAGCATGCAAGGAGCATCACCATCAGCGCAATCACTCCGGGTATGAAGGAGTTACACAGGTATATCGAATAGTTCAGCCATGGGTTTCCGACAGGCTGTTCGCCAATAACTACCGGCTGAAGCAGCGTGCCGGCCACCTGCTCATTGACGCCGGCAGTTGTGAGAGTGGTCTGCACCACACCTCCTGCCGTGGTGACGGCAACAGTCTTAAACCCTTTGTAGGCAAGCGAGCCCGGCACAAAAACCGTGAGGTCGCTATAGTAGGTTATTGTTGTCCCCTGTCCTGAAATGGCATTGCGCTGAAAATCGCGCGGAATGATGAAGAAGCCGAAAGTCTCCCCTTTGCGGACTCTGTCAAGCGCCTGATTGAAATTCTCATCACTGTGGGCTACATCTATAAGCTCTGTAGAACCGAGATTCCTGACTACCCTACGTGACAAGCTCGACCGGTCAAGGTCAACTACGGAAACAGGCACTTTCAGGGGCAGTCCCTCCTTCATTAAATCAATGAAGAAGAAAGCGAAGAGCATGGGCACAACCGTGCAACACACAAAATATATTTTGCGGGAGCACAAGTAGCGCCAGCCGTAACCCAATGCCTGCCGAAGAGCTTTCAACATAGCCTGTCAGTATTATTTTTCCTTGTACAAAACGGTCATTCCGGGACGAAGAGCCGGTATGCTGTCAAGCGGACGTGCCTTTACCTCAAAAGTGCGGCTATCCCAGTCTCCGGTGGCCTTGGTGGCTCTCCAGGTTGCGTAGCTGCCGAGATCGCGCACATAATATATGCGGGCTTTTGCACTCATCTTGTCAAGTGCCGGAATCATAACGTCGATAGTATCACCGAGCTTCATGTCGTTGAGCAGTGATTCACGCACATTGAACACCACCCATTTGTCGCTTATCTTAAGGATGCTCATCAGAGGCGCCCCGAGACTCACAAGCTCGCCGACTTCGGGATAAATCTGGTCTATCTGTCCGTCACACGGAGCGGTGAGATACTGGTCCTCAAGCAGGCTCTCCACTTCAAGCACCCCTCCTTTGGCAGCATTCACCATAGCTGCCGCACTCTCCTTGTCCTCTTTCTGGGCGCCGGCAACAGCGAGACTCAGCTGACTGTCCGCAGCCTGCTTGGCAGCGACGGCGGCATCGTAGGCGGCTTTTGCTTCGTCACGCTTTTGCTCTGAAACCACATTTTCCTTATACAAAGCTTCCATGCGGTCGTATGTCTTTTTGGTGATAGTGACTGCCGCCTGAGCCTGTATGACCATCTGACGCGCGGCAGTAATTATCTGCGAGCGGGTGCCGGCATCAATCTTGCGGTTTTGGGCTGATGCAGCGTTTTCCACTGCCTCCGCCTGCATAAGTTTTGCCTCGGCAAGAGAGGAATGGATGTGGATGAGAGTGTCGCCGGCTTTCACCATGTCACCCTCCTTTACAAACACTTCCCTTACCCTGCCAGGCAGCTTGCCGCTCACTCTCACCGAGGTGGCATCCGCCTGACCTTCCAACAGCTCATCCGGCTCATCGAGGAAGCAAAATCCGATTATCGCGAGAGCGATAGTAGCCACAATGACTCCCGCGAGCGCAACCATTATAGTACGGCTCTCGCGCGTTACTGCATCTCTATTATCTATATCAGCCATAGTTTGGTAAATTATTTTTGTGATTCAATATATGGTGTTACAAGCGTGCCGAGCACTTTTGACAGATAAACGTCACACAGATGCACATCAATCATCGCATCGATATTTTCGGAATTGGCCTTGAGCCATGCGGTCTGAGCCTCCATGACATTGTCCACCGTCATCACGCCCTCGCGAAATCCGAGCTGGGCCTGACGCAGATTTTCGTCAGCCTTGCCGAGATTTGCCACCGTCATATTATATGTCTTAAGTGCCTCCTGGGCCTTAAACGCGCTCTGGCTCACCTGGAGATCTACCATTTCTTTTGCATTTTGCAGCTCCAGCTTCGCGATATTGGTCTGCGCCTTCGCCGCGCGATACTTGTTATAATTGCCTCCCCAGTGCCAGATAGGCACGGTGAGCATAGCGCCTACGCTGAACGCGCCGTCGAATCTGCGGCGGAAACCGTCAAACATGTTTGGATTGCTGAAAGAATATGAGCCTACAATCGCGAGATTGGGCATCATTGACGCCTTTTCAACATTCGCTTTCTGCTCATAGATTCTGGTGCCTATGGCAAGGGCGTTGAGGTCGGGGCGGCGTGCATAGACCTCCTCCATGTTGTAGGAACTCGCCGGAGCCGCAACAGCAGGCGCGGCCGTGAGCGACACATCTTCGTCTGCAAGAGTCATGGCAGTGTTGACCGGCAACCCGCAAACCTGGGCGAGAGCCATGCGCGAGAGCACCAACCCGTTGTCAACCTTAGTCTGATCAACCTGAGCCTGATTCAGCTTCACCTCTACGGTAAGCAAATCGCTTTTGGTCGCCACACCCTGGCGCACCATCGCCTCGACATTGCTTCTGAGAGTGTCGAGGAGCGACACGTATGAATCAGCCAGACGCTGCTTGGCTTTGAGCGACACAACCTGCCAGTATGCGGCATCTACTGCATAGATGATATTTTCGGCTTCATTGCTGCGCATCTCCCTGGCAAGCCCCTCGGCAAATTTTGTGAGCTTGTTCATGGCAACAATCTTGCCGCCCATAAACACCGGCTGCGTAAGGGTCACAGCTCCAAAAAACACATTATGTATATTATATGTCATCGCCTCCTTGGGAATCAGCGCCACAGTTTCCGGCACATACTGTCCGTCGGGACCTTTGATAGGCTCGCCGGTCATCGGATTCTTGACCAGATTGAACTCGTAGCTCTGCGTTTCAAGATTGAAAGTCTTTGTGGGCAACAGCTGATCCTTGGAGAATATCGAGAGCTCCTTCTGATTATACATATACCCCCCGGCAAAGTCTATCGCCGGAAGATATGCCGCAAATGCTTCCCGGTTCTGATAGTGGGCCATCTTCACGCTCTCGTTGCGTATAAGCATCTTTTTATTGTTTTTAAGCGCCATTGACCGACAGGAGTCAAGACTAACGTGCGCCTCCACGGCATAAACTGGCGCGCATTGCGATGCTGCGCCAATCAACGCCGTCAAAACAAGCATCTTACATGGTTGCAATACCCTCATAATAATAAATCGTTAAAACCATAGCGTTGCCGGAATCCGCGATTCTGACCCGACTCGACAGTATAATGAGTTCTTGTCGTTATTTGTTCACGCAAAGATATATATTTGTCTTATAATTGGAAAATATTGAATCGTCTTATTTTGTTGCCGGCGGACAACACTTGTGCCTCACATCAGGGGTCAAACCGTGCATTCCAAGCGAGATTTGTGGTTTTTTCTATATATATAGACACTTTTTGTGTTAAAAACACCGTTTTTTATTTGTCTGTTTGGTTTTTTTAGTAATTTTGCTTCTCATCAGATAGAGTGGAGGCACAAACCGCCACTTTTGTCTGACACATTATTTATTTTAATATCATATACATAACAGGGTAAGCCCCAGGCTTGAACCTGTGGATAGGATACAAGGAATTGACAACATGAAAAGAATACTCTCCATAGCGCTCATCGCAATGGTGGCAATCATCACCTCTGAGGCATATGCCCAGAAGATGGTGAGGGACACTATAGGCGTCAGGATATTCTTCCGCCAGTCGAAAGTGGAGCTCTTGCCCAACTTCAAAGGGAATGAGGCTCGGCTCGATTCTTTTGTAACCGAGCTTCACAGAATCCAAACCGACCCCAACTATGCGTTCCGGTCTATAAATATCAAAGGCGGCGCCTCGCCTGAAGGTACTGTCCGATTCAACAGGTGGCTGTCGCGCCAGCGTGCTGACAGGATAACGGAATATCTGTACGACAACACAGCCACCCCCTTGAGTGAAGACCAGATAACATTCGAATATCCCGGTGTAGACTGGGAGGGACTGAAGCGATATGTGCTTGCCGACAGCCTGGTGCCCAGCCGCGAGCAGGTTCTCTACATCATTGACCATCCGGGGCCTGGCGATGACCGTGTGGCACGTCTGAAAAAACTCAATTGGAATATACCCTGGCAATATCTGTTCCTCAAGTATTATCCGCCACTCCGCGGATCGCAGGTACAGATTATTTTTGACCGCGTGTTCAGACTCGACAGCCTTAAGGAGGCGACATTCAAGCCTCTCAACTTCGAGATACCGGTTGTGCCACCTCCCATGAAGCTGATTCCCCGTCCGATGCTGCCCTTCTATGCGGCGTTAAAGACCAATCTTGTGTATGATGCGCTGCTCATTCCAAATGTCGGCATTGACATTTATATGGGCAACAACTGGAGTACGGTAATCAACTGGGAGTACGCCTGGTGGAAGAGCGACAAGACCCACTGGTACTGGCGCGTGTATGGCGGAGACATTGAAATACGCAAATGGTTTGGCAAGAAATCACTGGAAAAACCCCTTACCGGTCATCACATAGGTCCGTATTTCCAGCTCGTGACTTACGATTTTGAAACCGGACACAGAGGCTATCAGGGACGACGATGGACAAAGGCTGCCGGCATAGCTTACGGTTACTCGATGCCATTGCGCGAGCGGCTCAACCTCGATTTTACTATCGGACTCGGCTTCCACTGGGGACAGTTCTATGAGTACAAACCCATCGACACCCATTACGTGTGGCAGAAAACCCGCAACCGTATGGCGATTACACCTACAAAAATCGAGGTGTCACTCGTGTGGCTTATCGGTCATCTCAACGCCAACGACATGGAAGAAAGGAGGGGCGACAAATGAAAAAACTGCTTGAAAGATATATGTCTTCCACATCAACGGTAGTCCGGCGTACGGTCGTAATGATTGCCCTGGTTATTGTAACGGCGGCCTGTGAACACAAACCTCTGTGCTGGCACCATCCGCACACCGGTATGCTCAAGGTGGATTTCGCATGGTGGGACGCTCCGCAAGGCGAGGAGCTTGTCAGCTCAATGGCGCTTTACGTATATCCGCGCAACGGCGATGCAATCAAGCGAATAGACTTCCCCGGTACTGCGGGCGGCATAATAGAGCTCATGGTAGGTGACTATGATTTCCTTTGCCTGAACTCCGACACCGAGACATTGCTATACGAAAATACCGACAAGCACACCACTTTCAGTATTTACACACGCGACGCACACCCGCTCTCGGGCATGGAAGTCAGAGCTGATGGCGACTTCAATCTCAGCGACGACTATGAGACCATCAAACGCGCAGAGGGTACGGAAAACGAAAGGGTGTCACGTGAATGCGAGGATGCATACGGTCATGCCGTAGAGGCAATCCATGTGCACGGCGACCCCGGTGTGATGCAGGTAGTAACCATGTATCCCAAGATGCTCACCGTGCATGTGCATGTGATAATAGAAGATGTGGCCTGTCTTAATATAGTAGAGAAAATATCGGGCACTCTGTCCGGACTATCGGGCAGAGTGAGAGTTGCCGACTCAAAGCGCATTGGCGAGCATAATATCGTGCCTTTCTCGCTGCTGCCAACGGACGAAACCACACTTGAAGGATATTTCGTGACATTCGGCCACTGCCCGGAAGACGTCAAGAAATTCCACAAGCTCGCGGTATATGCCGTGACAGAGGACGACGACCACCGCTTCTTCGAGTACGATGTCACAACCCAAGTCGAAGAAGCTCCAAACCAGAGATATATAACAATAATTGTCAAAGGCCTCGACATCTGCGGCATGAAGGACATGGGCGTAGTCGTTGACCCCTGGGCGCCGATACCGCCGATAATCGTGCCGATGCTATGACAACTCCTACCAATAGAAATAAATAAAATAACTCCTTAATATAAACATCACCAAATGCTGCATCGTTATTCCATTTCGCTCCTCGCCGCAGGGCTGCTCGTGTGCAACGCACTGACGTCGTGCATCGAAAACGAGATCGTCGCGGAAGATAAAGGCGATCCCATAGGTTTCGTGACCTCGGTAAACACCCATAGCCGCGCAGGTCATATTCACACCACAGAAAATCTTGACTCTTTCAGGGTCTATGCTTTCTGTCCTGACGGAACAATATTTTTTGAAAACAATCTTGTGACAAAGATTGATCCGGACTCTATCCAGAACAACTACTATCACCTTAGCTGGAATATTGAGGGCGGTCCCTTCTTCTATCCCCGCGATGCCGCGTGGCTCGATTACTGGTGCTACCGCTACATCAAGGGATTCGAAGGTACGTTCTACAACCGTGAGACTCAGGAATATCTCCCAAAAGGCGTCGATGTTACTTTCGAACGCCAGATGATTCACAACTTCGAGCCGGTTGATGAACTCCCCGATCAGGAAGACCCCATTATCGAGCATAAGCGCTCTTACAACAACGAGGTGAGCGGTGTCGAACTCCACTTCCACCACGCAACCTCACAGATAGAACTTTACGCCTACGCACCAAACCGCAATGTGCGAGTAATGGTTGCCGCAGCTTTCTTCTGCAACATTATCGACCACGGTGACATCATATTCCCTCAGCCCAAACCTTACGGCATCGGCGACAATTCCCTCTACTGGATTTTGCCTGAACGCAATGAGTATGGAGTTGTAAATGAGTTTCACCGCCGCCATTATGGCGACTACTTCGAGGAGCCTATCATGCTCGGTCACAGCATTGCCGGCAGCATTGCCAACAGATTTCCCAACATAGCAAACAAAAATAACGGCAGCAAGAGCCGGGCAGACGGAGATGCCGGCGAAGGCTCCGAGGGAAATGATGGAGGCAGCGGCGTGGAACCCGGTGTAGGAGGTCTGTATGACCACACCGACTTCAACAATGACGGTGTCTGCGACCACCTGGTTCTCGACGATATCACCCAGCCCGACACACTCTCCCACCTTCTGACAATGCGAAACAAAAAGCGCAATATGCTGCTTGTGTCGCAAAAACTGACAGAGTGGAACAGAAACCGCCATATTGAATACACCGGTGAAGGGAAAAACAAAAAGGCCATCGTGTCCGACTCAGTAAACAATCACGGCGCATACATTATGCTTCTGATTAACATCTACAACATCCACGGCACACCGGAGCACATGCACCGCCACCAGATATTCCCCTACCGCCAGCCGGAAGTGAAGGACGAAAACGGCAATATCGTAACTCCCGCCGACCAACGCGGATATGACCCCTACGAATTCGCATGGGTGGCTATGCCTATCGACACCGATTGGAAGCCGGGATGTAAATACACATACATCCTTGAGTTCATGGGCAACAACAGCGGAGCAGGTCTTTATCCGCCGGACGACCTTGACCTCTTCGGAGACCCCAGCGCAAACTGGGTTGAGGCTCCGTCATACGGCATCACTCCGGCAGAACGCCCCTGGCAGGTTACCGGTCCTCAGGAACCAATCAACAGCGAGGAATACAAGTATCCGCGCCCCAATAAGAAACGCAACGAATACAAGATTGTGCCCAATCCATGGGTTCGCTTCTGGGACCCCGGCACCGAGGACAGCCAGCACAACTGGGTGAAAAAGAAACAAGGTGACCCTGTGCTCGGCAAACCCATCGACTTCAAAGTCGTTGTTGACGAATGGATCCAGGAATTCCCCGATATCATCGAGATGGAGGGTACCAACTAAATATCATTATATTTAAATACTAACATTCAAAACCGACCTACTAAAAATAGATGACAAGGCAATTATCTATACCATCATGTGTCATCGGCATTGCGGCGCTCCTCTTTGGAGCGTCCGCATGCGATGACTCAACGATAATTGAACCGTCACGCGACCTGCCGCTTGAAGACACCGAGTCCGTAGGTTTTGCCATGAGGCAGATCGTTGATGACTGGATTACATCCCGAAGCGGCTTTGCCGAAAACGGTCAGCCTCTCGCCGACAGGGTTGAAGCAGCTATACCCATGACCGGCGAAAACGGCGAAAGCGGCAAATTCCTTTTCTTGAAGGTCGGTAATATCAAGGACAGCAAGCCTGAAGTATCCGCCATTTCCCGCGGCAGCGAAGTAAACTCGACCAATGTACCTCTGCACTACAACAATATAGGAGTTACCGGCATCTGTTTTAACGGTGACTGGGACAATCCTACAGACGGCACAGAGCACGTGTACTATATAGTCAACGACTGTATATCCCTCATCCGTGACATCGGAGCGGGAGTAACAGACCCCAACGGCTACATTTACCGCTGGAAACCTGCCGAAGACTATTACTGGAGCGGCATTGAAAGCGACAATATCCGATTTTTCGCATACGCGCCATTTAATTCACACGTAGAGTTCGATACCGAAAGGGTGCTCAACGGCGAGTCAGCCAAGTTTGTCTACACCACTCCACAAAACATCAAGGAGCATGTTGACCTGTCTGCTGATGCAATCACATGCCCGGGCACATACAGACGCACTGTGCCGCTGAGGTTTCATCACCTGCTGGCACAGGTAAACTTTTCTGTCGGAGACCCCATCCTTGCCGGAACAATCCACAGCATCAAAATCAAAGGCGTAAAGAGCAAAGCCACCTATAGTTTCAACACCAACACCAATATTGTGTCTGCATCTCATCCGGAGAACGACAAAACAGTTGTATATTCACCGGGAAGCTGGAGCACACCTACCGACCCTACAGATTTTGAACTTAAAGCAGACATAGACCTTCCGGGAGATATGCGCGACCCCGAGCAGGGAGGCGACCATAAGGTGTTTGACGACGGATGTGAACTCAACCCATGGTATGGCCAAGGCTGGAAACCTGAGGACAAAGACCGTCCGATTATAACTTCCGGCAGCTACACCCTGTTTTTACTACCTCAGGATTTGACAGAAGACGTTGTTGTCGAAGTGCAGATGACCCTTGCCGGAACATCTGTGCCGCTGACATTCACAGCGCCGCTGTACACCAAGGAACACCCGCGCTGGGAGCAGGGCAAAAAGTACGAATATATGCTCTCGAATGATGTGCTGGTGCAGTACTACCTGTACTTCAACAGCCATCATAATCCGCAGAAAAGCTACCCGCACAACACTGTGGAGCAGCAGTACATGAAGTTCTACAATCACGACAATTACACTGAGCCTTACGATACTCTTTATTATATGCCACCCTACACCGGCGAAAATACCGCACACTTCGTGCAGAGTTTCGCGGTTATGACACAGGTTAAGAAGGACGGCACTATCGTAAGCCGCGAGCGCGAGGATGTCGAGTGGCATCCCATGTACTGCGACAAGGACGGCAATAAAATTGACAAACCGGATTGGATTGACTTTACTTACAACAAGACCGGCGGCCACCTATATGTGCACGGACAGCGGGCATTCCTTGAAAATATCCATAACAAAAAGCTCAGGGAGGCTGAACCGGTCGGCACACGCACCGCGCCACATGATTTGTCGCTCGGCTATAACGGCACAATGACCACCGCCAACACTTATATAATAAATGCCCCCGGCTGGTATCAGCTGCCTCTCGTGTATGGCAACGGTATGGTAAACGGAGTCAAGAATCCGAAGAGCTATCTGGTCAACAGTGCTCCCCTCATGGCAAACTATCACACCGAGGATATGCTATATCCGGCCCTTGTCGACCATCTGGACCGCGATATTACCGACCCGTTCATCCAGACGCATCTAAAGCAGCGTCTCAGCGGCGCAAAGATTGTGTGGCAAAACGCATATTCGCTTGTTGACAAGGACTCGCTGGAACTGCGGGGCGACTATCTTGTGTTCTATGTATCTCCCGAAACTATCGGTCAGGGCAACAGCAACGTCGCCGTGCTCGATGCCCAAGGCAGAATAGCCTGGAGCTGGCTTATCTGGGCCACTGACTTCAAAGCTAACGCCGCGGAGGGTTCTACGCGCATCACTGCACCCTCAGGAGAGGCATTTGACTTCATGGACGTTGACATAGGCTGGCACTATCCGGAAACCGATGATGAGACCGGTCAGGAGCGCGAAGTGTATCTGAAACTTGTTCAGCACCGTCACACATCTGCGGATAAAGCAGACCAGGACAAGCCTTTCGGCGATAACAAAAGTCAATTTTACACCGCTACATCAAAAGACCGCCTGAGGGTGCGCCAGCATCTTTACGAGGTGTCTAAGAGCGGCGTCGCACCATACTACCAGTGGGGACGCCCCACGCCTACGGCGATTATGCCTCATGTGCGCGCCGGAGGTCCTCTCCATGCCACCAGGGAGAAAAGAGCTATTGTACGCCGTTTGTTTAACATACACACCGTGTCACGCGAGCTTGACGGATATATCTATGAGAACTATCCGCTAAAGGTCATAGACGCAGCAAGCGGTCAGCTTAAGGTAGAGATTGCCGAACGCATGACCCAGAGTGTGACAATGGGTTATGCCATACAGCGCCCGCATGTTTTCTTCCACTATGAGCTGACCTCATTTCCCGGCTCCGGAGATTATGTCGGAGACGACTATAATATCAACTCGGCTGCTGTCGGCCTCACCTGGTGGGGAGCGAAACCTAAATATAGCGACAACAACTTCCCCAACAAGACTTATCCCTCATCAAACGCCTCGTATCAGGCATTTTGGAACTTGTGGTGCATGACCAACGACGGAAGGACCAACGCCCTGACTGATCCAAACGACAATATCGTCAAGACGGTCTATGACCCGTCTCCGGCAGGCTTCTGTGTGCCTCCTGGTCGTGCGATGGATGCCTTCACCCGAAACAACTATCTGATAGATCTCACCTACGACGGTCGTCCGGAAAAGGGTCACGGCTACAGTTTCCGCGCTGATGAAGGAGAAATCTTCTTCCCGGCTATGGGATGGCTCGTGGAAAACTATCCTTACACCACTCCGTCATACGCCCTCTGCCTGTGGCCGTATATCAACTTCGGAGGCGAACTGATGACATGGAGTGCTTCGGCACGCTGGTATAACACAGAGAAAACCGGCAATGTGCCCGCGTCATTCCATATTGCTTACAGGGGAACGGATGAGAACGGCTTCTCAACCCGATACACCGCATCTGCCATATTCGGTCAGCCGGTGCGTCCCATACGCGAAAAATAATCTCTGAACTATAGGCGCTATGGGGCGCGTGTAAGCTGGCAATAGATAGCTAAGGAGGCAAATGCTCTCTGAAGCTCGCAGCGGGAGACAAACGCCCGCTGAAGCGAGCGCACAGCAAACAAAAGCCGGTTAGTTTGGAGAGGCGACTTGCAAGAGCTGACGGCCGGCCGTTTTTTGTCGGCTATTGAAGATCGCCGCACCATAGGTTGTTTTTTGCCGGCGGTTGATAATCGCGAAGCGCTTTGCTTGCAAAGAAACCGCTGCTCCACAGGCTGCTCCATAGGTTGTTGCTCCCGCACGGATGCCGGGCACTCCGCCTCGCTGACGCCGCCTTCGCGGCCGTCTCGGGCAGCGCAGGGAGCCGGGGTGTCGGCAACCGTACATTGGCGTGTCATGTATGTGGTCTTTTCAGGCATAATCTGTCCGCCTGCGGGCGCTTCCACGCTCCCTTTGCCTGCCGCCTCAGTGATGTTGTCGCCTGATACCTTCACACAGATGCCTTCGCCCTCAACCTTTCGGCTGCCGCCTTGTGCGCCACGGGCCCTGTAGCGCTCTGTGGCTGCCTGCTCGATATCGGGTTCAGGACCAAAATCAATGTGCGGGCATCTTTTCTTTAACCACTGCCGAGTGGTCAGATGTAGGTCTGTAAGATGTCCTGAGCTCCGATATTTCAGAAACTTGACTACAGGCAAAGAATGCAGGTTAATCCTGCGGACCTTGATGTGCCTGTTCCATATATCGACAGTTGGTCCGACAGACACATCATAATACCAGGAATTGCCACCGACGGAGGAGGACTCCCTGCAGTGCTCCCCGGGGAACTCTGCGGAGGGGTGCTCGGACGAGTAGTGGTCGTCCCTGACGGATGTTCTTATATGTCGTAAAGGCTCATACATGACGGTGCAAAGTTAGCC
>JAIDJW010000190.1 GCA_029052015.1 Paramuribaculum sp. | reverse complement strand
GGGCGCCACGATTGTGGCGCCCTACGCATATTTATATGTCCAATTAGGCAACGCGGCGCGGTCTAAAAGCAGCCGGAGGCCTCTCTGTTCAGAGTGACCTCCGGTCTTTTTCCCCCATGCGTGTGATTATAAAAATGTGATTATAAGTAAGTACGTAAAAGTATCATGGGCGGGGAGGGCGTCCACCGAAGCCGCCGTTCATCCTGCCTGGACCTCCGCCACCCGGCATATTGCGGTCTGCCGGCTGTTTGCCTTTGCCGAATGTGTTGAAGCGGTAGCTGACGGTAAACATACAGTAGCTTCCGAGAATATTAGTGCGCAAGTCCTCCGAGTAGTTGCCGTTGGAGCTGCGGCTCGTGCTGCTCTGCTGGTGGAGAATATCGTAAGCCTTGAAAGCTACTGTGATGGAACGGTCGCGCAGCAACTCGTATGCGATAGATGCGTTCCACATCCATTCATTTCTGTTATACCCCGCTGCATATCCGCGTGTGGCGGTGTAGTTGATGTCACTTGACAGTATTATGTCTATAGGAGTGCGGTAATATGCCGAGAAACTGCCGCCATAGTTGTGGACTGTAGGCTTGTTATTGCCCGAAGAGGTGCCGATGCTGTTGGAGGTGTACTGCAATCCGTAGCGTGGACGAAGCTCGAACTCCAGCGACTCTGGGCGGAATGCGATGGCGGGAGAGATGTTGAGGCGGAATATGCTGTTGTTGTTTCGAGTGCCGTCGTTGAATCCCACGCTTCGGTTGAAGTTGATGAAAGTATTGTTTGAAAACTGCCAGTTTTTGTTGCGAAACGGCATTGAAATCAGATTCATGAGCATGGCGTTCCACACACCGTTGATGTTGGTGTAAGTGGTCTGCCTGCCGCCGGTCATGGGGTTGTTTGTCACTTTTGAAATGATTGAGTTCTGCACCACGGTGGCGTTTGCCATGAGCATTATTGAGCGCTGGGATTTTGAGTCAAAGTCCTGGAACCGCAGATTGACATTGTGGCTGAATGTCGGCTTCAGGTCCGGATTACCCACAATTATGTTCATCGGGTCTGACATATCTGCCACCGGCTGAAGCTGGGTCATGGAAGGCTGCGATGTGCGACCGTTGTAGCGGAAGGTGAGGCTGCGGCTTTTGCTGAACTTGTGGCGGTAGCGTGCGTATGGAGCGAAGTTTATTACCCAGCGTTCGGGAATATTCTTGTCGGAGTTGATCAGGTCGATGCTCTTAGACATCGTGGGCACGAATGATATGCCCGCTTCAAGATTCATCACCTTGTTGACCTGGCGGTAACCGATGCGGAGGTCCTGATTGAAATAGTCGTTGCGGAAACGGTTGCTCAAATCGGGATTGAATATCTCCTGTGCATAGTCTATGACAGGCATACCGAATTCATCGAAATCTATCGGATGGTCATACACCATCTTGTCGGCGTTGTTCCATCGGTAGCTTGCCCGGTATGCGAATGTAAGGAATCTGCCGTTGCGGGCATTGCCGAGCGGTTCGGTCCATGTCAGGCGACCTCCGATGTTGTCGGCCCATGTATGATTGTCGGTGTACTGGTCATATATGTCTATCGAGTCGTTGAGGAGATAAAAGAGGTTGCGCGAAAAACTCGATTCATACTCCCTGACATTTGAATGGCTGTAGTTTATGTTTACCGAGAAAGAGCGGCCAGGTTTGTTGCGGAATTTATGGTTATAGATGAGGTTTGCACCGAATTCCACTGATTTGCCGTCGCTTGAGCCGGTGTTGAAGCTGTTGCTCACCAGGGTGCGAGTGGCGTCGCCGGCGCGGTTGAGAGTCGAATCCGCGCTGTATGAGTCATTCATGTTGTATGAAAAGCGGGGGCGGAATTCCACGGAATTGAAAGAGTCAGGATTCCACTGCACGCGGAAGTCAGCACGGATGTTGTGTCCCTTGTCATTGGCATATTTGCCGGTAGTGGCGTAGGAGGTAGAATCGCGCAGATAATATTCGCGCTCGCTTGAGGTAATGGTGTTGCGCTCGCTGTGGCTGTACATCACGTTGCCACCCACACGCAATATCTCCTTGTTGCCCACATTGAAGTTAAGACCTATCGCCTGCGAGGTGTTAATGCCGCTGTTGCCTCCGAATCGGCGGAAACGGTTGCCGTTGCTGTCGGTAAATCCGAGCTGGTTGATGTTGTTGAAATTGCCAAGGAGGGTAATCTGGTTATCATTCCAGAAACGGTTGATGTTGAAATTGCCGTTGTAGCGTTTGTCTGTGCCATATCCACCTTCAACATTTCCGAACCAACCGTTTTTCATTCCTTTCTTCACCGTGAGATTGATAACGGTTTCCTCCTCGCCGTCATCCACTCCGGTCATTCGTGCGAGGTCGCTCTTGCGGTCAACGACCTGTAGCTTGTCAATCATGTCTACCGGCAGATTCTTGGATGCCACTTTGGGGTCATCGCTGAAGAATTCTTTTCCATCTATGAGGATTTTGGTAACTTCTTTGCCATTGGAGGTTATTTTGCCTTCGCTGTCAACCTCCACGCCAGGCAGGCGTTTAAGCAGGTCTTCGACAACAGCGTTGGGCTGGGTCTTGTATGAGGAGGCGGTGTATTCCACAGTGTCTTCCATTACTTTTATAGGAGTCCTGACACCGGTAACAACAACTTCACCGAGCGTAATGCCCTCTTCTGCCATACGTATGGTGTCAAGGTTTGCGCTTTTGCTTGTAATCTCAACATTGCGCAGCGCCTTGCCATAGCCTATATATGATGCTTCCACAATATATTTTCCTTTGCCGATGCCAGTGAAGTTGAACGACCCCTTGGCGGTTGTTTTAAGACCGCTCACAAAGGCGGAATCCTTTGCAGCCAATAATTTTACAGTGGCGGAAAGTAGCGGTTCGCCGTCGCTGTCTGCGATAGTTCCGCGAATATTGAACGCCATAGACGATATGCAGCTCACAAGAGCCATCGCTGCCGCAACCATGCGGCAGGTTATGGAATGATTCATCTTTCGGTGAAATTTACTGTTTTCTTTATAAAATCCGTAAAAGTAGACTCGCATGGCAGCCAAAAGTTTAACCGCCGTGCGAATTTTTCTGACAAACCGTCAAAAAATCCCGACGTTTTCCATGTATTCCTCACCCTATATGTATGATAGCGTACCTGTTTGAAAAAAGAAAGGCGCGATGTCCTCATATCGAAGACATCGTGCCTGCTATGGGTCGCGGCTACCGGAGAGTCGGTGCAAACAGAATCAAAATCTCAAACAAAATCAAAAACCCGGTTTCTGCGTCGAAATCAAAAGCAGCCTCAGACTGTCACGTCTTCCACGGCTAAATCCCTGTACCTGTTCAAATGCTTGGCAGCAGGGCACTTTGCAGTCCGGAAATTTTATTTTGAGGGTCTGTATTCCCTATTCAAAGAATCGCCTGTAATATACGAGATGGGGTCAGCCATCTCGCAGATTATTCATGAATGATTGCATCGCCTCACCGATATTCAGTGCCGGATGTCGCAAACGGACTACCCGGCAGCTTACCGCGGTGTTGCTCGCTTACCTCTTTTATTTTTTGCCGAGGTGAGAAACTTCATTATATATCTCTTGCAGCGACTGTGGGATTAAGATTTTGTAATCGCCTATTTCGCGCACGCGTTTCTTGATGTATGCTGCCCTTTCTGCCGAGATATTCTGATAGTATTCAGTAAATTTCTCCAGCTCGCGGGCATATTCGGTGGCTACTGCCACTTCAGATGATTTTACCGCTTTCTGACAATCAAACTTCATGGCATTCAGTTGGGATTGCGCCTCGCGATACTGCTTTTGAAGTCTGAAGTACAGGTCCTCAACATCCTGCGGCTCTACAGTGGGCGAATAGCTGTATATAAGGGTGTCGCGACCATCGCCCTTCACTTCGCGAGGCTGCCTCAGACGAGTGTTGAGCATCTCGCGTGCGTTGGCGAATGAGCCGTCGGGATGAATCGCTTTGCCAAGTACCGCCGAGAGCGTTTCGAGTTCATAGTATCTGTTGCGTGCGTCGAGTGTGAGCGAGGCGTAATATTCGTCTTCTGTCAGGGCATGTCCTTCTTCGGGCTTCTTGATTTCTTCGAGTCCCTTGAGTTTGATGTATTCGCTGTTGGTCATGGCAGTGGCTTCATTGAGCAGACTCTCCTTCGCCTTGATAGCCTCGCGCAGCCAGGCTATCAGCGATTTTGCTTTTGATATAGCGTGGAGCTTGCGCTGCACATCTCTCAGCTCTTCGGTTTGTGCGCCTTGTGTCAGCACATCGGATGTTTCCGAGCCAATCAACGACACCGCTGTAGAGTACAGCGTCAATGAACCGAGTGATGCCTCCAGTCCGCGAATCATCTCTTTCGCAAGATTGGCGATGTGGTTGGCGGAGGTCGATGTCAGTCCTTGTCCGTCTTTAGAGAAGAAAATCATGTCCTTTTCCATAGTGTGTGCTTTTTTGAATTTGCGACAAAGTTATAAGGGCATTGCGCAATCAATTTGCGCAGTAGTAATAAAAATACTGTTTGTGGAAAAATTGTTCATCCCAAAGCTCAATATCTGGCAGAGCATAGTGATTTGGGAGGGTGCTTTAAAAAAGATATAGCTGCATGGCAGCAGGTGGAGCGGATAACCGCGCAGCGGTTGCTCTTCATATATCTCAACTCAGGTGGGTGTCTTCGGAGGCACAGGGCAGTGAAGCGGCTATGCCGCTATTTTATTTGTCACCTCTGTCGCGGTTATACTATTCGGTGTGGTTAGCACTCAGTGTGAAAGTTATTTAACAGTCTGCTATGTAAACGAGATGGCGCGCCGGGTTGTTGAATATATAAGAAAGATTACATCTAAAAACTGAATTATGAAGACAAAACGCACCCTCAAATATGTAGCGGCGATGCTCGTCGGAGCGGCGGTGTGGAGCTGCGATGCTATGTGGGACACCTCCGTAGATGTGCCGTTCGGTTATGGAGGCAATATCGGTGTGAGTGTGTCTACACCTATTTACGGCGGTTACAATCCGTGGTACAACGGGTGGAACAGCTGGAACAGTTGGCCTGGTTGGGGCGGTATCGGGTGGAATCCCGGTCCTATAGTGCGTCCTATACGTCCGGTGCGCCCTCCTATGCGACCGGGCACAACTCCGCCATCAAATGGCGGAAACTGGCGTCCGCCGGTAAACAATCCTCCTGTCAATCGTCCCGTGACTTTGCCTCCGGTTCAAGGCTCTGTGTCCACTCCGCCAGTGCAGGTGTCGCCGGTGACTCGGCCTGGCAGGCACTGATCAGGCAAATTCGCAGAAGGCAAGCGGAAGTGTGCTCCTGACAGACGGTAAGATGAATATCTCGTTGTCACCGGCAAGGATTACCCTTACATCGGTGGCGGCGAGTGTTTCATATTCGAGTAGTGCTTGCCGGCATGCTCCGCAAGGTGCAGTAGGGGTGCGGGTAAAAGCGCCGGAGGTGTCGCGTGCGGCAATGGCAATGGTTTTGAACGCAGCATCAGGATATGTGGAGTGCGCATAGTAGGCGGCAGTGCGCTCGGCGCATGTGCCAGACGGGTATGCGGCGTTTTCCTGATTTGAGCCGGTTACTGTCTCGCCGTTGGAGAGCAGTATCGCGGCTCCAACGCTGAATCTGCTGTAGGGAGCGTATGAGCGGTAAGTAGCCTGTCGGGCTGCGTCAACAAGGGCTCTGTCCTCCGCACTCAGTTCAGCATACTCGGCAATCTGCAGAGGCACTGTTATATCGGCGCGTTTCATTACACCTTATTTAATAATAAGTAACTTCAGGCGGTCGCCGCCGTCGGGGTCGTTGGCTATAGAGCGGTAGTAGCGCTTGTCATAGCCGGGGAATTCGGGATATACGGGCATGCCGTCAGATGTGCGTTCAAACTCTCCGTTCTTCTCTTTTTTGATATTGCCGTCGAGGAATTTCACAAAAAGATAGTCGCCGAGCGCACGGTAGCGCTTTGTGTAGTCGGCGGTGCGGCTTGCGGTGTATGCTGTCAGCTTTTCCGATGCGGCAGCGGGGTCAAGGGTCTTGATTTCAGCCTCAAGTGCCGGAATCTCGGCTTCAAGTGAGTCTTCAATGGCGGTCTGAACGCGGCGAATGTCGGGAATCATCTGGGAGTAGCGGTTGTATGCCTGGTTTGCCACATAGTTGTTGACCCAGAATGCGCTTTCCCATGAGAGGTTGTAAAGGTCGCCGTTGCCGACTGCAAATTCGTGAGGCACGGCGGTGACTCCGTTGAAAATAGGGATGTAAACGCAGGTGTTGGCGTCATCGACTCCAAACCACAGGGCGCCGCGCATAGATTCCGGGCGGTCAGCACGCATCTGGCTGATAAATGAAAAGCCTGTCTGCTGTGTGGCAATGGCGCGCTCGTGGGTATATTCCACCGAGTCAACCTCGTAGGTGAGGGGACGCCAGCGGTAGGGCACTTTGTAGGGACCTGCGCCGACATCAAGAGTCATATCCATGGGGGTGTCCTCGAAATGGTCGCGCATCATAGCCTGCATATCTCGCACGCTCACAGGGGCTGATGGTTTCATCCACAATGGTAGCGGCTCGCCTTCGCCTTTGAGCACCCAGGCGAGATAGGGGGTAGCTCCGTCAGCGTGCTTGTTGTAGAAAGCCCATACTCTGCCGTCGCAGCCGCGCAGCGCGCCTCCGTCGGTCACCGCGTATGCGCGTGAGAAACTGAAATCTTTGTCTTTGCCGGTGAAATAACCCTGTTTGCGTGCAAAGTCAATTACATCCGGCGAATAAAGGGTGTTAGGGTCGTTGAGCGGGAAGGTGTGAATACGCGAATGGTTGGCGTGACCGCTGATGCAGTCGTCGGGCACGCGACGCGCCACCCATACAGCTCCTTTGTCCGTTTTACCTTTGCCTATAAGCTCCATAATCCATGCCTCGTCAGCATCGGCAATCGAGAAGCTCTCACCCTCGCTGGCATAGCCGTAGGTGTTTACAAGGTCAGTCATGACCTTTATCGCCTCGCGTGCGGTGCGCGCTCTCTGCAGAGTTATGTAGATGAGGCTGCCATAGTCGATGAGTCCGGTTCCGGCGAGCTCGTGTCTGCCTCCCCAAGTACTTTCGGCAATAGTGAGGCCATGCTCGTTCATGTTGCCGAGTGTGCGGTAGGTGTGTGCCACTTCCGGAATTTCACCGAGATGCTTGCCTGTGTCCCATTCGGTGACTGTGCGCATTGAGCCGGGTGCATGGTCTGCAGCGGGCTGATGATACAACTCACCGTAAAGCGTGTGGGAGTCGGCTGCGTAAGTGATTATCACGCTGCCGTCGGCTGTAGCTTTCTTGCCAGCGATGAGGCTTGTGCAGGCCCACGAGACCATGGGAGCTGCCGCGAGCAGGGCACTGAGTGCGATATGTCTGAGAGTCATAATGATCGGATTATTAAGGAATAGGTGAGAGTGTGTGAGTGTGGCATATTATCAGCGGGCAGCCTGTATCATGCCGACTATTATTGGTTTTAGTCCGCTGAAGAAGCATTCCACTGCAATGACCATGAGGATTAGTCCCATAAGGCGCATCATGACATTGTTGCCGGTTTCGCCTATCACCTTGACCAGTCGTGTAGAAGCACGCAGTATAAAGTAGGTGATGAGATAAATGGAACCGATGCTGCAGAGCAGGATAATCCTCAAAGGCCAGGTGTGTGCGTCGTCCATGAGCATGATGCCGTTGGCAATCGCTCCGGGACCGCACAGCAGCGGAATTGCGAGCGGAGTGATGGAAATATCCTCGGCATACGTCTTGATCTCCTCTTCGCGCAGTTTGGTGTGCGTGAATTTTGCCTGGAGCATATCATATCCTATTTTGAGGATTATGATGCCGGCGGCAATGCGGAAGCCATTGGTCGAGATGCCGAAAAACTTGAACAGGAATTGCCCCGCGAGTGTGAATGCGACGAGAGTAATGAATGATATGACGGTAGCTCTGCGCACTATCGCGTCTCTCTGCTTTTTCTCCATGCCGGAGGTCATAGTGAGAAACACCGGCATAGTGCCAAGCGGATTGGTCAGAGTGAAAAACGAGGTGAGGCAGATGAATGCGAACGGGAGCAGAGCAGTGTCAATCATCAGAATTCAGCGTTATTCGGTGTGCGGGGGAAGGGAATTACATCGCGGATATTAGTCATGCCGGTGACGAAGAGCACGAGGCGCTCGAAGCCGAGACCGAATCCGGAGTGGGGCACGGTGCCAAAGCGACGGGTGTCGAGATACCACCACATATCTTTCATGGGGATATTCATCTCCTCAATGCGCTTGAGCAGTTTTGCATGGTCGCTTTCGCGCTCGCTGCCGCCGATAATCTCGCCGATTTTCGGGAAGAGCACATCCATTGCGCGGACTGTCTTTCCGTCATCGTTGAGTTTCATGTAGAATGCCTTGATATCCTTAGGATAGTCGGTCATGATGACAGGGCGTTTGAAATGCTCCTCAACGAGGTAGCGCTCGTGCTCGCTCTGAAGATCGGAGCCCCAGTATACCGGGAATTCAAATTTCTTGCCGCTCTCCTCAAGTATCTTGACTCCCTCGGTGTAGGTGAGGCGCACAAAGTCATCGGCAAGCACTCCTTCAAGGCGTGAAATAAGGTCGGCGTCATACATCTGCTGCAGGAACTCTATGTCGTCGCGGCAGTTGTCAAGAGCGTAACGCACGCAGTATTTTATGAATTCCTCGGCGAGCTCCATATTCTCCTCGATTTCATAGAACGCCATTTCGGGTTCTATCATCCAGAACTCGGAGAGGTGGCGTGGAGTATTGGAGTTTTCGGCGCGGAAAGTGGGTCCGAAAGTGTAGATAGCTCCAAGAGCGGTGGCTCCGAGTTCGCCTTCAAGCAGTCCGCTGACAGTCAGTGCGGTGGTTTTGCCGAAGAAATCGCATGAATAGTCCACGGCTCCATCCTCTGTGCGCGGCGGGTTGGCGATGTCAAGTGTGGTGACCTGAAACATAGCTCCGGCTCCTTCGCAGTCGCTAGCGGTGATGAGTGGAGTGTTGAGGTAGAAGAAGCCCTTTTCGTTGAAAAATTTGTGGACGGCAAAGGCCAGTGCGCTGCGCACGCGCAGAATCGCTCCGAATGTGTTGGTGCGTGGACGCAGATGGGCGATTTCACGCAAAAATTCGAGGGTATGTCCTTTTTTCTGCAGGGGATAAGTGTCGGGGTCAGCGGCTCCGAGGAGTTCAAAAGAGTTTGCCTGTATCTCGGTTGTCTGTCCTTTGCCCATAGATTCGACAAGAATTCCTGTGACGCGGATGCTTGAGCCGGTGGTAACGCTCTTCAGCTCCTCGTCAGAGAATTTTGCCATGTCAAACACTATCTGAAGATTGCGCACTGTGGAGCCGTCGTTGAGTGCGACAAACTGCACATGCTTATTGCCGCGGCGGGTACGCACCCATCCGGCAGCGGTTACCTCCTGCCCGATGAGGGCAGGGGTAAGCAGCTCGGTTATTTTGATTCTTTTCATTACTTTTTCCTTTGCGGTGAGGGGTGGTTATTCAAATGATCCCATCTTGAGGAAGTTGACTTCCTCCTGGGTGAGGTAGCGCCAACGTCCGCGGGGCAGGTTCTTTTTGGTGAGACCGGCGAAGTACACGCGGTCAAGTTTGGTAACATGGTAGCCGAGGCTCTCGAATATGCGGCGCACAATGCGGTTGCGTCCGGAATGTATTTCAATACCGGCCTGATTGCGGTCGGTCTCGGTTGCATAGCTGATTGCGTCGGCGTGGATGGGTCCGTCGTCAAGCTCTATGCCGTCAGCGATACGTTGCATATCCTCTTCAGTTATGTCCTTGTCGGTCCACACATGGTATATCTTTTTCTTGATATATTTGGGGTGGGTGAGTTTGGAGGCCAGGTCGCCGTCGTTGGTGAGCAGGAGCACTCCGGTGGTGTTGCGGTCGAGGCGTCCCACGGGATAGATGCGTTCGTTGCAGGCGCCCTTGACTATGTCCATCACAGTGAGGCGTCCGTTGGGGTCGTCACTGGTTGTCACGCAGTCTTTCGGTTTGTTGAGAAGGATATAGCACTTGTTTTCGAGTGTCACAATCTTCTCATCATATTCAACTGTGTCGTTGTGGGAAATCTTGGTGCCGAGCTCGGTGACAACATTGCCGTTGACTTTTACCAGACCCTGCTGGATAAAGTCATCAGCCTCGCGGCGAGAGCATATACCGGCATTTGCCATGAATTTGTTCAGGCGTATCTGCTCGTTGGGATCGGGCAGCGGCATTTCGTATTCGATTCTCTTGGGGCGAGGAGTGAAGCTCTTGCCACCGTGGGGCATTCCGAACTGGTTGTGGCGCATCTGCGGACGCTGGTTGCGGTTGGTGTATCCGCCCTGGCGGTTATTGTTGTAGCCTCCCTGACGGTTGTTGTATCCGCCTTGCTGACGGTTATTGTTATAGCCTCCCTGATGATTGTTATATCCGCCTTGCTGACGGTTGTTATTGTAACCGCCCTGAATGTTACGGTTGTTATTGTATCCACCTTGAGGATTATATCCACCCTGGCGGTTGTTGTTGTATCCGCCTTGCTGGCGGTTGTTGTATCCGCCCTGCTGGTTACGGTTGTTATCCAAGACACGATGAGGATTGTCACCTCCCACGAGGCAGGAGGAGAATGCGCAT
>JAIDJW010000019.1 GCA_029052015.1 Paramuribaculum sp. | reverse complement strand
GTATCTCTACCGGGTCGGCTTTGCGGTTGAAAGCCTCATCGACTACTTTAAATCTCAGTTGCGACATAAGCGTTAGCGATTAATTGTTTTGGTTTTGGTTTTGATTGTTGAAATTTTCGATCTCTCTAATGGTTTCGGTTAATCATCACGTTGAGATTTCAAATTGTTTATTGCAGTGTTATTGTCAGTGCCTTGAAAGGCGGGCTATGCGGCTGACCGCCTCCGCGGTGTTTTCATGTGAGGAAAATGCGGTGAGGCGCAGATAGCCTTCGCCGCACGGACCGAATCCAACGCCGGGAGTGCCTACTACATGGCATTTTTGCAGGAGCAGGTCAAAAAAATCCCAGGATGACATTGCGTCCGGGGTCTTTATCCATATATAAGGAGCGTTGATGCCGCCGCGGGCCTCTATGCCGGCTTCGGCAAGACCCTGACGCAGCATGCGCGCGTTTTCCATATAATATTGTATAGTCTTACTCACCTGTGCTTTGCCTTCGGGAGTGTAGAGTGCTTCTGCAGCACGCTGGGAGATATAGCTCGCGCCATTGAATTTGGTGCATTGGCGACGGTTCCACAGCGAGTTCAGACTTACGGGATTGCCAGCCTTGTCAAGCCCGGTGAGACTTTTTGGCACAACAGTGTAGCCGCATCTCACTCCGGTAAATCCCGCTGTCTTTGAGAAGCTGCGAAATTCCACTGCCACTTCTCTGGCTCCTTCGATTTCATAAATGGAGTGGGGCACATCCGGCTCAGAGATGTATGCCTCATATGCCGAGTCAAAAAGAATCAGAGCTCCCACGCTGCGGGCATAATCCACCCACACCTTGAGCTGGCTGCGTGTGAGGGTTGTGCCAGTGGGGTTGTTGGGGTAGCAGAGATATATCACATCGGGAGTTTTTTGCGGGAGTTCCGGCACGAAATCATTGCTTTCGGTGCAGGGCAGGTATATTATATCGCTCCACAGTCCTTCCGGCAGAAGATTGCCGGCTCTACCTGCCATGACGTTGGTGTCGACATATACCGGATAAACGGGGTCGGTGACGGCTATCCGGCAGCCAGGCGACAATATGTCGCCGAAATTGCCGGTGTCGCTCTTGGCTCCGTCGCTGACAAATATCTCATCCGCGGCGATGTCTATACCACGGGCCGCGTAGTCGTGCTCGACTATTTTCTCTCTTAAAAACAGATAGCCCTGTTCGGGTCCGTAACCCATAAAAGAAGATGCGTCGGCTTCATCTGCCACCGCCCTGCGCATTCCTTCGATAGCCGCGGGGCAGACGGGACGGGTCACATCTCCTATACCCATTCTAATAATTGGCTCACCGCTGTGGGTAGCGGTAAATGTCTCTACCTTTCGCGCAATCTCCGAGAAGAGGTAACTTGCAGGGAGTTTGACGAAATTATCATTTATCCTGACCATGGCATTCAGATTTTTATTGTTCCTTCAAAAACCGTTGTGGCACCACCGTTCATATAAATATGTCCGTCGCCGCTCCACTCTATGTTGAGATCACCGCCGGCTAGCGCAACCGTCACCTTGCGGTTGGTCTGTCCTGTCAGCACCGCAGCTACAGCCGTAGCGCAGGCGCCTGTGCCGCAAGCCATAGTCTCTCCGCTGCCTCTTTCCCACACTCTCATGGTGATATGTTCCGGTGAATCGATGCGGGCAAACTCTATGTTTGCCCTGTCGGTCCACATTCTATGGTTCTCCAGTTCCGGACCAAGAGAATGGATATAGTCGGTCGACATATTGTCGGTGAAAACAACGCCGTGGGGGTTGCCCATAGATACGGCAGTCATGTTCACACTGCCTTTGGATGTGATGACGGGAGCGTCTATAAAACTGCTTCCGGTCACATTCATGCCAATGTCGGTAGGGTCTACGCTCGGACATCCCATGTCGACTGTGACATTGTCCACTTCTCCGTCTTTAACATTGAGTACAAGAGTTTTGATGCCGCCAAGTGTTTCAAGGGTTATGAGGCGTTTGGTAGTCAGTTCCTTGTCATACACATATTTGCCCACACATCGGCTGCCGTTGCCACACATTCTGGCTTCTGAGCCGTCGGCATTGAAAATACGCATTTTGAAATCCGCGACATCTGACGGGCAAATGAGAATGATACCGTCGCCACCGATGCCCTTGTGGCGGTCGCTCAGCCGCTTGGCAAGCTGAGTCAGATTTGCAGGCTCGCCCGACATACAATTGATATATATGTAGTCGTTGCCGATACCATGCATCTTTGTAAATGATATAGTATCCATCTGATTGGTAACCGGTGTGTGTTGACGCTAGTCTTCCAATTACACCGCAAAGGTAAAAAATGTGACGGAAACTATTGCATACTCTTCCCTTTTTTTTTGCGGGTCATCTGCGTCCGGTATAAGTTTAACGCAAAGTATCGTGGCTATAAAAACCGCACCCAACTCTTTTTTTGAAGGATAAAATCCGTTAACATAAATTATCAAGTTTTGATTCGTAACTATTTCGCGCGGTTTGGTTAAAAAAGTGATATTGACAGCCCCTGCTGGAGCTAAAAACTTTCATTTTATAAGCGGTTTTGTATGCCGGTAGTAAAAAACTATGTTTAATAACATGATATACAATGGTCTGCCGTCATGAAAAAAAGATATATCTTTGCAGCGTAAAAACACTGCAACAATCAAAACGCTTTTTCATACTACGTAAGATTAGACATTCAGATAAAATCCACTGACGTTAAGTACTATGTGTAAATGATAAAGGGCTGCCCGTGAGGTCGGCCCTTTATCATTTACGTCAAATACTTCGTAATTGTAGCAAAAATGAGCGTAAAAGTTAATTTATTTTGGTTGTAAGGGCGAAAAACCTTAAATTTGTAGCTTAGTCATATTAATTACATTACATATAGTACAACACCCAATCATGAGCGACAGACTTTATATATTTGATACCACACTGCGTGATGGCGAGCAGGTGCCCGGTTGCCAGCTTAACACTGTCGAGAAAATCGAAGTGGCACGGACTCTTGAGGAGCTTGGCGTGGATGTGATAGAAGCCGGATTTCCGGTGTCGAGTCCCGGTGACTTCAACTCTGTTGTGGAAATAAGCAAGGCGGTTACATGGCCCACGATATGTGCGCTGACCCGCGCGGTCGAGAATGACATAAAGGTTGCGGCTGAGGCTCTGCAATATGCCAAGCATAAGCGCATCCACACCGGAATAGGCACTTCCGACTATCATATCCGCTATAAATTCAACTCCACTCGCGAGGAGATTCTCGAGCGTGCGGTGGCTTGCGTCACCTTTGCCAAGAAATTTGTGGAGGATGTGCAGTTTTATGCCGAGGATGCCGGACGCACCGACAACGAGTATCTTGCGCGTGTTATCCAGGCAGTTGTCAAGGCGGGAGCAACAGTAGTCAACATTCCTGATA
>JAIDJW010000189.1 GCA_029052015.1 Paramuribaculum sp. | reverse complement strand
CTATAATGTTACATGCCCTCTGGTTTTTAACTACCACCCTCAACCCTATGACAGTGTTAAATTTAACCCGCTTTGTTAAATGTCATAGTTTTTTCGGTCAGATTAAATCCTTGTTGGCAAAACTATTGTTTTATAGGCAACAGACACTCCTCCGCCGATGCGGGGACTGCTGAAATATACACACATTACACAATATATTTCCCAAACCGAACAAATACAACTACTATGCTCGACCAAAATTTAGACCCGAACTTCCGCAAGGGTGATGCCAAAACCGATGTTTTCGGCTCAGACGCAATGCTTCAATCCGCTCCCGTAGATAAAATCCCCGAAGGTCCGACAACCCCGGAGATTGCCTATCAGATGGTAAAGGACGAAACCTTCGCCCAGACCCAGCCGCGACTGAATCTCGCAACATTCGTGACTACCTACATGGACGAGTACGCCACTCGCCTTATGAACGAGGCCGTAAATATCAATTATATTGACGAGACCGAGTATCCCCGTGTTGCCGTGATGTGCTCGAAGTGCATCAACATCATGGCCAATCTCTGGAACACTCCGGAGACCAACAAATGGAAAGCAGGCGCACTTGCCATCGGTTCGTCAGAAGCCTGTATGCTCGGCGGCATTGCTGCCCTGAAGCGCTGGACTGCCCGCCGCAAAAAAGCAGGCAAGCCCTACGACAAACCTAACATGGTCATTTCAACAGCCTATCAGGTTGTGTGGGAGAAATTCTGCACATTCTGGAACATCGAGATGCGCTGCGTGCCCCTCACTCCCGAACATGTCACTCTCGACATAGACCAGGCTATCAAGATGTGTGATGAAAACACTATCTGCGTAGTGCCTATCATGGGTGTCACATGGACGGGTCTGAACGACGACGTCGAAGCTCTTGACGCCGCTATTGACAAATACAATGCCGAGACCGGAAACGAAGTGTGCATCCATATCGATGCTGCTACCGGCGGCTTCATCCTGCCATTTATCGATCCTGACAAAAAATGGGACTTCCGGCTCAAATGGGTGCTCTCTATCAGCACATCGGGCCACAAATTCGGCCTTGTTTATCCGGGTCTCGGATGGGTTGTGTGGAAAGACAAGAAGTATCTGCCGGAGGACATGGCGTTTACCGTCAACTATCTCGGCGCCGAGGTTACACAGGTTGGACTCAACTACTCGCGTCCCGCAGCCCAGATTCTCGGCCAGTACTACCAGTTTATCCGCCTCGGATTCGAAGGCTACAAGAACGTGCAGTTCAACTCTCTGTCGGTTGCCAGATATCTGCATGAGCAGGTAGGCGCAATGCCCGAGTTCGAGCCATACGCTCCAGAAGTGCCCAACCCCATATTCGTATGGAAGATGAAAGCAGATGTGCAGAAGACTGCAAAATGGACCCTCTTCGACCTTCAGGACAAGCTGTCGCAGAAAGGCTGGTTCATTCCCGCATACACAATGCCCGCAAACATCCAGACAACGGTTGTGATGCGCGCGCTCTGCAAGCAGGGATTCAGCCGCGACATGGCCGACCAGCTTCTCAACGACATCAGCATCGCGGTCAAGGAACTCAACGCGCTCGAGTATCCTACCACCACCCGCATAGCCATGGAGAAGAATGTGCCTCTGGCTGCCAAGACATTCAACCACACCGGCAAATAATCGACACTACTGCCAAAACCACTGACATAAGCACATAAGTTTACTTAACAGACAAGGACCGGTCGACTTCCGCTGAAACAAATCGGTTGTCGGCCGGTTTTATTCAATATCACTTCCATGGATATAAACATCACAAAAAAACAGATAGCGGATGCCGCGCAGACAGCATACGATTACGCAAAAGGCGTGACCGGAGGCGCTAACGCCAACTATATCCCCTTTCTCGCCAATATCGACCCGCAACTGTTCGGTCTCAGCGTGATGCTGCCCGACGGCACTGCCGTCAACCTCGGCGACACCGACTACCGCTTCGGCATAGAATCGGTGTCGAAAGTGCCGACAGCCATACTCGCGATGAGACAGAGCAGCCCAAAAGCCGTGCTCGAACAGATTGGCGCGGACGCTACCGGACTCCCCTTCAACTCTATTTTCGCTATCCTGCTTGAAAACGACCACCCCTCGACTCCCCTCGTAAATGCCGGAGCCATCTCCGCCTGCTCGATGATTGAGCCGAAAGGCGATTCGGACGCGAAGTGGACCGCCATAGTCGACAATATCACCGAACTGTGCGGTTCGGCGCCGCAGCTCATCGACGAGCTGTACAAGAGCGAGAGCGCCACAAACTTCAACAACCGCGCCATTGCATGGCTGCTGAAAAACTACAACCGCATCTACGACGACCCCGCAATGAGCCTTGACCTCTACACGCGCCAGTGCTCGCTCGGCATCACCTCGGCGCAGCTCGCGGCAATGGCGGCGACCATCGCCGCCGGAGGAGTCAACCCCCTCACCGGCAAGCGGGTGTTTGACCGCGGCATAGCGCCGAAGATTACCACCCTCATCGCCACGGTAGGTTTTTACCAGAACACCGGCGACTGGCTATACACCTCAGGCATACCGGCAAAGAGCGGAGTGGGCGGCGGTGTGCTCGGAGTACTTCCCGGAGTGCTCGGCATCGCGGCATTCGCTCCGCCGCTTGACAGCGCGGGCAACTCTGTGCGCGCCCAGGCGGCGGTCAAGAAGTTTATGGAGACTCTCGGGCTCGGCGTCATGAACGGCGACAGAGTGACTATCACGGAGTAAAGAACAAACACACATTTTTCAACTATAAAGATATGGCAACAAAAACGTCAGCACCCGCGGCATCCAAGGTGAAGACCGCGGCAAAATTAGGGGTATTCACCCTGATGATAATGAATATAGTGGCGGTAGTGTCGCTCCGAGGTCTTCCGGCCGAAGCAGAGTACGGCATGAGTTCCGCATTCTACTATCTGTTTGCTGCCCTTGTATTCCTCATTCCGGTATCTCTCGTGGCAGCCGAACTCGCGGCCATGTTCCCCTACCAGCAGGGTGGCATGTTTCGCTGGATAGGCGAGGCTTTCGGCAGCAAGGCGGGATTTCTCGGCATCTGGCTGCAGTGGATAGAGAGCACAATCTGGTTTCCGACCGTGCTTACATTCGGAGCGGTGTCTCTCGCATTCATCGGCATGGACCATGTTGCAGACTCTCATCTCGCGGCAAACAAGTTCTATACCATAGGAGTAGTGCTCGCCATCTACTGGCTTGCCACCCTGATATCTATGAAAGGTCTCGGCTGGGTGGGAAAAGTGTCGAAAATCGGCGGCATGATAGGCACCATCATTCCGGCAATAATGCTGGTGATATGCGGAGTGGTGTTCCTGTGCATGGGAGGCGAAAGCAATCTGGACTTCCACAGCAATTTCCTGCCGGACCTCAGCAATTTTGACAATGTGGTGCTCGCCGCTTCAATTTTCCTCTTCTACGCTGGCATGGAGATGAGCGGAGTGCATGTGAGGGAAATATCCAATCCTGCCGTCAACTATCCGAAAGCGGTGTTTGGCGGCGCTCTTGTCACCGTGCTTATATTCGTGCTCGGCACATATTCGCTCGGCGTAATCATTCCGGCAAAGGACATCAACCTTGTGCAGAGCCTTCTGGTAGGTTTTGACAACTATTTCCAGGCATTCCACATGAAATGGTTCACTCCCGTCATTGCGATAGCTCTCGCATTCGGCGTGCTTGCGGGCGTGCTCACATGGGTTGCAGGTCCGTCCAAAGGAGTGTTTGCCGTAGGTCAGGCGGGCTATCTGCCCCCCTTCTTCCAGAAGACCAACAAAAACGGCGTGCAGAAGAACATCCTGCTCATTCAGGGCGGCGCAGTGACTCTGCTCTCTCTCCTCTTTGTTGTGATGCCGTCTGTGCAGAGCTTCTATCAGATACTGTCGCAGCTCACGGTGCTGCTTTATCTTATAGCCTACCTGCTGATGTTTGCCGCGGCAATATATTTACGCTATAACATGAAAAGCGCCAAACGCCCATTCAGAATAGGCAAAAAAGGCAACTGGCTGATGTGGGTTGTCGGCGGCGTGGGATTCCTCGGCTCGCTCCTGGCATTCGTGCTGAGTTTCTTCCCGCCCGACCAGATTTCTATGGGCAGCACCACAGTGTGGTACGCGGTTCTATTCGGAGGTGTGGCTCTGTTTGTTATACTGCCGTTTATCATCTACGCTTGCCGCAAGCCGTCGTGGGTAAACAAGAATAGTAATTTCGTTCCGTTCCACTGGCAGAAGGATGCAGCTTCACAGGCTCTTATCGCGCAGGCAGAGAAAGAATACGAGTCGAAGCAGACTGACGCGTAAAACTTCAATTACATAAATATCGGCAGGCGACCGCAATCCGGATTTATTCCGGGCGGTCGCCTGTCATTTTTTCATGCCTGCGATTATCAGCGGGCGAGATAAGAGGGCTCGAGCACAAACGGCAGAGGGGCACGCAGAGTTATGCGCGAATCCGACTTTACGCTTCCAACAGCTTCGGCTGCCTCTTTAGGTGTGGCACAGCTTGCCGCGACAACATAATACACCTGATTGCGGGTGCTGACAATGCAGGCGCCCTCGTAGCCGTTGGCTATCAGACGCTCACGCATCTGCCTGGCATTGAATATCTGGCGAAACTGACCGACTACAATGTTATAGCGCTTAATCACGGCGCGCGATGCGCCGCCATCAGCAGGAAAGCCTATCGCCTCCGTGCGCATTTCCAGTTTCACACCGTCAACGGTTCTCTCCTTGGGGAGTGCGAACTGCTCCAGCTTTGCGGAGGTGTCGCCGCCCATGTTCTCCACCTGCTTCTGTTTGGCGATTTCGTAGGCTGCCTTATAATTTGCCTCTGTAGTCTTGCAGCCGCCTAATGCGAGAGCAGACGCGGCGACTGTTATAAAAAAGAGATGCTTTGTTTTCATATTCATACTATTAGTTTTCCAAGCGTTATTACGTCAAGATCACGGATATCACTACTATCGAGCGTTAGCTTTACAAGAGTGCGCACACGCTGCCACCCCTGCTGCCCTGCGGCTCCCGGATTGACATGAAGAAGCCCTAGCTCCGGGTCCGGCACAACTTTGAGAATATGGCTGTGACCGTCCACCATCAGTTTTATGCCGCCCTCTCTGAGCAGTTTTTTCACGCCGGGCGCATATCTGCCCGGATAGCCTCCGATGTGGGTCATCCACACCCTCACGTCCTCCAGCTCGAATTCAATAAGCTCCGGACATACCCGGCGCACCTCTCCGTGATCGATATTGCCGCACACAGCTCTTACGGGTGCTATATCCTGGAGCCGGCGGAGTATGGATATATCCCCTATGTCACCGGCGTGCCATATCTCGTCGCAGTCGGCAAAATGTTTTGCATAGCGGTCATCCCAACATGAATGGGTGTCGCTAAGTATACCTATACGTTTCATAGTGCAGTTATTCGCAGATAGTCGATGAGGGCTATGACATCGCCGCTCTCCGGCATATATCCTATTTCTATTACATTGACTCCCGCGCGCAGAGGAGCGTTCAGAGCGTTGGAATAGCCGGTAGACAGCCACCAGCCGTCGCCTCTGCCAGGCAGCACGAAAGCGCCTGCGGATTTGCCGTTGATACGTAGCGAACGGATTGCACACCGCTCCGGCGCAGAACCGTTGGCATAGCACAGCCTGAACATATAGTTGCCTCCTGACGCCACCGTCGCTTCTATTACTATCAATGGATTGCATTTCTCCGAGGTCTCGACAAAACGGGCCGAAAGTCTGCGGTCACGAACCAGAGCTGTTCCACCTTCCGCAAAATCTTCCGCCTGGACTGTCTTTACACTTCCCGACAGAATATAATCATGGGGAGATGAGCTGAGACCATACAGCCCCGACTTGGATACCGGCACCACACATATCCTCTCAAACGCCTGTGCATCAGGAAGTGTAAATGTTGTCGAATTAAAGGTGTCATACAGTGCGCCGTTGACATACATATAATACATTATACCCGGAGAATGATCAGTAATCACACCTTTGCGGTCGGCCTTCCATTCTATTTCAGGCACTCCGGGAGTCCACTCCTGATTTGCGACAGCTATTTCATCGCCGGCAAATGTATTATTTGCAAGCTGAATGTCCACCCGATGGCGGCCGGCAAGAGCACTGTCGACAAAGTGAGCCCGGCTCTCTATGCCGTCAACAGCAAAACCGGCTATGCGGTTGCCGCCGCCGCTTATATTTATGTCCAGCACACTGTTCCTGTATTTCACTCCCGACAGCTTAAGCCCGTGACGCAAAAAATGCGGCACAGACGGATGAAACTCCAGTCGGTCATCCTTCAGAGTCAATCCGGCGAATACACGCAAGGCAACTGTGGATGAGGCGGCGGCCGCCTGAAAGCTGACTGTGCTGCCGGCAAACACATTGCGCAATATAGACGCGTATGCCGCGTCAACATTGCCTCCGGAGGAATAATGAGCTCCGGCGAGCGCCCACAGCGATTCAAGCATTGGCGAGATGCCGGATGCACTTACAGGAGGCGTGCCCGCAGGACTCGGATAAAAATCCGGCATACCAACGCTCAGACGGGGAGTGTTGCGCAATATCAGCGAGCACATCTCGTCTGTGGGAATGCCGAGAAGCATCGCAAGCGGCTGGGCAACATTGTCGGCTATGCGCGACGCGATAGGATAGACACCGGCATAAAGAAACTCTCCGTATCGCCTCTGGTCGGGCTGCCACAGATAAGTATTCACGGCGTTTCCTATGTCGGAAGCCTTACTTCGCCATACGGTCGAATCCTTGTCGCCAAGAGAGTGAAGCATATCCGCAAGGGCATTGCAGGCACCGGCCTCTATGCTGTTGTCGAGAAGCGTCATGCATTCATATTTGCCTACATTGTCCATCCATCTGGGCCACTGCTTGGCATTGCACTGACCTATCGCTCCATAGCCGCGCACAAGCCCGGTGTGCCGGTCAAGTATCACCGCGGTGTCTGCGGCAAGGATATTGCGCGCTACCTCCGATGCGAATCCGAGCCATTCGCCGGATCCTCCGGCACGATACACCTCGAGCGCAGCAAGCACCCATAGTCCGCGGGTGGTGCGCAGCGGCCAGCCTGCATCATCTACAGTCATGCCCGGCGACACCGCACGCGCAAGCAGCTCCCGGCTACGCTCACAATCCATAAGCGCTCCCCGCTGCCAGATTTCAAACCACTCCTCAGCCCCGACACTGTCGGCACTCAGCAACGCCTCTGTAGCCGAAACGCCCAATGAATAAGCCGCATCGACAAGAGAGGACGAGGTGCTAAGCACGGGGCCAAAGCACTGGTCCGGAATGTCTACTGTTCTGTCGCCCACTATCACTTTTGCCGCAGACTCGGCTCGCACAAGCGGGTGCCCTTTGGCCATTATGCTGTCACAGGTGACAGTGAGCTCCGGGGAGGAGTACAGCATTTCCGGCAACTCCTTTTTGCGGTCGCAGCTATGCATAGCGGCAACCGCCGCAAACACTACGGCTGCCATTACTATCCTTGCTGTGATTCCGCCGGTCATGATTATTTGTCGGCTGTGCCTCCGGTGCGCTCGAGAACCGCCGCATCTATGCTGGCTATGGCTGCGATATTGATAATGTCGCGCACAGCGGCGTTGACTCCGGCGAAATGCACCGGTTTGTTAAGACCCATCTGAATTGGACCTATAGCATCGCCGAGACCCATCTCAAGCATCATGCGGTAGGCTGTGCTCGCGCTCGCCAGGTTGGGAAATATGAGGGTATTGACCTCCTTGCCGTTAAGTCGGGTAAAGGGGAACACATTGTCACGAAGACAACTGTTGAGTGCATAATTCAGCGTCATTTCGCCGTCGATTGCAAGGTCGGGATACATCTGCTGCATCCTTGCAACAGCCGTGCGCACATTCTCACACTCCTTCTCGGAAGAAGAACCGAAATTGCTGTACGAAACCATAGCCATAACCGGGGTTTCCGCAAAGTACTCGACTGAATTGCGTGTTAGTCGCGCTATATCCGTGAGCGCCTCCGCATCAGGATGCCTATTTATCTGCGTGTCAGAGATAAAGAATGTGCCGCGCTTGGTATTTATAATATGGAGTGTAGCAAAATGCTTGTAGCTCGGACGGATGCCCACAACCTCCTCGGCTATCTGGCCTATGCCGTGGGCGGCGGAGTAAGTGCCACCGAGGAATGCATCGGCATCCCCCTCCTCTACCATCATCATGCCGAAATAGTTGCGGTCAAACATTTTTTCCTGCGCCTCAGGCAGGGTGAGTCCCTGACGCTGGCGGCGCGCGGCGAGACGCGACGCATAGCGCTGGCGGCGGGAGGCTTCGCGGTCATGGCGCAGATTAACAATATCTATGCCTGAAATATCGAGTCCCAGACGGTCGGCACGCTTCTGAATCATCTCCTCGTTGCCGAGCAGCACGGGTATGAACACGCCTTCTTTAGCGCCCATGACTGCGGCGCGAAGCATATTGTCTGTGTTCGCCTCTCCGAAAACCACCCTCTTCGGATGCTCTTTCGCCTGGTCATGGATGCGGCGAAGCAGTTTCTTGTCATAGCCCATGAGCTTGCGCAGACGCTCCTCGTATGCCCCCCAGTCGGTGATAGGCCGGCGTGCCACGCCGCTCTCCATCGCTCCGCGCGCAACCGCGGGAGCCACCCAGGTGAGCAGTCTCGGGTCAAGGGGCTTCGGCAGAATGTATTCTTTGCCAAACTCAAGACCGTTCATATTGTATGCGGCATTAACCACCGTAGGCACCGGCTCCTTGGCAAGGCGCGCTATGGCCCTCACTGCCGCGAGCTTCATCTCCTCATTGATGGCGGTGGCGCCGCAGTCCAGCGCGCCACGGAATATGTAGGGGAAGCCGAGTACATTGTTTATCTGGTTTGGATAATCGCTGCGGCCTGTTGCAAAGATGAGGTCCGGACGCGATTCCATTGCTTTTTCGTAGGCAATCTCCGGGTCGGGATTCGCCAGAGCGAACACTATCGGATTCGGAGCCATCGAACGCACCATTTCGGTAGTCACCACATCTTTTACCGAAAGACCGAGGAAAACATCCGCACCCTCCATCGCCTCAGCAAGGGTAGAGATATTGCGGGCTGTGGCAAACTCGCGCTTCTGCGGATTGAGGTCCGTGCGGCTCTCGGTCAGCACGCCGCGGCTGTCGCACATCACAATATTCTCCTGTCTGACTCCAAGAGCTATATACAGGCGAGTGCAGGACACCGCCGCCGCGCCGGCTCCGTTAACCACCAGCTTTATCTCCTCGATTTTCTTACCCTGAATCTCAAGCGCGTTTAGCAGACCTGCCGCAGAGATTATGGCTGTGCCGTGCTGGTCGTCATGCATCACCGGGATATCACACTCCTCCTTAAGGCGTTTTTCTATCTCGAAACACTCCGGTGCCTTGATATCCTCCAGATTTATGCCCCCGAAAGTAGGCGATATGGCTTTTACTATTGAGATGAATTTGTCGGGATCCTTCTCGGCAACCTCAATATCGAAGCAGTCGATTCCCGCAAAAATCTTGAAAAGAAGAGCCTTGCCTTCCATCACCGGCTTGCCGGCGAGAGGACCGATATCCCCGAGTCCGAGCACCGCGGTGCCGTTTGAAATCACCGCCACAAGATTACCCTTGTCTGTGTATTCATACACATCTTCGGGACGGCTCTCTATCTCCTTGCATGGATATGCCACGCCAGGCGAATATGCCAGCGCAAGATCCTGCTGGGTGCTGTAGGGTTTGGTCGGAATCACCTCTATTTTGCCGGGTTTGCCCTGACGATGATATTCCAGGGCCGCTTCTTTGGTTATTGTTGACATCTGTTTAGTATCAATTATAAATTAGACATTCAGTGCGGCAGCAAATCACTGCTCCGCAAATATTAACGCCGGGAGAGCGACGGATTGTTCCGCGGCTTGACGGTGACAATCGCAAAATTACAAAAATTTTGAAACAAATTACACTTGGATTGATTAACTTTGTGCCACCGCGACAAAAGGCGCGTATACATTGACCAAAACAAAACCAATCATCAAATAACAATCAGACCCATGGCAGAACTCGACATAGCGGATGTGTTCAATGCCGCTAAAGTGCTAAAGGACGTGGCGCGTCATCCGCGTCTCATAGGAGTCACAAAACTCAACCCTGAAGCTCAGGTATATCTCAAACCTGAGAATCTACAGCACACCGGAGCATTCAAACTCCGCGGCGCGTACTACAAGATATCACAGCTCACCCCAGAAGAAAAAGCCAAAGGAGTGATTGCCTGCTCTGCCGGCAACCATGCCCAGGGTGTGGCGCTCAGCGCTACGGCAAACGGCATCAAGTCGCTTATTTGCCTCCCTGCAGGCGCCCCCATTTCTAAAGTCGAGGCCACCAAAGCGCTCGGCGCCGAAGTGTGCATGGTGCCCGGAGTTTACGATGATGCATATCAGAAAGCCATCGAGCTGCAGAAAGAACACGGCTACACATTCGTGCACCCCTTCGACGACCCGCTCGTAATTGCCGGACAAGGCACAATCGGCCTCGAAATCCTTGAAGAGATGCCCGATGTCGAAGCTGTTATCGTGCCCGTAGGCGGAGGCGGCCTCATCAGCGGAGTGGCATTCGCCATCAAGACTCTCAAGCCCGACGTCAAAGTCTACGGAGTGCAGGCCGAGGGAGCTCCCTCCATGGCCGACAGCGTCAAGAAAAACGAACGCCTGCACCTCGACTCCGTTTCAACCATCGCCGACGGCATAGCCGTGAAGGAACCGGGAGTCAACACTTTCGAAATATGCCAGAAATATGTCGACGAGATTGTGACCGTCAGCGACGACGAGATTGCGGCAGCAATCCTCAAGCTCATCGAGCAGCAGAAACTCGTTGCCGAAGGTGCCGGAGCCGTTTCGGTCGCCGCAGCCATGTTTGACAAAGTGCCCATCAAGGGCAAAAAGGTCGTGTGCCTCGTCAGCGGCGGCAATATCGATGTCACCTCCCTCAACCGCGTCATCACCCGCGGCCTTGTCAAGAGCGGACGCGACGCCACTATATCCATCAACCTCTCCGACAAGCCAGGTCAGCTCTCCAAAGTGTGCAGCATCATCGGCGACCTCGGAGCAAACATCCTCTCCGTGCAGCACGAGCGCAACTCCTCCAACACCCAGATTAACGGATGCACGCTCCGCGTGGAAATGGAAACCCGAAACAACAAGCACATCAGCGAAGTCAAGAAAGGCCTGCGTGACGCAGGATTCGATGTAATCCACTGATTCGCATATATCGGCAAGAAGTGCGGTAATATATTGACGCACATCTTGCCGATTTTTTCAACCCTTTATATTAACATGTTAATGTATATATAATGAAACACTTGGTTATCACACCGGTTATAGTTATACTTTGCCTGCTGTTTTTCTCACAGCCAGTTTCGGCCGCATCTCCTGCCGCCAACTCACAGCAGATAACACTCACGCTGAAATGCTGGGACAACTGGGACTATGATTTCGACAAAAGCTACGGCGGAGTAATGATTCGTGAAAGAATCGACCAATGGATGCGCCAGCACACTGTCGGCGGCAAATTCGACATAGGCGAGGATGAATCTTTCTGTATCACATATATAAATGTCGGTATTCACGCATCCGCATCAGATGCGCAGGCAAACACCCTCGCCTTTGCGAAATCCCTGTGCGCGTTCCTTGCCAAAGCGCCGGGCTTCATCTCTACAAAGATACTCAGCGCCGACGCCACTTCCGCAGTCATCGAACTCGGCACACCCAAACAGGTAAGCAAATCCAAGAGCAACAAGACAAAAGAATAGAAGTACCCGCGCAAACAGCGAATAAGTTTAGATATTGTCTAAATTTGAATAATGTAGATTCTGAGAGGAATTGTCAGATGGATTTTTGCTTGCGATGATGGAGCGTAGCCGTAGCAACGTGACTGAAGAGCGGGCAAAAAGACGCTGACAAGACCCTCAGAAGCGAAGTAATTTAAATTCCAGACAATCTCTTAGAAGTGGGTGGCGCGTATGCGCGTCATCCGCTTTTTTATTTCATCATAATTCTGCACATTATTTTACAGCTAAAGCCTGACGGTTGCGTTTGCGGCGGCGCAAACCTTTCACCTTCGTGAAGCCGGGGGTGACAGCCATCTCATAGTCGCGCAGCAAGCTTGTTGAGCCGGGCGTGTGATAAGGGAGCTTCGCTTTCGGCGCAGGTTCAGGTTGGGATACCGCTTCCGGAGTCGTTTCCTGCTCCGGCTCTTTTGCGGGTGCAGGCTCTTCGGCAGATTTATCATCTGTAGCTTGATTATCTTCCGGCTGGTCAGGAACATACGTCAGTTTACCTTCCGATGCGCTGTCCACCACCATCATAAACATTACCAGGAGATTCTTCGAGAGATTGGTAGGGCGTATGCCGCATATAACGAATGCGAAGGCCGCTTCGAGCACCTTGCTGCGGGTAGCTTTGGAGAGAAGATTGAGAGCTGCGTAAACGCCGGGGGTAAGTGTGAAATTCATAACGCTATAAGCTTTTAAGTTATTAATTTCTGCAAAGTTACGCAGCTATGCAACTCGCTTTCTGCGAAAATGCACACTTGTAAAAAAATTGAGGAGTTTAGCGGCTTTGGCATAAAGGATGAGCTGCAGCGCAGCGTTTTCTCCTCAGACTGCCGGAGGCAGGAGATAATGGATAATCGGCTCGCCTACGGTGCTCCCTCACCCACCTCTCGCGAGGGGAGGAAACATCGCAAAGCAATGTCCCTACAGTACGCATTACTCGTACATGGCGTCGATTTCGCGGGAGTAGTGGGTGTTGATGACGGGACGCTTGATTTTCAGGGTGTTGGTGAGTTCGCCGTTTTCAAGTGTGAAGGGCTGAGGCAGCAGAGTGAATTTCTTTATGCGCTCGAATGGAGCGAAGTCTTTCTGCAATCTGCCTATCCTTTCGGTCAGCATTGCAACGATTGCAGGATTATGCACAAGCTCCTCTATGGTGCCGTAGCTGATATTATTATTGGCGGCATATTCCTTGAGGACCGGGAAGGAGGGTACAATTATTGCGGTAACATATTTGCGCTGATCGCCTATCACTGCAACCTGCTCTATGTATTTGTCCTCTCCGAGGCGACTCTCAAGAGCCTGCGGGGCAATATATTTGCCGTTTGATGTCTTGAATAGGTCTTTTATGCGCTCTGTAAGCACCAATGCGCCGGACGCGTCTATGTAGCCGGCATCGCCGGTGCGAAACCATCCGTCGGGAGTAAATGCCTCGGCGGTAGCTTCCGGTTTGTGGTAATACCCGCTCGTCACAGTCGGCCCTTTTACAAGAATCTCGTTGTTGTCCCCTATTTTCATCTGCACGCGCGGCATAACTGTTCCCACCGTTCCTATCTCATAACCCACTATCGGAAAACAGGTGACAGTGGCGGTGGTTTCAGAGAGTCCGTAACCAATCATAACGTTGATGCCGCAACTTTGGAAAAACTCAACGATCGTCGGTGACAGCGGCGCGCCTGCAGTCGGGAATATATTGCCGTGATTGATGCCTATGACTCTGCGCATCGGAGCAAACACCCTGCTGTCGTAGAAGCGGTATTGCGCTTCAAGCCACCAGGGGGCTTTTCTGCCGAGGCGGGCATAGTCAATATTACGTTTGCGGCCTATCTTCAGCGCTCTGTGCGCTACAGCACGCTGAAAGGCTCCCATTTCGGCGATTTTTTCCTGAACGGCGGTGTAGACTTTTTCCCAAAAGCGCGGCACGGAACACATACAGGTGGGCTTGCGGTCATGGACCGTCGTCTGGATGTCATGAGGATCGTAGTTGACACTCACTTTCATGCCTGTGTACAGGCAGAAATATGTCCATGCGCGCTCAAATATATGGCTCAGCGGCAGAAAGCACACTGATGTGTCGCGGTCGCTGAGCATTGTCAGGCGCTCACGGTGAATCTCCATAGCGGCATTGAAGCATGAGTGGGGAAGCACCGCTCCTTTCGGCTCGCCGGTGGTGCCTGATGTGTAGATTATCGCCGCTATATCCTCGGGAGCGGAGGCCGCCCGCCGTTGCTCAACCTCCTGATGACCGACTACTGTCGCATTCATGCCGAGACGTATAAAGTCGACATACGTCATAGTAGTGGTGTCATCCTTTTGACGCTCCACCTCGTCAAATGTGACAATCTGTCGCAAAGAGGGTGTGATACGCTGCACCTCGCGGGCTATCTCATATTGCTTGGCGTCGCCGGCAAAGATTATTTCTATGGCAGCGTCGTCCACTATGTATTTAACCTGCTCTGCGGTGCTGGTGCTGTAGATGCTCACCGGCACAGCACGATTATAGAATGATGCGAAATCAAGCGCTATCATCTGCGGACGGTTGCCCGAGAATATCGCTATTTTGTCACCGACTCCCACTCCGAGTGCTTCAAGAGCATACGCCGCGAGGTCTGTCTCGTCATGCAACTCTTTCCAGCTTATTGGTGTCCACACGCTTTTACAAAGATAGCTAAGCGCCTCACGGTCGCCATACTTCAAAGCCTGCTTCTCGATGAGAGTCGTAAGAATGTTTGGCATAATGGTTGTTTTGTTGAAAACTCGCTTAAAAAGCGGCGCAAAGGTAGGGTTATTCCACCTATTAATTTATAACAAGCATGATATAAATATCGTTTTGTTAACAAAACTTTCGCCCCCGGCTGCAATTTTAACATTACAAAACACTCTGATGTCTATTTATTTTCATTCACAAAGTGACGTTATGCCTCATCAGGCAATAATACCGCCACTGCTTCGTTTAAAAAAGTGGATGAAAACTGTTATAAAGATATTATTTGCCTCGATTTGCTGTATGGCAAGCGGCAGTGTCGGCGCCATTGACTACTCTGGAGGGCCGCTAAACCGGCCTTACAGCGATGGCAGAGCCTGGCATGCAGGATTTTATGTGGGTGTCAACGCACAGGACCTGCGTTTCAGCCACAACGGATTCATTACCGAGGGAGGCGAGACATGGTTTGCCGACCAGCCCGGCTATGCTCCGGGATTCAATGTGGGGGGACTGATGGACTTCCGGCTCAACGATTACTTCAATATCCGCCTAACTCCGGGTCTGTTTTTCGGCAGCCGCGACATAAAGATGGCCGAGCCGGCTCTTGGCGAAACGCTGCGTCAGAACATCAAGAGTGCGCTCGTTGTGGTGCCGGTGGACATTAAATACTCATCGGTGCGCTACCGCAACTCAAGGCCGTATGTCACGGCCGGTGTGATGCCGGCGGTAGATGTTGCCAAAAAGCGCACGGATTATCTGAAGCTGAAAACATTTGACTGCTATCTCACAGTCGGAATCGGATGCGATTTTTATCTCCCCTATTTCAAACTCAACCCTGAGATAAAGTTTTGTTTCGGCATGACCGATGTTCTTGACCACAACCGTCCGGATCTTTGTGAAGAGCCCGACAGACTGAAAATAACGCAATCACTGCGCAGGGCAACCTCCAAGATGATTGTGCTGAGTTTTTATTTCGAATAGTCCATGCGCAGAAGTATTGTATTCCTAATCTGTATGATTGTCACCGCGTGGACCGGCATCTTCGCGCAAAACGATGTGCTGCTCACCCACTATTTTGAGGTGCCGTCGTTTTATAATCCGGCAGCCACCGGCCTCACCGACCTTGTGAGAATCCGTGCGGGCTCGCGCCTGCAATGGGTTGGTATCGACAATGCGCCGGTTGCGTTTGTCGGAGTAGCCGACACTCCATTCAAGCTTGGCAGCAAGCGCTTTGGCGCCGGTGTTGCCGTCCGTCAGGAAAAAACGGGACTTTTTACCGACCTCGGAGTGTCGCTGCAACTCAGCTACAAGCTCAAACTGCTTGGCGGCATTCTTTCCGTCGGCATCCAGCCAGGAATCCTGAGTGACAAATTCAGAGGCTCGGAAGTTTTCATTCCTGACGATGACGACTACCACGAGGAAACCGATGAAGCGATTCCGCGCAGCGATGTCAGCGGCACTGCGTTTGACCTCGGCGCGGGAGTGTGGTACACCCGCCGCGCATTCTGGGCTGGAGTGTCATGCACCCATATCAATGGCCCCAGAGTGTCATTCTCATCTGAAAACAGCAGTTCAGGCGAAGAAAAGCTGCGGACATACGAATTCGGCCCCGCGCGCACGCTTTATTTGATGACAGGAGGCAATATAGCAATAAAAAACACGTTATTTGAAGTGATGCCGTCAATGCTTGTGATGACAGACTTCACCTACACCCGGGCTATAGCCACAGCACGCTTCCGCTACAAAAAGCTCATAAGCGCCGGCGTTGGTTATCGCCACGACGATGCAGTGAGCCTCACTCTCGGAGTGGACTACAAGGGATTTTACTTCGGCTACGCCTACGACTATCCCATCACCGAGATATCACACGCGAGCAGTGGCAGCCATGAGATATTCGCGGGCTACAGCGTCAAGCTGGACCTCTCGGACAAAAACAGACATAAACAAAAGAGCATACGCATAATGTAATTATGAAGAAGAACATAGCGCTACATATAGTTTCGGCGGCAGCCGCACTGACAGTGGCCGGATGCGCGGCATCCGGACGCCACTCCGCAGGAGGAGAGCTCACCGGCATCGGCGCGTCGACCTGGTCTGAGCCCACACCCTACGGCATGGTGCTCATTGACCGAGGCTCTATAATTGCCGGTCCGCAAGAGGCGGATTCAATATGGGGCACACGCGCTGACGCACGCGGAGTGAGCGTGGATGCATTCTGGATGGACGAAACCGAGGTGACTAACGCGGAGTACAAACAGTTTATCTACTGGGTGCGTGACTCTATTATCCGCGAGCGCCTCGCCGACCCCGCTTACGGCGGCAACGAGGAGTTCAAAATCGAGGAGGACCGCGACGGCAATCCCGTGACGCCATACCTAAACTGGAACAAGCCCATACCCTGGCGCAACCCCGATGAGGACGAGGAGCGTGCTATCAAAAGCCTCTACCGCACAAACCCCATCACCGGAGCTACCGAACTTGACCCCACGCAGCTCAACTATCGCTATGAGGTATATAACCACACCGAGGCGGCAAAGCGCAAAAACCGTCTCGACCCGCGGCGCAGACAGTACAACACCGACCTGCCGGTGGACGAAACCCTACCGGTTGTCTCGAAAGATACCGCATGGATTGACGACAACGGAGAGATAATCCGTCAGACCATCTCCAGAGCTCTTACAGGCGACTACGATTTCGTCAACACTTACATTGTAAATGTATATCCTGACACAACCGCGTGGATAAACGACTTCGACAACGCTTACAACGAGCCATACGTAAGAATGTACTTCAGCCACGGCGGCTACAACGACTATCCCGTTGTGGGTGTGAGCTGGGAGCAGGCAAATGCATTCGCAGCCTGGAGAACATCCTTCCTGCGCCGCTCGCTCGGCAAGGAGGGCATTTATGTAGAACCATACCGCCTGCCAACAGAAGCCGAATGGGAGTATGCGGCACGCGCGGGAATCACCGGCAACAAATATCCCTGGCAGGGAGACCTGCCCCTGACCGAGGACAACGGATGCTTCTATGCAAACTTCAAGCCGCAGGAGGGCAACTATGTGCAGGACGGCCATGTGATAACATCGCGTGTAGGCACATATTCTCCAAACGATTTCGGTCTTTACGACATGGCGGGCAACGTGAGCGAATGGACATCCACCGCCTACACAGAGAGTGTGAGCAAGGAGATGAGCGACCTCAACCCCGAGTACAGGTATGATGCCGCGCAAAACGACCCTTACCGCATGAAGCGCAAGATTGTGCGCGGCGGCTCATGGAAGGACGTAGCCCATAATGTGCGCTCGGATATAAGAATGTGGGAGTACCAGAACGAGCAGCGCTCATACATCGGATTTCGCTGCGTGCGCACTCATATAGGATTTGCCAAAGGTCAGAAGAAAAAGAAATAATATGGGAAAGATAAAAAGATACAAGAATGTGATAGAGCGCTTCCTATCCGGCGAGAAAGGACAGCGTTTCTTCAATATAGCCTACAGTATCGGCGCAGCCATCGTTATTCTCGGCGCACTGTTCAAGATACTCCACTACAGCGGAGGCGACCTGCTGCTGTCAATCGGCATGAGCACCGAGGTTCTCATGTTTATCCTCACTGCTTTTGACCGTCCGCCACGCGAAGCCAACTGGGAGGAAATCCTTCCGGTAATCGCCGGCACCGGCAAGGCAAACACCTTGTCCGAAGGCGAATCAGTTGGCACTGAAAACAAAGTCACATCCTCTCCTGCGGCATCCGCCGTCAGCGATGCAAGCGTCCGTACTGCCGGAGGCACCATTATAGTCACCGGTGGTGGAGGCAGCACCGCATCCGCAGCTATGCCGGCTGCGGTGTCGTCCGAAGTAGCGGAGCAGATTGACCGTCTGGGCAAAACCGCCGCAGAGCTCAACGCTGCCGGCGAAGCTCTCCTCAAAAGCTATCGCTCGCTCGCCGGCGACGGCGCTATGAGCGCGGAGAGCGCCGGACTCGGAGCCGCATCATATATGGAGCAGATGCAGGCGCTTAACCGCAATATAGCAGGACTCAACACCATCTACGAGATACAGCTCAGGAGCGTGTCGTCACAGCTCGACGCCATCGAGAGCGTGAACCGCGGCATGAGCCAGATGAAAAACATGTATGAGCAGACTGCGGAATGCTCCGAAGCCTACCGCGAGGAAGCTCAGAAGCTCACGCGCAATATGCAGCACCTCAACAAGGTGTATGAGCAGATGCTGAACGCGATGACAGTAAATATGTTTCATGCCTCTCCGGCCGGAGAGGCGCGCTGACGCCATGAACATGACACGATAAACAACCCCAACTGTTCAGCTCATGAGTCAGTCAATGATCAGGATGTCACCGAGGCAGAGGATGATAAACCTTATGTATATCGTCCTCACCGCCATGCTTGCGCTGAATGTGTCGAGCGATGTGCTTGACGGCTTCACGCAGGTACAGGACGGCCTGTCGCATACCAGTGATAATTTTGCGCGACGCAACGACGCAGTGTTTGCCGCGCTGGAACACGCCGCCGCAACCAATCCCGACAAAGCCGGCGCATGGTATGCACGCGCCCTGCAGGTCAGGACCAGAGCCTCGCAGCTATATGCGACTATCGATTCGCTAAAATATGCCATAGTGCGCAAGGCCGACGGCGCAGAAGGATCACCTGAAAGCATAGAGAACCGTGAGAATCTCGAAGCGGCCTCTGTGGTAATGCTCAATCCTATGGACCGTCGCGGAGAGTCCCTGCGCAAAGCCGTAGATTCATACCGTGCTTTTGTGGCACCGATGATTACCGACAGCGCGGCGCGCGGAGGAGTCGAAGCGATGCTCTCTACCGCTCCCAGACGCGGCAATATCGCTAATGCGAGCCGGTCGTGGGAAGTCGTGAAATTTGAGAATCAGCCGGTAGTGGCAGCTGTGGCTCTCCTGTCCAAATTGCAGAACGATGTGCTCTATGCCGAAGGAGAGGCGTTGAGTTCACTTGCTGCGGCTGTCGACGCGGGCGATGTGAGAGTAAACGAACTGAATGCCTTTGTGATACCAGAAAGCCGCTATGTGATGCGCGGCAATCCTTATAAAGCAAATATAGTGCTCGCCGCAGTCGACACAACAGCCCGTCCGGCAGTGTTTGTTGACGGACGCAAGCTCGATGGCTCCGGGGTCTACAGTTTTGTGCCGCAGAGCAGCGGCAGCTACACCTACAGCGGCTATCTCGAGATGCCGAGACCCGACGGCACCACCAGCCGCCACAACTTCACCGCCGATTATGTGGTGATGGATCCGGTAGCCACCGTTTCAGCCACAATGATGAATGTGCTATATGCAGGTATAGACAACCCGGTGGAGATTTCCGTGCCCGGTGTGCCTCAAAGCTCAGTCAGCGCCACCATGACCAACGGCACTCTTACACGCTCCGGCGACCACTGGACTGCACGCCCGACAAATCCCGGCGAAAAAGCCACAGTAAGCGTCAGCGCCAAAACTCCTGACGGTCGTACCTCGCAGGTTGCGGCTATTGAATTCAAGGTGCGGCGCCTCCCCGACCCGACAGCCTACATTCCTGTAGCGGCATCCGAGGCTGGCAGCGGACGCAGTAAAGGCGACCGCCCCATATCCAAGGCAGCGCTCATGGCGGCGAGCGGCATCGGAGCGGCGATTGACGACGGTGTGCTCGACATAGAGTTCAAGGTCAGCGGATTCGAGACCGTGTTTTTCGACTCTATGGGCAATGCCATACCGGAAGTGAGCGACGGCGCGAATTTTTCCAAACGCCAGAAAGAATCTTTCAGACGGATGACCCGCGGCAAGCGCTTCTATATATCACGCATAAAAGCTGTGGGACCCGACGGCATCACCCGCACCCTCAGCCCGCTTGAAGTCACCGTAAATTGAAATCCGACATCATGAATATGACAAGTAAACATATATATCGCACGGCTTTTGCCGCCGCAGTTATTATCCTCGGCTCTGCAACCGACGCTTTCGCACAAAAGAGCAGCAGTAGCGCGGTGACGCGCCGCAGCGACCGCAGCGCCCAGACATCACGCACATCAGTAAGCGACCGCGCCCGGCAGAGAATGGAAATCAAATCGGCGGATGCCACAGACGCCGACCTCGCGTGGATGAAGGTGGTGTATCGCTCGCTCAATCTCGAAGACCCCGCAAACGCCGCGCTATATTATCCCGAACAGAATGTTGACGGTCAGGAAAACCTCTTCCGCATAATGATGCGTCTGCTCGCAGCCGACCAGCTTGCGGCATACGAATATCTTGACGGACGCGAAGTGTTTTCAGACGAATACCGCCTGAAAGTGCGCGATATGCTTGACCGCTTCCACATTTATTACACCGAAGGCAAAGGTTACAGCGAGAAGCATCCGGTGTTTGCCATCGACGACAGCGATGTACCTGCAACCGAGGTGCTCGGCTACTATATGGTGGAGCGCTGGGAATTTGACCGCACCGAGGGACGGATGCGCACCCGCGTCGAAGCCCTCTGCCCAGTGTTGCACCGCACCGAGGAGTTCGGTCACGAAGCGGTGAAGTATCCAATGTTCTGGGTGCGCTACGCCGATTTGCGTCCTCACCTCATCGGTCAGCTTATATTTACGGACGACGACAACAATCTGCCGCAAAGCACTTACGACGACTATTTCAATCTCGGACTTTACAAAGGTGAGATATACAAGACCCGCAATCTGCGCAACAAATCCATGGCGCAGCTCTATCCCGATGCCGATGACCTGAAGCACGCGCAGGACAGCATTGAGAATCGCTTGAAATCATTTGACAAAAACATCTGGGTGCCTTCGCTCGAAGAACTTGAGAAGCGCAACAAGGCTATTGCCGAAGCATCCGACAGCACTGCGGTAGACACACCGAAAAGCAAGAAACGCGACAGCGGCAGAGTGTCATCGCGACGCCCGTCAAAACGAGTGAAAGCGAAAAAAAGCAGCTCAGTACGCTCCACTCCGGCTGCGACCCGCAGCGTCCGCAACCGCAAGAAATAGCCCCTAATGCTTGTGAACTGTCGTGAATATCCGACCAGAAACTTAGACTGATCATCAAGTCCTGAGAGCTTGATGAAGTTTCTGTTCGTCCCATTTTTGGATATACTGCTGCCTATGGTAAGATTTATTCATTTAGTGTGAAATGAGTGATAATGGTTCAGTGGATTTTTATGGTGGGTAATAAGCGGCAGCGCCGCAATGAGCCGCATAGCGGCGTATCAGTAGTAGCCGCATACAAGCGCTGCAGAGCTGCGTGGGCCTATCACTGATACGGTGCTAACGCAACTTTTGGCTGCGATGCAGCTCTTTCATGACCGGCATCTAACTGCTACTCATGCGACAGCCCTGCATCCCCCTGACCACCGGGAGATCTATTTACCGGCTCGGAGCTTTTGTCAAAACTTTGACAATAATAGTTTTTTGAGGAGGCGGGCGGTAAACTCATAGTTCTTCAGTCCCCAGCGCGGGCTTATAAGCATTGATGCGGGACTCTGCGACACAAACCGCTCGATGGCTATGTCGCGGCGCATACGGCGCACGATTTCTACGCAAATGTCAAGGTAGCTCTCCACACTGAAGTCCCACACATTTGCCTCACCGTGCTCGTAACGTCGGGCAAGCTCGGTGCCGCGCACTATCTGCATCTGATGAAACTTCACCACCTCTACCGGCAGTGCGTTCACGGCATCCACGGTAGCAAGCATCATATCAGGAGTCTCGCCGGGCAGTCCGTTTATAAGATGCAGACCTGTTTCAATACCTGCGGCCGCGGTGCGCTCCACAGCATCGACGGTCTGCTCCCAGCTATGGCATCGGTTAATGGTTTCGAGAGTAGAGTTATGCGAGCTCTCCGCACCGTATTCCACCATCACGAAAGTGCTCCGCCTCATCGCCTTGAGTTCGGCAAGGAGTGGGTCAGGCATACAGTCCGGTCGCGTGCCGATGATAATTCCGTCGACTTGCGGCTGGGCAAGGGCCTCCCGATATAGCTTCAGCAACGCAGGCACCGGAGCATGAGTGCCGGTGTAAGACTGGAAATAAGCGAGATAACGCATCTGAGGATACTTGCGTGCAAAAAAACTTTTTGCAGCAGCTATCTGCTGTGCAACCGGCGCTCCCCTACCGTTTTGCGGAGTAAACGAGCTATTGTTGCAGTATATGCATCCGCCTGTTCCTACCGTGCCGTCACGATTCGGGCATGTAAATCCGGCATCCACCGTGAGTTTCTGCATCTTGCCGCTGAAACGCTCCGCGAGGAAATCGGCAAACGTGCGGTATGGCACCGCCTCCCTCATAGTCTTGACGCGCGGTTGAGAAGCAGGGAGTCGAATATCACCATAGCCGCCATAGCCTCGACAATAGGCACGGCACGCGGCAGCACGCACGGGTCGTGGCGTCCTTTGGCGTGCAGCACAGCGGGATTGCCTGACCGGTCAACGGTGTCAATATCGCGCAGCAATGTGGCGACAGGCTTGAAAGCGACGCGGAAATATATATCCTGACCGTTGCTTATGCCTCCCTGAATGCCGCCTGAATGATTTGTCAGAGTGGTTATGCTGCCGTCGGCATCGGTTGTGAAAAAATCAGCCATTTCGCTGCCAAGACTTCCGGCACCGTCAAAGCCCAGGCCGTAGTCAAAGCCTTTTGCAGCGTTTATACCCATCATCGCAGCGGCAAGGCGCGCCTGAAGTTTGCCGAACACCGGGTCGCCGAGTCCTGCCGGACATCCTTTGATAACTCCGGTAACCGTGCCGCCGATTGTATCGCCGGCCGATTTAACGCGCTTTATAAGCTCAATCATCTCGCGGGCCTTTTCCTGGTCGGGACATCTCACTGCGTTGGTGTCGACCTGAGATGCCTCAAATCCGTTGTACGGAGCCTCTACCTTTACACCTCCGACCTGAGACGTATAGGCAAAAACCTCAATGCCGCTCTGCTTCAACGCCTGCGCCGCAAAAGCTCCCCCGACAATGCGGCAGGCTGTTTCACGAGCCGATGAGCGTCCGCCTCCGCGATGATCGCGCAGTCCATATTTTGATGTATAGGTGAAGTCTGCGTGCGACGGACGGTAGATATTTCTCATATTGTCATAGTCGCCGGAATGCTGGTCTGTGTTTTCAATAACAAAACCTATAGGTGTGCCCGTGGTGCGCCCTTCAAACACACCGCTGAGAATTTTCACCTTGTCGCTCTCCTTTCGAGCCGTGACGATATCGCTCTGTCCGGGACGCCTGCGGTCAAGCTGATGCTGCACCTCATCAATATCCACAAGCAGTCCGGCCGGCATGCCGTCTATCACTCCGCCTATCGCAGCGCCATGACTCTCGCCGAAAGTCGTAAGGCGGTATATGTTTCCAAAACTATTCATCGCTCAATCAGGTCGGCAAATGAGCCGCCGACATAACTCATTAAACTTTCAGGATTTATCTTCAACTGAAGACCGCGCACACCCGCGCTCACATATATGACGTCAAACTGCGCCGCACTCTCATGAAAGAAAGTCGGAAACCGCTTTTTCATGCCTATCGGCGAGCAGCCGCCGCGTATATAACCGGTCAACGGCAGCAAATCCTTCATCGCTATCAGCTCAGCCTTCTTATCGCCCGCGGCTTTGGCGGCTTTTTTGAGATCAATAGCCGCATCACCCGGCACAACACACACAAAGTGTCCTGTTCTCTCCCCCTTGAGAACTATGGTCTTGAACACCTGCGCTATGTCCTCGCCAAGCTCCGCGGCCACATGCACCGCCGAGAGGTCTGACTCGTCCACGGTGTAAGGCACAAGCTCGTAAGCGATTTCCGCTTTGTCGAGCAGACGCGCCACATTGGTCTTCTGTATCTTGTCCTTGCTCATAAACAATGTTGCAAAGATACGCCAAAAGAGCGACAATACACCCTGCTAATATGCACTTTTCACCCTAAGTAACTCTTAAAAATTAGTTTATATTATCAAACTCATTGGTAGCTCGTGGTTTACTGCGGCGCTTTTCGGATTTGCCCGGCGCTTTTTGCTTTCAGTCTCAGTTGTGTAGCTCGCTACACGTCTTCGTCTTCAAACAAAAATCACTCGAACAAACCTCAAAAATCACCTGCAGCTAATTTTTGCGAGTTACTTATCTATATATAATTCTCATCATAAACCGGCATTAAATTACTTGCCTGTGCCAAAACGCGGGGTATCAATTTCAACGTCTTTGGGCTTAAATCCGTTGAATCGCCAGACAAATGTCAGCTTGAGATTGCGGGTCATATCTCTTACTTTCATCTTATAGTCCTGACCGGCATGGTTTATGGTCATAGTCGGCGACCATTTATTGAAAATATCGTCTGCTTTCAAATCAAGTTCACAGCAGCGTTTCTTTCCGAATTGCCATTTGATTCCGGCATCGACTTTCCATATATCCGA